>CAIKXD010000264.1 GCA_903831265.1 uncultured Bacteroidota bacterium
AAGTACGACAATGAATACAAATCAAATAAAAGAGCGCAGCCAATGATGGCTGCTACTCTTTAGAAACTAGCTCAAGGCCGTTTTGAACTGTAAAAATAAAAACTTAATATTTTATTTGCAAATCAACACAGAATCTATCGGAACCGAGTACTGCGTATGCCGCGACCTTTTATGTAAACATGCTAATGTTTATAGCAGAAGGGTTTGCCCAAATAATATTAATCAGCCTCTTTTTCTACCTGCAAAATATGTAACACGCGGTGTACAATTGGGGCAAAAAACACGGCTGTAATACTCAAAAAAGCTACGCCACTATATAAAGCGTAAAAAGATGAAAAAAGTTTACCAGCATTGGTTTGCATTTCTGCAGTAGGTCCCATACCCGTTAAAATCATACATGCCATGTGAAAACTATCTATGTCATTTAATCCACCAATAAAATGATACCCCAAAACACCAATACCTACAGAGAAAACAATCAACAAAAAACTGAATAAAGCATATCGAAACATCCTGTTAAGGAAATGAGGAATTTCAACAACTTTTTCTGTTTTATTTTCGAGTTTCATGACAGCTATTGAATACTAATTTTTTTGGTGATAACCTGAGATTTATTTCTAAATTCAACAAAGTAAATTCCTTTATTCCACTGGCTAGTATTAATATTTTCTGTTTGATTACTTATGTTGCTGTTATGATAAATTTGCTTGCCAAGTGCATCAAAAATAGAAATACAGATTGGTGCTTGTGGTATTGACGCAAAATTGAGATGGAGTGTTTGATTTTGATAATTTAAAGTGAATAAATCAAACTCGTTTTTAGTAATGGCACTAAAGGGTGATACCAAAATTTCTTGACTTATGGTATCTGCTGTGCATCCATTAGATACTATTAATGAAATTGCATTGACACCTGCACTGGTAAATGTGTGTGTAAAGCTACTTGTGGTAGCACCTTCGCTCCATAGATATGAATTAGCATTAGTTGAAGTGCTAGTGAATTGGTAGGTGTATGGATCAGAACCATTAGCAGTATATATAAAATTTGCCTGTGGCTCAAATTCATTGATATTCCAAACACTTAAACTATCAAATACTGTTTGATAAGCAATTTGTTGTAAAAACGCTGCTTGCGCAGTATTTAAGCCTGCAGTATAACTTAGGCCCACAGGACTTGTTTCAAAAATTGTAGCATAAAAAGTACAGGCTGCTAAGTAAGTTCCAGCCACACTCGGATGACTATTATCAGTTGAGTATAAATTGATTGTACTGTCAGCCATACGAGAATATTTAAATGCTTCTCCAACAGGTGAAGCAATAGCTTGATTATCGTTTGCCATTTCTAAATAACTCTCACGCAAGCGGGCCTGCATTCCTTCAAATGTGCATAATGGAGGGTAAAAAGCACAATTAGAAGCATCGCCATATTTACGACCCCATGTCATATAAAATACAGTTTCTGTGCAACTGTCGTTGGCTAAAATTAAATCATTAAGTTGCGTTGCATAAGGATAAGTTTCTGCTTGCACCTGACTTGGCGGAAAAGAAGGTTTTTGACTTTGCTCTTGTAGCACTACATAATCCCAATTTTGTGCATTTATTTTAGATAGTGTTGTAGCATTAGTGGTATGTTGCAATAGTGTGTAGCCTCCTGGAGCAGAACTATCATAAATAATGGTATCGCCATTGGACAATGCCAAGTTGTATAACACCAAAGGTAAGTTGTTTACATAAATGTAACTATTTCCAACAAACAATATTTTTTTTGGCTGAGCTTTTAAATTTGATGTTCCAATAACGAACAATGCAAGTAATATTTTTTTCATTTAAATCTGTGAATTTGATGCAAAAATCTAGTTTATTTAATATTTAATTTCTTGGCAATGTCTGCAGGAATAGCCTTTTTGTGCACTAAAATAGAAGTTGTTTTGTAGTTGAAGTAAGATGTAGATACATAGAGAATTCCTCCCAAATCGTTACTATCTGTGCCCCAAGAATTTTTTACCATGTAATATCTTTTTCCATTTTGGTCTTTAGCGGTTCCAACAATATGCATTCCATGATCATCGGTGGTTGTTAAATTATCGAAGGCAAGTTGTCTCATTTCTTGTGTAATAACGCGTTCTTCGTATGGTTTGTTAAACGCACTATCTTTTTCGGCCTGGTTCATATCAGCCTTGTCTTTTAAGGGTACAATAGCCACTCCATTTTTGTGAGCAAATCCAAACTCACTTACATCACTTGCCCATGCAACCGTATAATTATTGTTGATTGCATTATCTGCAATTTGTTGCAGTTCATTAAGTGGTACATTGTATATTTCGCCCCAGCTCCAGTTGTCGCTAACTTCTAAAATAAATTTCTCATAAAAAGGATGATGGGTGTATGAACCTAATTCAATATAATCATCTGCATTTAATCCTAGCTCTGCAGCATAAGATTTTGGGGTGTATTTTTTACCATTATAGTCAAAACTTTCTGGTAATTTTCCATAATAACCGTCGAGGGCACCTTCATATACATCTTTCCAATTGGCGCTCAGTTTTCCGCCATCGTGTGTTTTAATAATTTCGTTGAGCATTGCTTTAAGCACATTGTCAGCTTCGCCTTGTTCAGGTTTTGTTAATCCACCTTTGATAGGATAAACTTGATCGGGTACAATTCCTTTTAATTTTAGAATGTTGATGGCGTCATGAAATTCACTGCCAGGTCCAAAGTTGATGGTGCCCTGCATGCGCACATATTTTTGTCCCTTAATGCTGTAGGTATTTCTTACAACAAACATTTCGCTGAGGTCAACTACTGGTTTTCCCATTCTTGCAAGTTCCGATTCCAAAAATGAAAGGGTTGAAAAACTCCAGCATGTGCTGCTTTTGTATTGATTTTTAACAGCGGTGTAATTTATTTCTTTTTCAGGCGTAAAAATAAAACCACCATTTTTTTTGTTGGTAATTGTTTGCGCTTCGCAGTTATTAGCTATAACTGAACAAAAGAAAAGAAGGAAAGGTAGTTTGAAATGCATAGATTAAAATTTCACCAAAATTAATAATTATTATTAAAAACTACTTAATCGTTCATTTTCCTGTTTTTTTTTAATTGATGAATTAATTTAACTTGCTTTAAATTCGCATGAGCTCTAAAACAGATTCAATAAATTTTACCGTCACAATTATTGCAAAAATCCCTAAATCTATGTGCTATTTATAAATTTTCATCCTTAATTTTTTTTACTTTTGAACTTCAAATAACAATTGTAAGATAAATCATTTTAAATAATTATGCTACTAGCCAATTACCTGCGCGAAAACAAGGAAGCTGTTAAGACGCGTTTACAAAAGAAAAACTTTAAACAATTGGAACTTGTTGATCAAGCGATTGATAATGATACCGATCGTAAAAAAGTACAAAATCAACTTGATGAATTGTTATCACAAGGAAATAAATTAGCGGAACAAATTGGGTCTCTGATGAAGGCAGGGCAAAAGGAAGAAGCAACGACACTTAAAACAGAAACAGCCAACATCAAAGAAAAAAGTAAAGAGTTACAACTTGTGCTTGAAGCTTGCGAAAAAGAACTTCATGATATATTAGTTCAGTTGCCAAACTTACCTCACAATACAGTGCCAGCTGGTATTACTCCTGCAGAAAATGAAGTTGTTTATACGCATGGCGATATCCCAAAACTACATGATAAAGCCATGCCTCATTGGGATTTGTGTGCTAAATATGATATCATTGATTTTGAATTGGGCGTTAAGTTAACTGGTGCTGGTTTTCCAGTATATAAAGGCAAAGGCGCTAAATTACAGCGTGCCTTAATTAATTTCTTTTTAGATAAGGCTGCCGAGGAGGGTTATGCCGAAGTGCAACCTCCAATTTTAGTTAATGCCGATTCGGGCTATGGTACAGGCCAATTGCCTGATAAAGAAGGTCAAATGTATTATGTGGGTTTAGATGAATATTATTTAATTCCAACTGCCGAAGTGCCCGTAACAAATATATACAGAGATGTTATTGTTAAGGCAGAGGATTTGCCAATAAAAAATGCAGCTTATACTCCATGTTTTCGCAGAGAGGCTGGCTCATACGGTAAAGATGTACGTGGTTTAAATCGCTTACATCAATTCGATAAGGTGGAAATTGTTCAAATACAACATCCAGATAAGTCATACGATACGCTGGAAGAAATGCGCAATTATGTTGCTGGGCTTTTAAAACTGCTTAATTTGCCTTTCCGTACTTTGCGTTTATGTGGTGGTGATATGAGTTTTGCATCTGCATTAACTTATGATATGGAGGTTTATAGTGCTGCGCAAGAGAAATGGTTAGAAGTAAGTTCAGTTTCTAATTTCGAAAGTTTTCAGGCCAATCGTTTAAAATTGCGTTTCCGCGAAGGAAGCAACAAACCAGTATTAGCACATACCTTAAATGGAAGTGCTCTGGCATTGCCGCGCATTGTTGCTGCTATTCTCGAAAATAACCAAACGCCTGAAGGTATTAAAGTGCCCGAAGTGCTTGTTAAATACATTGGTTTTGATTTGATAAACTAACAGATAATGAAACTATTTAAAACTATAATTGCTTCTTTTTTAATTCTATCATTGGCAATTTCATGCAAATCAAAGATTGAGAATGCTGAAACAAAAACAATTGATTCGTTATTGACTGCGCTTGATGTTGCAGAAGGAAAATTAGAACATATCGATTTTGAAAAGTTAGAGAAATCAGCCTTTATCGCTAATGAAAATTTAGAGAAAATTAAACCGCTTATTGTCGATACTTTAAGTAGAGATAAAATATTTTTAATGAGTAATTATGCCATTGTTTCTGGTGAAGAAGGAGAGGAGGAAGGTGCTGAATCTAATGCAAAAAAAAGTGAGAACTATAAAGACGAGAGAGAACGCTATATTGAAAAAGAAGTTTCGCTCTGTATAAAGCAATTAAAAAATTTAAAAGGTGATTTTACAAAAGGAGAGATGGATTTACAAACCTTTAAAAAGTATTTTCAAATTGAAAAAGCAAAGTCTGAACAAATTATCTTGTTTATCGAAATGGAGAAAAATTCAAGCGCACACCGACAGGCACTTTTCGATTCTTTGCATCCACTCATATTAGAGTTTATGGATAGCTTACAAACTGCTTCTAATACAAATAAATAATATGATTAGGAAAGTTTTTGCCATCTTGTTTTTGTGCAGCGTTGCACTGGTTGTTCAAGCGCAGCCTGATACAGATGAGCAATTAGCTAAACAGTTTTTCGATAATCGTGAGTTTGATAAATCTGCCATTCTTTATGAAAAGCTTTTTGTTAAGGCTCCTTTACAGGAATATTTTGAAGGATATCTTGAAAGCGTATTGGCACAGAATGACTTTAAAACAGCCGAAAAGTTTATCAAAAAGCAAATTAAAAGGAATCCAGGAAACCATACATTAGCAGTACATTTAGGTTATGTATACAAATTATCAGGTGCCGATGATAAATCAAAAAAACAATTTAACGAAGCTGTTGATAAATTGGAACCCAATCAAGGTGCAGTAATAGCACTTAGTCAGGTATTCTACAAGTACAAAGAAATTGATTATGTTATAAAAACATTAGCTGCCGGCAAAAAAATAATGCGTGGCGTTTATCCTTTTAATATGGAATTGGCCGATGCATACAATGCCAAAGGAGATTATGTTAGCATGTATAAAGAACATCTTGAAGCCCTGGCCTTAAACGAAGCTTATCTTGGTCAGATTCAAAATATTTTGCAAAATTATATAGGTGATGAATTTAAAGGCGCCAAAGCAGATGAGCTAAGAATACAGCTGCTAAAGCGCATTCAACAATTTCCAGATCGTTCAGTATATGCCGAGTTTTTAATTTGGTTTTTTATTCAACAAAGAGATTTTGAATCTGCCTTCACACAGGCCAAAGCCCTTGATAAAAGAAGTTCACAAAACATAGGTAAAGTTTTAAATTTAGCACAAATATGTGTTTCAAATCAAGAGTATGATGTAGCCATCAAATGCTTTGATTTTGAAGTGCAAAAGGGTCAATCGAATCCTTATTACAGTTATGCCCGCGCCGAGCTTGTAAATACAATTCAGAAAAAAATAACAGAGACAAGTAATTTTTCTAAAAAAGATTTATTGGATTTAGAAGCAACCTATAATAGTGCGCTGGCCGATATGGGTTATAATGCGCAAAGTATAAGTTTAATTAGAGGTTTGGCGCATTTAAAAGGCTTTTTCTTGGGTGATCCAATAAAAGCGATAGCGCTTCTAGAATCAACACTTGAATTCAACAATGCAGATCCAATATTATTGGCAGAGTGTAAATTAGAGTTAGGTGATATTTATATTTTTACTGGAGAAATGTGGGAGCCTGCCTTGCTCTATGGGCAGGTTGATAAAGGTTTTAAGCATGATGCCATTGGTCAGGAAGCCAAATTTAGAAATGCGCGATTATCGTTTTACAAAGGTGAATTTGAATGGGCACAAGCGCAACTAGATGTGTTGAAAGGTGCCACTAGTAAGTTAATAGCTAATGATGCGCTCGAACTTTCATTATTGATAAGTGATAACACGGTAGATTCAAATTATGTTCCCTTAGCTATGTTCTCGCGTGCAGATTTGCTAAGTTTTCAAAATAAAGATAGTATTGCTATGCTCACACTTGATTCAATCAATAAAGAATTTCCCGGGCATTCTCTATCTGATGATATTTTGTATAAAAAATATAAAATCGATTTCAAAGCAGGCAAATTCCAATTGGCTTCAGAAAAATTAGATCAAATAATATTAAATTATAGTGATGATATTTTAGGAGATGATGCAGTATTTAAATTAGCTGAATTGTGCGAAAAGAAATTGATTGATTTAGAAAAAGCCAAAAAACTTTATCAAGATGTTTTATTAAATTATCCAGGTAGCTTATATGCTGTTGAAGCTCGAAAACGCTATCGAAAAATGCGTGGCGATGGTTTAAATTAATTACACATAAAATAATAACTAATTATGATTATTTATAACGTTACCATTAATATTGATAAGGATATCCATGAGGAATGGTTGGCTTGGATGAAGAATGTGCATATACCCGATGTAATGAACACAGGCTGTTTTATAGAAAGCAAAATTTGCAAAATAATTGGTGATGAAGAAACGGGTATCAATTACGCTATTCAATATACAGCTAACAATATTGAAATTTATGAAACTTATAAAGCGCAGCATGCACCTTTACTTCAAAAAGAGGTTACGGATAAATATCCTGGAAAGTTTGTAGCTTTCAGAACTTTACTGGAAGTACTTTAAATAAAAAATATAACTACATTGAGTCAATTCGTAAGAGCCAAAAAACATTTAGGACAACATTTTTTAAAGGACGAAAATATTGCAGCTGATATTGTAGCAGCGCTACCAAAATACAACACTATACATCATGTAATAGAGGTAGGGCCCGGCATGGGTGTGCTAACAAAGTATTTAATTAAAATACCAAATATTAATTTAAAAGTTGCAGAAATTGATTGGGATTCTGTGGCCTATCTCAAAATAAATTATCCTACGCTTATCGATAACATCATTGAAAAAGATTTTTTACAGTTAGATTTAAGTCAGCTATTTGATGGACCGCTAGCAGTGATCGGAAACTATCCTTATAATATTTCATCACAAATATTATTTAAAGCACTCGAAAATAAGCAGCAAGTTGATTGTGTAATTGGGATGTTTCAAAAAGAAGTTGCCGAACGCATTGCAGCGCCAAAAGGAAGTAAAACATACGGTATTTTAAGTGTCTTATGTCAAGCATTTTATACCGTTGAATATTTATTTACAGTGCACGAAAATGTATTTATTCCGCCCCCAAAAGTTAAGTCAGCTGTTATAAGATTAATAAGGAGAGAAACTGTAGATATCAAATGCGACCATGCCTTGTTTTTTAGAGTTGTAAAAACAGCTTTTAATCAACGCAGAAAAACATTAAGAAATGCCCTTAAACCTATTTTAAATGGCGCAACTATCATTACAGATTTACTCGATAAAAGAGCCGAGCAGCTTGGAGTAGAGGAATTTGTGTTGTTAACTAATTTGATTGGTGAAACATAGCGTTTAATAGCATGTAAATTATGCAAAATATAAACCAACATAAGGTAAATGCTAATGTGTAGAATAAGATTAATGATCCTCTTTCTTATTTTTTCTGCTGTTGGTATTGCGCAAGAATCTCAACAAGTTAAAAAGAAAATTAGTTTTAGGAAGCAACTAAAGACAACTACAAAAGTTCAAATTAATCAATTAAAAAATGGTGCTTTACTTTTATCTTTAAAAACAAATAAATCTAAAATTGCTGCGCTAAAAAAAATTGGAAAAAATGATCAAGCACAGGAGTTAGAAAAAAAACAAAGTCAACTTAATAAAAGCATTATTGCGGCATTTAAAACAAAGTTTAATTTTTGCCAAACTTATTTTTTCTTTAGCGATTACGCCATATACGCAAAGGAACGCGCATTTGATAAAGTAGTATTTCTTAATGATAGCTTGAAACCCGACTCAAATATCATGTTCCAAAGTAAAACATTCTTAGTTGCGTCATTCGGAAAACTGGAGCAAGATACTGCTAAACATTTATCGCATTATACATTAGCATCAGACAATAATTTTAGTGTAACTCAAGTAAGAAATTATTATGGAGGTCCTAATATGGGGTTCGATGCCTTAATCATTAGTAGCGATAAATTTATTCAATTAAGGCGTCCATTCCCTTATTATGTTAGAACAAGAAATCCAATGCCTAAAAGCAAGGTTATATTCAAAACAGTAGCTAAAATGAATAAAAAACTTCATAGGTTTTACTTAAAGAAAAATAAGTCCGATTAACCTAATACGGAATTTGGGTTAAATTAATTTACAATGTATTTGCTTCTGTTATAATGGGTACACCAACTTCGTGGTGCACGGCACCTAACCTCAATCGCTTTTGCGAAACCTGTTTTCTTGAAAAACCCTACTTTCTTTTATGTCACTCTGAGCAAAGCGAAAGCACCCTACTTTCTTTTATGTCACTCTGAGCCAAGCGAAAGCACCCTACTTTCTTTTATGTCACTCTGAGCAAAGCGAAAGCTCTTTACTTCCTTTTATGTCACTCTGAGCAAAGCGAAGCAACTTTGCTCAGCAAGACAAAAGCTTTGGCTTTTGTAAAAGATAGATTTTTAAAATTTACTCCCTGTTGGAGTTATCTCCAACAGGATCTTATAACGTATTTTTACTCTTTGTTGGTCCCACTATTTCAGTGGGATGACCAACAAAAGCCATTGTCCCAAATATCTTCCCTATCATTGAGTTTTTAAGCATAAAAAAGCCCTTCCAAATTAATGAAAGGGCTTATTTTTTAATAGTAAAACGATTATCTCTTAACTTCTACCATTTCATATCCTTCAATAATATCATCAACTTCGATATCATTAAATTTCTCAATATTTAAGCCGCACTCGTATCCTGTGAGTACTTCGCGCACGTCATCTTTAAATCGTTTTAACGAGCCTAGTTCACCAGTATGTATCACAATACCATTTCTAATTACACGTATTTTTGTATTTCTGTTTACCTTACCATCTAACACCATACAACCTGCAATTGTGCCCACTTTAGAGATTTTATAAACTTCACGTACTTGAATATTGCAAACCACTTTCTCTTCAAAAGTAGGAGCAAGCATACCTTCCATAGCGCTCTTCAATTCATTAATAGCATCATAAATAATGGAGTAAAAACGCATGTCAATTTGTTCTTGCTCTGCCAATTTACGTGCGTTTGCCGAAGGTCTAACCTGGAATCCAATCACAATTGCATTTGAAGCGGATGCTAATAACACGTCAGATTCAGTTACCTGTCCAACCGATTTATGAATTACTTTAATTTGAATCTTATCAGTTGATAATTTCAACAATGAATCAGCAAGTGCCTCAATAGAACCATCCACATCACCTTTAACAATTACATTCAATTCTTTAAAATCACCAATTGCTAACCTTCTTCCTATTTCATCAAGGGTAATATGTTTTTGTGTTCTATAACCTTGTTCGCGTTGCAATTGCAAACGTTTAGAAGCAATTTCCCTTGCTTCTCTTTCATCATCCATTACTTTAAATTTATCACCTGCTTGTGCAGCACCCGATAAGCCTAATAATAACGCTGGTGTTGATGGACCTGCATTTTTGATATTCACACCGCGTTCATTGTTCAATGCTTTTACTCTACCGCTGTAGCAACCAGCCAACACAATATCACCTACTTTTAATGTTCCTTTTTGAACCAATACGGTAGAGATGTAACCTCTTCCTTTGTCTAACGATGATTCAATGATAGTTCCAATTGCATTTCTGCTTGGGTTAGCCTTAAGCTCCAATAAATCAGCTTCTAAGCATACTTTTTCTAACAAAACATCTATGTTGGTTCCTTTCTTTGCTGAAATTTCTTGACATTGGAATTTACCGCCCCATTCTTCAACTAAGATATTCATTCCTGCTAATTCCTCTCTAATTCTATCGGGATTTGCGCCTGGTTTATCAATTTTATTGATTGCAATTATAATTGGAACTCCAGCTGCTTGCGCATGATTTATGGCTTCTTTTGTTTGAGGCATCACATTGTCATCGGCAGCAACCACAATTATTACAATGTCTGTTACTTGAGCACCTCTGGCACGCATTGCAGTAAAGGCCTCATGGCCTGGAGTATCTAAAAATGCGATTCTCCTTCCGTTATCAAGTGATACACTATAGGCACCAATATGTTGTGTAATTCCACCAGCTTCACCAGCTATAACATTTGCCTTTCTAATATGATCTAACAAGGATGTCTTACCATGATCCACATGACCCATTACGGTTACAATTGGAGCTCTTGGTAATAAATCTTCTACTTTATCTTCTTCTTCTTCTGTTGCTACTGTGGTTTCTGCAGATACAAATTCTACAGTATATCCATATTCTTCAGCCACAATATTGATAATTTCAGCACTTAATCTTTGGTTGATTGAAACAAACATTCCCAAACTCATGCAAGTACTGATAATATTATTTACTGGCGTATTCATCATACTTGCCAGCTCGTTGGCTGATACAAACTCGGTTACTTTCAATACTTTTTTGTCTGCTTCAATGGCCTCTAGGCTGTCTTGATGTTGCTGACTTACAGTATCTCTTTTTTGTCTTCTGTATTTTGAAGCTGCTGATTTTCCTGCACCACTTAAGCGTGCAAGTGTTTCTTTTACTTGATTGTCAATCTCTTCTTGTGTTAGCTCAGCTTTAACAACGTGTGGTTTTCTGTTATCACCAGGAGCAGGTCTTCTGTCTCTGTTGAACGGTGGTCTTTGTTGCTGTTGTTGTTGCTGCGCTGGCGGATTTCCTGACCCATCACCCATGGGTTTTCTTGGTTCATTGGCAGCAAATTCAGTAGTGTTTACTGCACCTTTTGTAATACGCTTTCTTTTCTTTTTAGAATTCTTATCGAAGCCGCTGCTTGAAGCTACAGGTTTTTTCTTGTCATCTTTAACTGGCAAAACAATTTTACCAAGTATGGTAGGACCGTCTAATTTTCCGTATTGTGTAACATGAATATTTTCTGTGTCATCTACTTTTGTTTCTTCTGCAACAACGGTTGCTTCAGGTATAACAATATCAATAGGAGTTTCAACCTTTATTTCAACTTCTGCTGGAATTATTTCTTCAACAACCTTAATCTTTTTTCCTTTCAATTTAGGGGCTTCAGCGGCCTTGGCAGCAGCTTCTTCATCCTTCTTTTTCTGTGCTTCAGCTTTTTTCTCAGCGGCTGTCTTTTTCTCTGGTTTCGTTTTTTGATTAAGAGAACTTAAATCTACTTTCCCAACCACTTTTGGATTTGTTAATCCATCAGCCTTAGCCTTAATAATTTCAGGCTCGTTACTAATTACAACTTCTTCAATAACTATGGGCTTTTCCTCTACCTTTTCGGGAATAGGAACAACCACAGGCGGTTCTTCTTTCTTTTCACGAACAGGTGCTGATAAGGTTGTATTTTTTATGAGTATTTCTTCCTGTTCTTTGATTTCAACTTTTGGAATTTCTACAGGTTTTTCATCAATAATTATAGTTTCCTTTTTGTGACGGGTACTTAAGCCTATTGCTTTGGATTCTTCTTTTACCGATTTATCTTTTGCAAATTCCTTTTCCAGCACTTGAACCACTTCTTTCGAAAGTTTAGTGTTTGGGTTATTTTCTATTTTAATGCCTTTTTTCTCAGCTTCATCTATGAGAGTGCTGATTCCTACGTTTAACTCACGTGCTAATTTACTTAATCTTATTGTATCTTGTGTTTCCGACATGCTTAGTTTTAATGCTGCTTTAACTTATGCTTTTTTGTTTTTACTTTTTTTTAATACTCTGTTTGGAACAGTGGTTGAATAAGATTAGTTTTTGAAGACGTTACATATTAAAAGGTTAAAATGATAATTGAAATTACTGCAAAGTACACTAAAGTTTTTAATTATTCAAATTCAGCCTTTAAAATGTTTTTAACATCCTTTATTGTTTCTTCTTCAAGATCAGTTCTTTTTACTAATTCTTCAACACTTAATTCCAAAACAGATTTTGCTGTATCGCAGCCTATAGTCTTTAATTCATCAATAATCCACGATTCAATTTCATCAGAAAATTCTTCTAAGTCAACATCCTCTTGGTCAACATCAGAATCACGATACACATCAATATCATATCCGGTTAATTTACCTGCTAATTTAATATTATGTCCACCTTTTCCAATAGCTAACGATACTTGATCAGGCTTTAAGAAAACTTCAGCACGTTTTGCATCTTCATCTAATTTAATACTTGTAATTTTTGCTGGACTTAATGCACGTGTAATGTATAATTGAGTATTGTTCGTGAAATTAATTACATCAATATTTTCATTTTTCAATTCGCGCACTATGCCGTGTATTCTCGAACCTTTCATACCAACACAAGCGCCTACTGGATCAATCCTGTCATCATAGCTTTCTACAGCCACCTTGGAACGCTCTCCTGGCTCACGAACAATTTTCTTAATAGTAATTAAGCCATCAAAAACCTCGGGAACTTCCAATTCAAACAAACGTTCTAAAAACATTGGCGAAGTTCTCGATAATACAATCACTGGTGTGTTGTTTTTCATTTCAACGCGCGCTACAACTGCTCTAACTGTGTCACCCTTTTTGTAAAAGTCAGAAGGAATTTGTTCTGTTTTTGGTAAAACTAATTCATTCCCTTCATCATCTAAAATTAATATTTCACGTTTCCAAACTTGATAAACTTCACCAGTTATAATTTCACCCACTCTTTCTTTGTACTTTTTAAAGATACCATCTTTTTCAAGTTCCATGATACGAGAAGCTAAATTCTGACGTAAGGCCAATACAGCTCTCCTGCCAAAATCATTCATGTTAACGGGCTCGGTTATTTCTTCTCCTAAATCAAAATCCTTATCTACTTTGTGTGCATCTGTTAAGCTTATATGCTTATTTTCATCATAATCAAAGCTGTCTTCAGCAAACTCATCATCTACTATTTCTCTATTTCTCCATAGCTCCAGATCCCCTTTGTCGATATTAATAATGATGTCGAAATTCTCATCAGTACCAAATCTTTTAATAATCATAGCTCTGAAAATATCTTCCAGGATACTCATCATTGTTGGTCTATCAATGTTCTTGAATTCTTTAAACTCCGAGAAAGAGTCAATCAAATTAATTTTATTCATTGCGTTTATTTAAAGGAAATTATTACTCTTATTTCTTTGATATTACTTATTTCAAAAATATTAGGGACTGCAACCTTATTTTTTTTACCTTTTTCAGGTTCAATTTCTATCGTGTCGCCTTCCATTTTAATTAGTTTACCTGTAACTGTTTGGTCATTATTTGTAATTATTTTTACATTACGACCTATGTTTTTTTGGTATTGTTGCAACACTTTAAATGGAGAATCAGCACCCGGAGATGAAATTGATAATTCAAAATCATCTTTTTCTCTATCCAAACTTCCTTCGATAAAACGGCTTAATTCAACACAATCGGTAATATTTAAACCACCAATTCTATCTATTAACACAGTTATTTTATTTCCTGGCTTTACAGTCAAGGATACCAGAAAAACGAGTTCATCTTTCTGCCATTGTTCAAACAAAGTTTTTATTTGCGAAGTCGTAATCATAATTCAATAAAAAAGGGCCTTAAATAGGGCCCCTCTAATTCATTTTTATTTTGCGGTGGCAAAGGTATCTTTTTTTTCTAAAAAACCATTTTATTTTATGAAAAAAAGAAAATTTCTCAATTTTCTTTCGTTTTTTTGATTTGTTATTTGTATCTTGCCGGTACAAAATTGGAAAAAACTTAGACTAACTATAAAATTTGTTTTATGATATACAATAGAAAAAATTCCTCGAAAGCCTTTAAAATCAAATTTTTGGCACTATTGTCTAGCGTGCTGTTTGCTAATTATCAGTTGTTTGCGCAATCAGATAGTAGCAATATCGCTTCTGCAGACACTGTAATCAATAAAACCACTAAAACGGTTTTTCAGCAAGCTAGCAAATCTGTTGGCTCCAAAGACACACTTGTTGGTATTATTATGATAATATTAGTTTTAGCGGTTGTTGTTATTGCTCTTTATTTAAGTTTTAAATCGTCAAATGGCTCACTTAAAAGAAAGAAGGTGACTGAAAGACAGCAAAAAAGAGGTCATCAAACTAACTAAATACAAATCAAGTCAATCATTCGGTTGACTTTTTTTATGCTCAAGATTAATTCTGGCAAAATATTACATTAATTACACAAACATTCTTCTTTAGTTTCCTTGATTTCTTGCATAACTACAAAATCATCGCAAACAGTACATTCAATAATTTTTGTGTCACCTAAGGCTGGTGTTAGCGTAATATGGTACAAGGGACATGGTTTTTCATCTACTTTGCTCATACCAAAATCAATTTCTGAATTTTTCCAAGATTTGCGTAATTGTGCAGTATCTAAATTGCTACATTTTATCTGACATGCTGCCTTGGTAGTTAATTGTAAGGGAAAATGTAATAATTTTTCCTTAATAACCTCTTTAGGTGATTTGTAAATATTTTTGTCTTTCAGTACATAAAAATACATAATTACAGAACCCAACACAACACCAATTAAAAACAAGCGTAATCTTCTCGAAAAATCCATATTTAAAAATTAAATTTATAGGTTGAAAGCAAGCTTGTTGTATTAAAACGCCGCCATTATTAAGTCGATATCTTTATAGGGTAATTTAAAAGTTTCACCTAAAAACTGATTAGTTAAAATACCATTGTAAATATATACACCGTGTCTCACGCCACTATTACTTCTCAGCAAACTTTCTACACCTCCTTCATCTCCCATATTAACCAAAATAGGGGTAAGTACATTACTTAATGCATAAGAGGCAGTGCGTGAAACTCTTGAAGGGATATTTGGCACGCAGTAATGGATAACACCATGCGTACGGTAAACAGGATTGGTGTGATTAGTTACTCTTGATGTTTCAAAACAGCCTCCTTGGTCAATGCTTATGTCAATCATTACCGAACCATATTTCATTTCACTTACCATTTCTTCAGTAACAACGCAAGGTGTGCGTCCTTTGGGAGCTCTAATTGCTCCAATAACAACATCGGCTGTTTTTAATGCTTTTGCTAAAACTTTTGGTTGTAATACAGATGTAAATACTCTGGTGGCCAAATCACTTTGCAGTCTTCTTAATCGATAAACCGAATTATCAAAAATTTTAACCATTGCACCTAACCCAAGTGCCGCGCGTGTTGCAAACTCTCCAACAGTGCCTGCACCTAAAATTACAACTTCAGTGGGCGAAGTTCCTGTAATGCCACCAAACATACTGCCATTGCCATTATTAATGTTACTTAAATATTCGGCTGCAATTAATATTGATGTATTTCCTGCTATCTCACTCATAGAACGAATAATAGGGAAAATACCATCTTCATCTTTTATATAATCATAAGCAATCGCAGTTACCTTTTTATTCATCAACTGCTTAACATAATTATCGCTTTGCACTGTCATTTGTAATGCAGAGAATAATGTTTGTTTACGTTGCAGCATTTCAATCTCTTCGTCAGAGGGGGGCGCCACTTTTAAAATAATATCAGCTTCATAAACTTCTTTTGAGGAATATGCAATTTTTGCGCCTGCTTCACTATAGTCTTTATCCTCAAAATTAGCAGCTTTACCTGCATTGGTTTCAATGATTACTTGGTGGCCATTGCTAACTAATAGCGCAACTGCTTCGGGAACTAAACAAATCCTATTTTCCTGAAAGTAAGTTTCTTTTGGAACACCAATATAAAGGGAACCCTTTTTGCGTTGCACCTCCAGCATTTCTTCTTGAGGCATTAAACCACCTTTTTTTTGAAGTGAAATGAGCACTTCTTTGGATGTTATCATGAAACTTAGAATTGATTAAACTTTATTTTACAAAATTAATTTATTTTTTAGCATATCGAAAAAAAGAAAAGTAACAACTTGTTTAAATATTGTTTTTGAGAAATATTTATAACAAATTATTTTTCAATTTCGGTATCTAATAACTAACGCATTACTTTTAATAGCAGCACTTCTATAATAATTTATAAAACAAAAATTTTAGTAAATGGATTGTCAAAAAATTAAATTTTTAAATTTAATCTGTCGCTCAAATTTGAATTTAAAATTGTTCAATGCAATAGTTTCTTTTCTTATGACTGTAATCAATACTTATTTTTAATATTCTATCCGGTAATAGGTCCATAATCTTATCAGGCCACTCTATCAAACATAGATTGCCTGAATAAAAATATTCTTCTGCACCCATGTCAAATGCCTCCTCCAAACTGTTAATCCTGTAAAAATCGAAATGATAAATAATTTGGTTATTTAAAGTTTTATATTCATTTACTAAACTGTATGTTGGGCTATTTACCAAATCTAATACACCTAGAGCTTGGCATATATATTTAATGAGTGTTGTTTTACCGCTTCCCATCATTCCATCAAAAATAATTAATTTGTTTGTGGCTAACAATGGTATAATTTTGTCAATTAATTTGCTTGTTTCCTCAAGCGATACATCATTTAATTCCAGTTTCATTACACAAAGATGCTTTCAATTTAAATACTTTGCAAAAAAGAATTAAGTAATTAGTTAACTTTACAACCTTTAAAAACTCTTGAGCAATTTATGGCTAAAAGAAAAAAGATATCTTTCATAAACCGACAAAGAAGTAAAAAGTCATTTTTACCTCCAGGTACGGTTGAGGTTGATATTTCTATGCAATCTCAAAAAGTAGTGATTACTGTACTTCAATTTAATGAAAATTATATCGAAGAGAATATTTTTAGCCAAATTACTGAATTAAAAGACTTAAGCAATTCATTATGTGTTACTTGGATAAATGTTGATGGTATACATGATGCCAATGTAATTGAAAAAATTGGTAGTTTATACGATATACATCCCTTAACACTCGAAGATATTGCGAACACTGACCAAAGACCTAAGTTTGAAGATTATGATAATTATGTAGTTGTAATGATGAAAATGCTTTATTACGAAGCACAATTAAATAGTGAGCAATTAACCATAGTTTTAAAAAACAATGTGGTAATTACATTTCAAGAAAATCATGGAGGGGATGCATTTTATCCAATTAGAAAAAGATTAAAAGAAGCCAAAGGAAGAGTGCGTAAGTTTGGAGCCGATTATTTATGTTATGCGCTTATTGATGCTGTGGTTGATTCCTACTTTAATATACTTGAAGTTATTGGGGATAAAATTGAGTTGATGGATGAACAATTGATTGTTGAGCCTACACCAGATGCTTTAAAGGTGTTGCATGCTATGAAACGGGAAATGATTTTTTTAAGGAAATCGGTATGGCCAGTTCGAGATATGGTAGGAAGTTTAGAACGCAGCGAAACCCCTCTAATACAGCCAACAACCGATGTTTACCTACGAGATGTGCATGATCATGTGGTGCGCGTAATTGAAACAGTTGAAAATTATAGAGATTTAATTAATGGCATGATGGATATTTATTTATCCAGCCTCAGTAATAAAATGAATGAAGTAATGAAAGTGCTCACCATTATTTCCACCTTATTTATTCCAGTTACGTTTATTGTAGGTGTTTATGGGATGAATTTTGATTACATGCCCGAGTTGCGCTCACCTTATGGATATGCAGCCACTTGGTTGGTGATGCTTACAATTATGATAAGTTTGCTCTATTATTTTAGAAGGAAAAAATGGTTGTAAAAGGTTTAAATTATATAAAAAAATGATGAAAAATTACATAATCAACAACGCAAAAATAGTTAATGAAGGTATAATTACCGAAGCCTCCATTTGTATCGAAAATGGATATATTACAAAAATAGAAAATGATGCTATTTTTAAAGAAGGCTATACCATTATTGATGCCTTTGGTTTACACCTTTTACCTGGTTTGATTGATGATCAGGTGCACTTTAGAGAGCCAGGGTTAACCCACAAAGGAAATATATATTCAGAATCAAAAGCGGCTGTGGCCGGTGGAATTACCTCCTACATGGAAATGCCCAATACTGTTCCAAGTGCTGTAACTGTTGAACTTTTAGAAGAAAAATATAAAATAGGAAATGCAACTTCATTGGCTAACTATTCTTTTTTTATGGGAACCACCAATACTAATTTAGATGAACTCTTGCGTTTAGATCCATTAAAAGTGTGTGGTGTAAAAATATTTATGGGCTCCTCAACAGGTAACATGCTTATTGATAATCCAGAATCCTTGGAAAGTATTTTTAGAGAAGTGAAATTACTCATTGCCACCCATTGCGAAGATGACCCAATGGTAAAACAGAATCAACAGAAGTTTATTGAAATGTATGGCGATGCTTTGGATATAAAAAGTCATCATCTAATAAGAAGCGAAGAAGCATGCTACAAATCATCTTCCTTTGCCGTTGATTTGGCTAAAAAGCACAATACACGTTTACATATTTTACATATTAGCACTGCAAAGGAATTAAGTTTGTTTGATAATAAAATTCCTTCTAAAGACAAGCGCATTACTGCAGAGGCATGTATTCATCACCTTTGGTTTAGCAATGAGGATTATGCTACTAAAGGTAATTTTATTAAATGGAATCCTGCTATTAAAACTGTAAATGATAGAGATGCTATTTTACAGGCTGTTATCGATAACAGAATTGATGTTATCGCTACAGATCATGCACCGCATACTTTCGAAGAAAAAAGCAATCCTTATATAGGAGCACCTTCTGGTGGACCATTGGTGCAACATGCACTTGTTGCGTTGTTGGAAATGTATCATCAAAATAAAATATCATTAGAAAAAATTGTAGAGAAAACCAGTCATACCGTAGCCGATTTGTTTCAAATTGAGAAGAGGGGTTATATCCGCGAAGGCTACCATGCCGATTTGGTTTTAGTAAACTTAAATAATCCTTGGCAAGTGAGTAAAAACAATATCTTGTATCACTGCGGTTGGAGTCCTTTTGAAGGAAATTATTTCAAATCTAAAGTGGTAAAAACATTTGTTAATGGTCATTTAGCCTATGATAATGGTGTTTTTGATGAATCTAAAAAGGGCATGAGATTAGCATTTGATAGGTAGGATCATTGTAAACATTGATAAACACACATTCAAAGTTGCAGTTTAATTAATAATCTCAATTCAATTGAAGAAAATACTTTTTCTTAACGATTATAATGCCAGCGGTGGGCGCTACACCTGAGCACTGAGCTGGAAACCTATTGAGAATTAACAAAAGAAATATGAATTTGCAAATTTGTTCCAAACCATTGTTAATTATTAGGTCATAATTGCAAAGTTTGAAGACAACATGAATGCTTTAATTAGCGAACGGAAATTAAGTCTTGTATGCCAGTCATGATTTTGCAAATCTAATCACTACCAAATAAAGTGTATTTTTTGCAGATGAAGCCTTTAATTTGGCTATTAAATTTATAAAAGTAAATTTAAAGTTTAATCGTTGTAATTGCTGCAAAAAAATTATAATTCAAAATTATCTATTCTTTTACAAACTTTGCTATTTGATTGCCATTGCTGCTTTCAATATGAATAAAATATAAACCAGCATTTAAAAAGCTTACATCAATTGTATTATTTGAATTTAGCTTTGTTTGAGTTACTGTTTTGCTAGTAATGTCCATGATACTTATTAGAACGTTAGGGCTTGCTTGAGCACTTAAGCCACTAATATTAATAATTTCTTTTGTGGGAGAAGGATACACACTTACAATGTCCAATTTGTTTTCGTTTATTTCATTTAATTGCTGATGTATAACCCCAACAGCATCTAAATCAAAACCACCTTGAGGATAGGGAGTAGGGTAGTGCTCGTTGATCATATTATTTTGTTGGTCATAACTTGCATACAATGGATTAATGCTGCCAATTACATCAATAACCTTTACCTGTGTAATGGAATCTACATTCAAGCCTTGAATGCCTGTCATTTCTTCTAAGTCAAATGGAGTGCCATACATAGCGCGGTATTTGCCTGCTAAATTATTTAATAAAGTAGCATCAGCATTGTAATCAAAGGGTCCCATTTGTACATCGGTTTGGGTGTTGGAAGTGGCTTTAAACCTAAAGAAATTAATACCGTCACTACTCACTTCAACAAAGGCTAATTCCAAAAACTCATCAATAAAACCATTCTCAAAAATAGCAAAATCAAACCCTGGGCCATTTTTAATGGGCTTTTCAAAACCAATTATAGCCGAACCACCATCGCCTAAACTTACCACCTGAATGCCATCTGCTTGTCCAATTACTAAACTGCTATCGCCTACAGTTACAAATCCTAAACTTGTGTCGGCAATATTTTGAAACCCTCTTTGCACCGAACAAGTTTGTCCCCAAGCAATAAACACACTGCTATCTTTAAAAATGGCAGTGCTGCTTGTTGTTCCTGCAGCTCCGGGGAATTGACCATACGAGCTTGCTATTTGTAAGAAGAATATGATAATAATTTGGGTGTAAAATTTCATGTATTTCATTAATTGCTAAATCCATAAGCACAATGTCTACAACCACTTTTGCAACATGTTCCTCTTAGTACATGATATAATTCGGTGAAAACAAAAAAGCCATTCTCAACATAGTAATGTACGTTCTCAATCAAATGATTTCGAGATTCAGGAAATTCATAAAGCTTAGATTTTTCTATAAGTGCATTAAATTCAACCAAGCATTTATTACAAAGGCAATCATACTTAGTGAACTTTAAAAATGTGCTGGTATCCTTGCCTAATTTTATATTAGTACATTCACATGCTGTAATATTTTCTGACAAGCATTGGATAGCTAATTTGCACCTTCCGCAAAACTTTGTGTTGTTACTTATTTTCAACTTTTATTAATACGGGAAATTTATATTGAGCAAAAGCAAATCCTCCAAATAAAACCAAACTATAAAATAGATCGCCAAGGATAGTACCTTTTAAAAACGGAATACCAGCTGCATAGCAACTCATTAAACCTATAAAACTTTGAGGATAAATTGAATTGCCAATCCAACATCCTACATTAGAAATCAAAAAGAAAATAATTGTTGAACTTAAGGCTCCAATGAGGACACGTTCTTTACTTACTTTCTTAAAAAGAGGAATAGAAATAATAGCTATTACTAAATAACTCAAATATTGCCAATAAAAGCCTTCGTAAAATAAGGTAAATGTTGGATAATAGGCTGCGTAAACTACATTGTTGATGAACAAATCGCTGAGCCATGTTGCGGCTATTGGAATCAATAATATTTGCCACTTTTTTGAAAAATGAGCTGCCCCAAAAAGTGCGATAGCAGCCAATGGAGAAAAGTTTGCAGGATGTGGAATTATTCTTGAAAAAGCAGCCAAAAAAATAAGCGCTGTTAAAACTGAAAAACGAAGATTGATTTTTGTATTCATAATTTTAAATTGTTTTAAATTAATAATTATGAAAAGGAATGAAATAAACAGATTTAACCCACGTAAAATATGGATAAAAATGGATATGCTCATGCACTTTTCGTGAGTGCTTTTGCAAAATCAACTTTTAAGTATCTGACTTATCTGTTTATACAGATTTCACAGTTGCACGACAGTCCGCGATTTACACACGGTTCCTTAAATAAAAAAGTTGATTCGGTCAAAGAACTTGGTGCAAAGATATAAAATGTAAACAAATGCAATCAAAAATTAAATGAAATTCTAGAAATGATAAATTAGCTTAGCTCCAATATTGCGTCCCATATTGTAAATGCCACTGCTATTGGCTCTTGTATCCTCAAAGTACTCAAAGTATTTTAACCTGCTCATATTTGATTGATAAATTTTATCTGTAAGATTGTTGACGAAGAGATGTAAATTTAATTGCTTTTTTTCTTTGCTAAATAGCTCAATTTGCAGTGCTGCATGCAACAATAGATAGTAAGGTGTGAAAGTTTCTGTGCCATAAAGCGCCATGAATCTGGCTTGTTTTGCATGATATTCCAATTCAAATCGAGGACTTAAATTTTTTATTTTCATTTTTTTAAGTTTGATGGTTTGGGTAATAATCATATTGTACTGGGCGGGTGGTATAAAAGGTAAATAGTCTCCATTTATTTTAGTATTTCTAAACGCTTCATTTTTATTATAGCCATGTACAAACTGAAAATTATTAATGAATGAAAAACCTTTTAACACTTGGGGATGCACAGTAAAATTGGCTTCTAAACCATATAATTGGGCTTTAGATTGTTGATATTGAAAAGTTCTATTTCCTTGCGCATCTGTAACAGGTAAATTACTTTCATCTGCTAGCTGCGCCAAGTATATATAATTTTGAATGTAATTATTAAAGAGACTCAAAGAGATATCGAAAATTTTGTGCTCATGAAAAGCACCTATATCCTGTTGGTTCGAGAACTCTGTTTTAAATTGTTGATTGCCTAAATAGATTATTCTTGCCCCTGGATCTAATCCATTAGAGGCTAGTTCTGTAATTCCTGGAGCTCTATATCCTCTTGATAAATTTGCTTTAAAATGCCAATGTTTATTGAATACATAACTAAGACCAGCACTTCCAGAAATGCCATCAAAAATTTTATTGAATGCTTTGTACTGGTGATAATTTTCTGGATTTCCTTGTTCTAAAGTTTGTTCACTAAAACCACTTACAGGATTTAAGATAGTAAACAAATCATACACATTAACCTTTCGTAAATCGTATCTTAAGCCTGTGCTAAGCGTTATATGTTCCCATTTCCAGGTGTTGTGAATAAACAAACCAATATCAAATAGTTTATAATTGGGGATAGGGAAATCTGTAGCATCTGCATTCATATTGTGTTGCCACATACCATTAATTCCAACTGCAGTTAACCTATTATTTGTTTCAGGCAGTTGATATAAAACACTATAATTGGCAGTGTTCAGTTTTACAAAAAGTCCTGCTTGAGATAGGTCTGTGGGGTGTGTTATTTCTTTTCTTATGTTATGTTGCCATGCCAATAAATAATTCAATTTACTTTTTTCAAAATCAAAATTTTGTTTCAAATACAACCTGTAATGCATAATTTGTTGATGCAAATCAGCAGGAGCGTGGCTATTTAGTTTTTCATTGCTAACCAAGGGCCTACTTTTGATGTCATCATCTTCACCTTCAAATTGCTGATAAGTAAATTTTCTTGTTGTGGAATCTCTACTGCCATCCGGAATACCTTGAACATTATCATAAAGTGTTGCATTCAAACTTAAATCACTTTTTTTTAATCGAAGCAAGATTTTACCAGATAAATTAAGTTCTTCAAATCCTGTATTGTAAACCCGGCCATCAGCTTTATTGCGATAGTTTTTTGCTATTCTGTGTGAGGCATTAAAGCTGTATGATAATTTGTTTATTGTATGATGAATATAGGCGCCAGTGCCAATTAAATTATTATTGTGTTGATATTCATTTAAAATTTTGCCATGTATTCCTTTTAAAGTTGTATCAGCAAATTGCGGAATAAAACTTACTACACCAGCCACAGCATCTGAACCATACATCAAACTTGCTGGACCTTTAATTACTTCAATACTTTGCATACCATAGGCATCTACTTCCAAGCCATGCTCATCGCCCCATTGTTGTCCTTCTTGCCTGATACCATCAAATAAAGTTAATACACGATTGTAACCTAAACCTCTTATAAAAGGCTTCGAAATATTAGGTCCAGTTTTTAACATACTCACTCCAGTGCTGTTTTTTTGCAACACATCCATAATATTACTTTCATTACTTTGTTCGATACTTTTTATTCCTACACTACTTATTGCTAGCGGGTTTTCTTTGATGCGTGTAGCTTTACTAACACCTGTAATTACTAACTCATTCAGCTTTATTTCTAGCAATTCTAATTCAAAATTGATAATAAGGTTTTTTTTAAGTTGTATTTTTTTTTCTAATTTTTTATACCCAATAGATGAAACACTTATTGTGTAATTTCCCTTTGGTATATCTTTTAATTTATAAGTGCCAACATCATTACTTGTTACACCTACTTGAATTTTTTCAATAATTACATTGGCAAATGGTACAAATTCATTATTGAAAGTAATCTTACCTTCAATTTCATACGTTTGTGCAATAACGGGTTTTGCACCTGTATAGGTTATCAAAAATAGTGTTAGAGTAATATATTTATATAAATTCAAGATACCTAAATATTAGAATAAGGTATGTAAAATTATAAAAGTTAGACAAGCAAAACAAAAGTATTTCGATTATATTTATTATTTTTGTGAAATGTTGTCATTTACAGAAGAAAATTACCTCAAAGCACTGCTAAAAATTAACTTAGAAAGTGGACAAGCCGAAGTAGGCACAAATGAATTGGCCAGTATGCTGTCGTTAAGACCAGCAACAGTCAACGATATGATTAAAAAATTAAGGGAAAAGAAATTGGTCAACTACGAGCGTTATGGTAAAATTACCTTAACACGTGACGGTAAAAAAAGAGCGATAGAAGTGCTCAGAAAACATCGTTTATGGGAAACATTTTTATACGAAAAACTTTCATTTACATGGGATGAAGTGCACGAGGTGGCTGAACAGTTAGAGCATATTCAATCAGCAAAATTAGTCGACCGTATTGATGAGTTGCTTGGTTTTCCTGAATTTGACCCTCATGGAGATGTCATTCCTAATGCAAAAGGCGAAATAAAAACTAGAATTCAAAAAACCTTAGATGAAATTGAACCTGGTAAATCATGTAAAATGGTAGCTGTAAAAGATAATTCAACTCCTTTTTTACAATATGTTGTAAAAGTGGGCTTGGGTATTAGCAGCAAAATAAAAGTGGTTTCAAAACAAGCATATGATGCCAACCTTGTGATAGAAGTAAAAGGAGTAAAGCATACAGTGAGTCAAAAGTTTGCGCAAAATATTTTTGTGGTTACTGAAATTAAAGCGTCATAAAGTCCATAATATTATTTCGCCAAATCAATACGATTACTCCAGCAATGGCAATCAGTGCACCTAAAATTATGGAGAGTGTCATCTTTTCTTTATGAAAAAAATAAGCTAAAGGAATAGCAAATACTGGCACCAAAGAAAAAATGGTTTGTGCAACCGCTGAATCAATGGTTGAGATTGTTTGCATGGCAAATGTTAAGCCTAACACAGTGCCCGATAAGGTTCCTAAACTTAAATAAACAAGTCCCTTTTTGTTTTCAGGTTTCACAAGATTTCTTGTGATTGGTTTTATTTCTCTTGTAAGTATCGCAAAAACAAGTAACACAATTACACTTGCCATAATTCTAAGCCATGCTGCATGAAAAGGAGCAATTTCAATCAAATTATTTTCGTAAGCTTTTTTTGCTAACACCAATCCTGCTCCTTGGCAGAGCGCTGCACCTATGGCATGTCCCATACCAACCAAACTCATTTTACTTTGATTGTCTTTTTTTTGTAAACTAATATATATTATTCCCGAAATAGTTATTATTATACCTGTAATGCCAATTAAATTAATTTGTTCTCCTAACATCAAATAGGCGAAAATAATTGCAGTGCCAGGTGCTAGGGTGGAGAAGATACTTGAGTTTTTTGCACCAATTGCTTTGAATGCTGAGAATGAAAAATAATCACCCAAAGCTAATCCAACCACACCAGATATCCCTAACCATAACCAATTCTGATAACCTGGAAATAAAAATAAATTAGAAAAGGATATATTTTCTTTAAGAATAATAAAAGGACAAAGTAAAAACAAAGCTAATAACAAACGCATCAGGTTAATATGCGTTGCCTGAAAATAGCGGGTGCTCATTGTAAACGGAAAAATCCCAACTGCCCAGCATAAAGCTGTGATAATGCCAAAATATTCGCCTCTCATTTGCAAAATTATCGATTCCCAAAAATGGAACTTCCTATTCTTACCATATTACTGCCACAATCAATGGCCAATGCATAATCGTTGCTCATGCCCATACTTAATGTACTAAAATTACAATGGGCAATGGTATTATCTTTTTTTAATTCCTGATAAAACTTTTCTAATTGAGTGAATTCTTTTTTTACAATTAATTGGTCGTCTGTATTCGTTGCCATACCCATTAATCCAACAATATTAATATGTTCTAGTGCAACAAATTCTGGGGAATGTAAAATTGAAATTGCTTCATCAAAATCGAGTCCAAATTTACTTTCCTCTTTGGCAATATAAATTTGTAATAAACAATTAATTACGCGGTTATACTTTTGTGCTTGTTTATTAATTTCCTGCAAAAGTTTTAAACTATCAACAGCATGAATAAGCGAAACAAAAGAAGCAATGTATTTTACTTTGTTAGTCTGTAAATGACCTATTAAATGCCATTCAATATCTTTTGGCATCGATTCAAATTTGCTGCACAATTCCTGAACTTTATTTTCACCAAAAACCTTTTGTCCGCAATTGTAGATACTTAAAATATCTTCAACAGGTTTTGTTTTAGAAACTGCCACCAATGTTACTGTTGGCGGCAGTGTTTTTTTTATCTCAAAATAAATGCTAGTGTCAAGCAATTTGTGTGAAATTAGAGGTATTAACTATTCATTGAAAGTAAAAACTCATCATTGTTTTGGGTATTTCGCATGCGTTCTTGTAAAAATTCCATAGCCTCTAACGGAGTCATGTCTGCTAAATACTTGCGCAATATCCACAGGCGTTGCAATGTATCTTTATCTAGTAATAAATCATCTCTTCTTGTACTCGATGCCACAATATCAATAGAAGGAAACACACGTTTATTAGAAATTTTTCTATCTAACTGTAATTCACTATTGCCTGTTCCTTTGAACTCTTCAAAAATTACTTCATCCATTTTTGACCCTGTTTCGGTTAAGGCTGTAGCAATAATGGTAAGCGAACCTCCGTTTTCTATTTTTCTGGCCGATCCAAAAAATCTTTTAGGTTTGTGCAAAGCATTAGCATCAACACCTCCACTTAATACCTTGCCTGAAGCTGGTTGCACTGTGTTATAAGCTCTAGCCAAACGTGTAATACTATCTAATAAAATTACCACATCATGTCCACATTCAACCATACGTTTTGCTTTCTCTAAAACGATATTTGCAATTTTAACATGCCTGTCAGCAGGTTCATCAAAGGTTGAAGCTATTACTTCGGCTTTAACGCTGCGTGCCATATCGGTTACCTCTTCAGGTCTTTCATCAATTAACAATATTATTAAATATACTTCAGGATGATTGGCTGCAATAGCATTGGCGATGTCTTTTAATAATACAGTTTTACCCGTTTTTGGTTGCGCTACAATTAAAGCTCTTTGACCTTTACCAATAGGCGTAACTAAATCAAAGACACGTGTGCTCATATTGTTTTGAGCATGTCCGGTTAATTTAAATTTTTCGTATGGAAATAGCGGTGTTAAGTAATCGAAAGGTACTCTGTCTCTAATATAGGAAGGTTCTCTTCCGTTAATACTATCAACCTTTATTAAAGGAAAATATTTTTCTCCTTCGCGTGGAGGTCTTATGGCTCCTTTAATGGTATCACCTGTTTTTAATCCAAACAATTTAATTTGTGATTGAGAAACATAGATATCATCTGGTGAGTTTAAGTAATTGTAGTCTGAAGAACGCATAAAACCATAACCGTCAGGCATAATTTCAAGCACACCTTCACTCACTACAATACCATCAAAATTATATGTATTCTCTGGTTTTCTCTCCTGTGGAGGAAATCTTCTAGCAAAGTTGTTTTCATTGCCTTTTTGACGAGGCTCTTGACTAATGCTTTCTTTGTTTGTTATATCTTTATTGGTTATGTCTTTATTTGGATCTTTATTGATCTCTTTGCTTTGTTCTTGGGGTTGCTCTCTATTTTGCTCTCTATTTTGATCTCTAAATTGCTCTCTAGATTTGTTAAATTCTTTCCTTGGTGTAGGATTATTTGAGGGCTTTGTTCCTGCAGCTTCCTGCGGAATGTTAGGTTCAATCTTAGCCGCATCTTTGTCGGTATTTTCTTCTTCGATAATTGCAGTCTCTTTTGTTTCGTTTAAGATAGGTGTTTTAGCCTCAACTTCTGCAATAGTTTCTTGTAAAAGTTCTTGCTCTCTGGCTAGCTCAAAATCATTATTCTCTTGAATTTCTATCAAAGGATCGTTTTCCATTTTGACTGCCAATTTTGGCTTTCTTCCTCTTTTCTTTGGCGCTTCCTCAGCTTCTTTAGGAACGGTATTTGTATTTGACAAAATCTTTTCAATGATTTCCTTTTTGGTCAGATTTTCAAGATTATTAATTTTAAGTTTGGTAGCTAGCGTTTTTAGCTCACCTACAAGCTTTTCACTTAATTCGTTTTCGGTATACATGTAATAAAATTAGTTAGCGGAAATAGGGTGTGTTTTTTTTGAAATAAACAGCGAATGATACAATGAAATATTTAGTTTTGTGGCAATAAGTCAAACAAAGATTGTTGTTTGGGTTCTAAAAATTGCGCTGCAATAATACAAATAATATTTACATCATAAATTTAAATTATTTTTTTAGACAGATTGCCTTTTGTAATCGCTTAACTTGGTTTAATTTAAAACGTGTTTATAAAAATATTTTTGTTACCTGTCTAATGTTAATTTATAGTGATTCTTAATATAATATTTATTAAAATCGCAGAGATTTAAAGTATTAATATAAACTTAAAAATAAATTAACTATGAACAAAACAATTACAAAAGTAAAAACGCTTTTGCTGTTGGCAATAGTTTCTACTGCAAATTTAATTGCTCAAACAGTAGTTACGCCTGATGGCCCAACTACTTTCTGTGAGGGAAACAGTGTAAACCTTAATGCCACAGGTGGAACAAACTATCAATGGTTGAAAGATGGCGCTTATTTACCTGGTGAAAATAGTGCTTCATTAAATGTTTCAACAAGTGGAAATTATCAAGTTACCGGCACAAGTGGATGGGTAAAACAATCTCCTTCTGGTCAAGCCATTGATTTAAATGATGTTTACAGTGTTAACACAAGAGTGTTTGCTGTAGGCGATTTAGGTTACATGCGCAGATCATACAATAATGGGAATGTTTATACCACTCTTAATACAGGCACGGTTGAAAATTTGAATTCAGTGCACTTTATTGACACCTTAATTGGCTATGTAGCGGGTAATAATGGATTAATTTTATTTACTACCGATAAAGGAAATAACTGGACGACTCAAACTAGCGGCACATCACAAAATCTATTAGCGATTAACTTTGTTGATGCTAATACAGGCTATGTGGTAGGCGCCAATGGTACAATATTAAAGACAGTTGATGCAGGTGCTACATGGATTGCTCAAACAAGTGGAACAACAGCGCAGTTAAATGCAATTCAATTTAGTACAGGAACAAATATTGATCGCGGTTTTGCTGTAGGTAATAATGGTACTATTCTTCGCACTATTGATGGTGGTGCAACTTGGACTGTTCAAGTGAGCGGAACAACTGCCAATTTAAACGGTGTAGGAGTAAGCGGTGTTAATCAGGCAACTGTAGTAGGAGATAATGGTACTGTTTTAAGAAAAAGTAGCAACGCAGGTGCTTTTGTTGCCCAAATAAGCGGAACCACCGAAAATTTAAATGCTTGCCAAATGCGCAGCAGTGCAAGAATAAACATTGTTGGTAATGGTGGTGTTGTATTGCGCTCAACCAACTCAGGAGCTAATTATTTAGCTGTTGGGCCGGGTGTTTCTACTAACTTTACTGGTGCATTTGCCAGAACAAATAGCGCAATTATTGTAGTTGGCGATGGTGGTGCTACGTATCGCACCACAAATTCAGGAGTAACTTGGTCAAATCAAAATCCTAATATTTTTGTGAATGCAACCGACTTTTATAGTGGAACTGCTGGCATAGCCGTTGGCGGATCTGGTACAATTTTTAAAACTACAAACAATGGTATCGCTTGGTCGAACAGAGCAAGTGGTACTTCTGAAGATCTAAATGGTGTTTTTTGCTTTGATGCTAATACATATTGGGCTGTAGGTAATAATGGTACCGTCATTAATTCAATTGATGGTGGCACAACATGGTTGCCTCAAACAAGTGGTGTTACTGAACATCTTTCAGCAGTTTGGTTTACCTCGGCTTCTAATGGTGTTGCTGTTGGCGACAACGGCCTTGTGCTTACTACAATTGATGGGGGACTCAACTGGTCTGCTGGGACTCAAGGAACTAAAAATTTTAATGCTATTGCTTTTGCTAGTGCATTGAATGGTTTTATCGTTGGCGATAATGGTTCTATTTATACTACTACAGACGGAGGAGCTACCTGGAGCGCTCAGACTTCAGCATTTAGTTTAAATTTAAATGCTGTTTCTTTTTTTGGTGTAAATGGTGTTATTGCTGCTGATGGTGGAAGGGTGCAATTAACTTTTGATAAAGGTACAAATTGGAATAATTTAGGAAGTATAGTAGGTGTTGATTTGTTTGGCGCTAGAATGGAGTCTGCTACTGAAGCTGTTGTTGCAGGAAATGGAGGAAATATTTTAAGAACAAATGATGCAGGTGCTACTTGGGTGAGTGTGGTAAGTGGTACTACCTCCAACATTACTACTTTAAATTATTTCAATAACAATAATGGTTACGCCATGGGCGATGGTTTTTGTTTAAAATATACTATTCCTGCATTATCAGTTGGAACACAAGTAATTGTGCAAACAAGTCCCGAAGCTACTATAACAGCCGATGGTTCATTACTACAATGTCAAGGTAATGTATTAACTTTAACATCTGCTACTGGTGCCGGAAATGCTTGGAGTACAGCCGAAACATCAGCTTCAATAGTTGTAACAACAACTGGGACATATACATTATTGGTTACAAATGCCAATAACTGTACTGCAACATCAAGTGTTGATGTTGAATTTGAAAGCTGTGTGCCAGCAACTGCATTGAGACCAATTGATTGCGCCAATCAAAATTTAGCACTAAACTCTGCCATAGGTTGTACACAAATTATTGGTGTTACCTCTTATGAATGGCAAATATTTGATGCTACAGGAACAACCTTGTTAAATACCAAAAATACAACCACTAATTATTTATTAATGGTTCAGTTGTTGCCAACTGTTCAGTATGGTACTCAATATCAAATTAGAATCAGAGCTTTTATTAATAATTTATTTAGTAATTACAGTTCATTCTGCACCGTAGGAACAATATGTGATCCAAATGTATGTGGTGTTCCAACAACAACAGTAAGAGCAGTAGATTGCGGTAAATTCAATTATAAAATTTCAAATGGTCGTTTGGTAGCAAACCCTGTTCCAGCTGCCATTCAGTACGAATTTGAATTTAGAGATTTTGTTACTGATGCAGTAGTTACCTCTGCAATTTCATCTTATGGTGGAGCTATTTTCTTTAATGCAGTACCAGGTTTAGTTATTGGTCAATACAATGTTTATGTAAGAGCAAAAAGAGGTGGAGTTTGGGGTAATTATGGTGCTCCTTGCGCAATAGGTATTAGTAGTTTAGCTAAAGATGGTAATGATGAAGCAAATATTGAAGAAGCTGATTTGTTAGCCGGATATTCAATTGAAGGCATAGAAATTAATGCCATGCCAAATCCATTTAGCGGTGAAACAAACATTGTTGTAGTTGCAGCCGATAATGAAGATTTACAAATCAACATTTTTGATATGACTGGCCGTTTAGTAACTGAATTTAAAGCGGTTTCTAACCAAAAATTTGTTGTTGGAGCTGATTTAGATAACGGTGTGTATATAATTAACGCCACCAATCAGTCAGGTTCACAATCAATTTTCAGAATCATCAAACAATAAAAATTCGAAGTGATTTTTAAAAGCGGCAATCTATTAAGGTTGCCGCTTTTTTTGTAAACTAATTTTAAGGTAATTAGTACAGTTTAAATTTTTATAAGTTCTAAGCTTGTAAATTAGCACTTAAAACGACTGGCGCTGCTTTATTAAATAATACTGTCTACACTTTCAATTTAGTCCAATTGCAGCATGGCCTTATTGTACTAATTGCAGGTTGTATTGGCATTAACCATTGCATATTTATTTTTTAGTTGGCCTAAAAAATAAATACAATTGGAATAAATTGCGGAATCGTAAAATTTACCACAAAACATTGAGATTCAATAACCAAGGTGTATTTTATTACAAATCAATTTTATATTGGTTACCTTTGCACTCCAAAAAATTAAAAATGAGTAATATTGTTGCCATAGTAGGAAGACCAAACGTAGGAAAATCGACCCTGTTTAATAGATTAACAGGTAGTAGACATGCCATTGTTGATGAGGTGAGTGGAGTTACACGTGATAGACATTATGGAGTTTGCGATTGGAATGGAAAGGAGTTTAGTGTGATTGATACCGGTGGCTATGTAATAGGGAGTGATGATGTTTTTGAAGCAGAGATTAGAAAACAAGTTGAATTAGCTATTAATGAAGCTACAATTATAATTTTTGTGGTTGATGTGGTGGATGGCATACATGATTATGATCAAATTGTAGCTCAGTTGCTTAGAAAATCTAAAAAAAAGGTTTTTGTTGTTGTAAACAAAGTTGACAACAGTGAGCGTTATAACATGATTTCAGAGTTTTATAGCCTAGGACTTGGTGAATTATATGCGATTTCCTCTGCCAGCGGTGCCGGAACTGGCGATTTATTGGATGAAGTAGTAAAACATCTGAATCCGGATATAATACTTGATAAAGAAGAAGAGCGTTTGCCTAAATTTGCCATTATCGGAAGACCAAATGTTGGAAAATCATCCCTCCTAAATGCTCTAATAGGTGAAGATAGAAATATTGTTACCTCAATAGCTGGTACAACCAGAGATACAATTCACAAACGTTACCAATCATTTGGTCATGATTTTGTCCTTGTTGATACAGCTGGGGTGCGCAAGAAAGGAAAGGTCCACGAAGATCTAGAATTTTATTCAGTAATGAGATCTATTAGAGCAATAGAGTCATCAGATGTTTGCTTATTAATGATTGATGCACAAGAAGGATTTGAATCACAAGATGTGAATATTTTTCATCTTGCTGAGAGAAATCATAAAGGCATAGTTATTTTGGTTAATAAGTGGGATTTAATTGAGAAGGATAACCAATCTACAAAAGTTTTTGAACAACAAATTAGAGAGAAGATTGCACCTTCAAAGGATGTTCCTATCGTTTTCATTTCGGCCATTACCAAGCAAAGAATATTAAAGGCCCTAGAAACTGCTGTTGAAGTTCATCAAAATAGAATTCAAAAAATTGCTACGAGAAAGTTAAACGACATTATGTTGCCAATACTTGAAAACAATCCACCTCCTTCGTTTAAAGGTAAGTTTATTAAAGTTAAATTTATTACTCAGCTTCCAACGCATGCGCCAACTTTTGCATTTTACTGCAATTTACCTCAATATATAAAAGAGCCATATAAGCGGTTTGTTGAAAATAAAATGAGAGAAAATTTTAATTTTAATGGTGTTCCAATATTGATATTTTTTAGACAAAAGTAGACTTTGCTTTTTTCTTAAATTTTTCTTTGTCAATCACAAACCTTATTTGTTGACACTCAATTGAGTTACATCATTTTGTTGATTTGCGTTTTATAGCTAGCTGTGAACAAGTTTGCTACCGATTAAACTTTCAATTTAGTCCAAGTAAGGCATAGCCTTATTGTACTATTTTCAACTAGTATCGGCATTAACCATTGCATATTTATTTTTTAGTTGGCCTAAAAAGTAAATTCAATTGGTATAAGTTATTGATATTTATTCGGTTTGATAGAGGTAAGGTAGTTTAAGCCTTATCTTTTTTAATAAATAATCAGATAAAATGTAATTTAAAACGTTTTACTTTTTGATAACCAGTAGTTTATAAAATAACTAATGCCTTTTATAGCATAATAGATAGGGCTAAAAACTAAAGTTTAACATATAATTATTGCAATTTATCGTATTATATCAATAAAAATACGTTACTTTTGCGACATCGGGCATTAGAGAAAACTTGCCAATAAATAAATGTTTAAAATAATAATTGAACACTAATACCATCTTAATGATTAATAACTTTAAAACTAACATTATGAAAGAGCATTTAAAAAAGATTTTACTCTTGTTGGCTTTTCTTGGCCTCTCAGGGTCAAACGCACAGGCAACAAATTATTACACTTTTATAAGTGGAGACTGGAGTACGCCCGGAATTTGGACAACCGATCCAACTGGCTTAACCTCTGTAGCACCGGCAGTTCCGGGAGCTTCAGATGCAGTTTTTGTAATTAATAATAAGGTTGTAACAAATACAGTAATTGCTAGAACTGTAACTGCCACCTTTATTCAATCGAATGCAACACTTGATTTGGGCATTATTACAGGAAATAATTTAGGAACAGTTTCGGGCTCTGGTTTAATTAAACTAAGCTCAACAAGTTTTCCACTTGGAACGTTTACTTCTTTTGTTTCTGCCACCGGTGGCACAATAGAGTACTATAATGTTGCTGGTGTTCTTCCAAGTATATCAACATACAATAACTTAAAAATTTCAAACAGTACAGGAGCTGCAAATACTTGCATATTTCCTAACGTAACAAATCCAACAAATTATGAACTTAATGGTGATTTAACATTAAGCAATACAGGTGCAGGTTCATTGATTGTTTCACTTGGTAACGCTAATACTAATGTGATAAATTTAATAGTTAATAAAGGTGTTACATTATCTGCAGGAGTTACTTTTAATGCAGGTAATTTTAATGCCATTCATCAAGTGGAAGTTTTAAGAAACTTTACCAATAATGGAACAGTTCAATTTAGCAATTCAGCCCAATTTACAGCCTCTTCAAATGGAGCTGTGAATCTAAAGTTTTCAGGTTTAAATAATGCGGTATTATCATGTAATTCAACTACAAATCTTTATACACTAATCGTTAACAAAGGAATAGATGCAGGAACAACGTTACAAGTTACTTCTGCTTCTTTAGGAAATTTGGAATTATATAGTAATGGTGATGCCATTCAATTGATTACAGGGACATTAAGGTTAAATAGTAATACCAGTATCACAAGAGTTAATGGTGGTGCTATATTTCAAATACCTTCTACCTCAAGACTTTGGATTGATGGTGCTTCTGTGTTGATTAATGGCTCGGCAAATGGAATTCAAGTTGATGGCGAATTTAAAGTTACAGCTGGTGATTTTTCAATTGGAAATGAAGGTTTGATTGTTGGTTTGAATGGATTGATATCAATAGATGGAGGAATTAATACGGTAGAGAAAATTCGTCCTGTAGTTGCTGTTGGAGCGCAGGAAGGAACTTTTGCAATGACTTCTGGTGTTTTAAATGTTGATGGAACCACAGCTGGTCTGGAAATGGTGATTTTCCACGTTTTTGTTTACCATATGTTGGACAGGGATTTTTTATGTCGGGAGGGATTTTAAACATCGCTAATCCAGAAACAGGAACTGCCGTTGACGGTGGTTTACTATTAGGTTGTACAAATTTTAATGTTGCTAATGGAACTATTAATTTAACCATACCAGCTTCTAGCAATAACTTTACAGTTAACTCATCTGTGCCGCTCTTTAATATTAACATTAACAAGGCAGGTGCAGGAAGTGGAAAGTTAATTCTTGCTAATCAGGTTATAGGTGCAGGTATTGCTTTAGCTTCACCAATTGCAGCGCAGCCCTTGACTATAAATCAGGATTTTGTTATTGTTACAGGAAATAACCCTGTTTTTCAAGCAAATGATAATAATGTTACTGTAAAAAGGAATTTTTCAATTAATGCTGGAACAACTTATACTCCCGGAAATAACACAACCATATTCAATGGTGCTTCTACTCAGTATTTTACATTGAATGGTACTATTACTGCAGGAATTTATAATTTGACTATCAGTAAACCTTTAACTGTAAGTTGTGTCTTAGCTGGTTCAGCAACTTCACTAACTATTTTAAACGACTTAACTGTTTTAGTTGGAACATTTAATGATTTGTCTAGGAAAATTAATTTAAATGGGAATGCCTTTATCACAGGTTTTTTGGCAGGTGCTGGTGGACTAACATTGGTTGGTACTGGTGCTCAAACTATTGGAGGTAATGGGTCAGGTAGGGTTGCTAATTTAAATTTAAACAAAGTAAGTGGTACAGCTACCTTAGTATCAAATTTGCAAGTAGAAACAGCTGTAAGGTTGGCAAATGGTGTGCTCGATCTTGGCTTGTTTACACTTAATTTAACTTCACTTTGTAAAGTATATGATGCACTTACTGGAACTGGTACCGCATTTAATAATACAAAGATGATCAGAACTGATGGCATTTCATCAGCTGGAGGGATAAGAAAAAGATATAATGCTACAAACGTTTCTTTCCTTTATCCATTAGGCACCACAAATAAATATACTCCTGCCTTCATAAATATTACAGGAACTCCTACAACCTATGGATTTATTAATATTAGAGCAGTAAATACTGAACACCCAATTGTAACAGCAAGTAATCAAGCATTGAATTACCATTGGAAAACATCAAGTACTGGATTTGTATTAGGCGCAGCTAACGTTGAACATACTTATACCTATGAAGAATCTGATGTAGTAAGTGGAGTGGGAGTTAATGAGGCTGAATATGTTGCCGCTTACTATCAACCACTTGATGTTACCTGGGTTACAGGTGACGTAACAGAGGTTAATGAAACTACGAATGAAATATTTATTGATCCAAATGTATTTGGTCAAATTATTGATGGTGAATTTACAGCTGGAGATAGGGATCCATCAGATCCATTTGAATCGGTAATAGCTTTTTACTCAACAAGAAACGGTAATTGGGAAGATACAAATCCTTTAACTACTCCTTGGTCATTAACTGGTCATGCTGGTGCACCAGCCCCCACTAGTCCTGGTCCTAAAAATCCAGTTTTTGTGGGCGATGGTATTAGCTTTTCTCATAATGTAACTGTTACTGCTAATGGTGCAAAATCAGGAAACTTTTTCATAGGTAGTGGTTCAACAATTGATATTGGAGCCACAACAGGTCATAACTTTTCGGTATTAAATGGTTTTGGCGTGAGTGGTTCAGGTACAATACGCATTTCTTCATCAACACCAACGGCAGTTTTTCCAGCTGGTGATTTTGGTTTGTTTCTTGGTAACACAGGTGGAATTGTTGAGTATTACACCACCGGTACAAGTTTTACCATTCCTACAGTAACGGCTCTTCCAAGTGCTTTAGTTCTAAATGGATACAACTTTTTAACGGTGAATCCTGCAGTTGGTGCAACGATTACGATGCCAAATATTGATTTGACTGTGAATAATATTTTTAGAAAGATTGGTGCAGGTACTTGCCTACTTAATAACACAAGCGCTAAGGTTTTGAATGTATTAGGAAGTATGAGCTTTCAATCTGGTTTAACACAACTTAGAAATAACTTTGTGCAAACATTAAATGTAACTGGTAACTTTAATGTTTTTGCGGGAGCAACCTTTGAGGTGGCAACTACAGGAACAGCAGTAACCAACATATTAAATCATACCGGTTCTGTATCTAACAATGGAACACTTGATTTTAATGCTGGAAGTGGTAGGGTTTGTAATTATTTCTCAACTGGCACAGGCAATAGAAATATTTCAGGAACAAATGTTTCGGCATATACAGAGCTTAACAAGTTTACCATAAACCGCGGTGTTGGTTCTGTAAACGAATATAACTTTGATGTTAGAGGTACCTTAGTGGCTCCTACTAACGATTGGTTAATTTTAATGAATGGAACAGCTAAGTTTTCAAGAGCATATAATTTAACTCTTACTGACCAAGCAGTTAATTACGTTATTCCAGGTACAGCTAAAATTGAGGTAAATCATACAGGTTGCATTTTAAACTTTGGTGTAGCCAATAGTAACTTAGCAGATTTACTACTTATAGGTAAGTTGCAAATTAATGAAGGTACTGTCAATATTGGTTCTTCAGTTAATTCTGTAAATAACGATATTGAATACTCCTCATTGGGTACCCCAGAAATTGAGGTGAAGGGCAGCGGAACTTTATTTGTGAATGGACAAATTAGAAGGAATGCATCAGTTTTAAACGGTTCATTAATATACAAGCAAGCAGATAATAGTAGTGTAATAATTAATGGCTCAAATGCCATTCCTAACAGAGCAAAACTAGAAATAATCAATTTTGGTAGTGTATTCAATATGAGCGGTACATCTAGTCTTCGTTTAATTAGAGGTGGAGGAACATCATTTGGCGACTTGTTTTTACAAGCTGCTTCAAACACAGTTACTGGTGGAACTATTTTATGTCAGCAAGGAGGTATTGGAACTCCTCAAACTTACTCTATTAATTCTTTAGTGCCCCTCTTTAATTTAACTGTTAATGGCAATTCTGCTACTAATACAGCTACTGCCAGAGTAATTAGTAATCCTTTAACAATCAAAGGTACCTTATTGATTAATAATGATTTTAGTTTCTTTAGTGGCAATGGAATTAATGTAAATATGCAAGGTAGCTTAGTAAACAACAATAGCTCTAATACCATAGGAATTAATGCTGGTGGATATCAATCTGGTACCGTAACACAGATAACTTCATTCAATTCTTCTACCGGAAATCAAACCATTACAGGATTAGCTGGAAACCTTACTAACTTTGCTCACCTACAAATAAATAATACTTTCCTTTCTGGTAATGTATCTCTTGGAACAAATACTAATATAAGAGTAAATGAGGATTTGTTATTAACTGCAGGGACATTGAATGATGCTGGCAATACTATTACAAGCATTGGCGACATACACAATAGCGCTACGCATGCGAGTGTGGCAAGTGGAAAAATTATTTGTCAAGGTTCGGTAAAACAATTTATTGGTGGCAATGGCACAGGTAAATTTGGCAACTTAACTATCGATAATTTTGCAGGTGTATCAAGTACTGCTAATCAAACAATAAATAAAATTTTAAACTTAAATAATGGTTCGTTATTTATTGATGCATACGTGCTAAGATTAGCAGAAACAGCCTCTGTAACAGGAACATTTAGTGGATCAAGAATGATACAAACTAATGGTCTTTTGAGTGATAGTGGGGTTGTAAAGCAATTTCCAGCAGGGGCATCTAATTTCTTATTTCCTATTGGAAGTGATGTGGATTACATGCCAGTTAATTATAACATAACTGCTAACGGATCAGCAGGAAGTATACGCTTGTTGCCAGTAAAATCTCAGCATCCAGCTACAACTGATGTATTAAATTTGGAATTAGATTATTTCTGGGTTGCTAGAGGTACAGGTTTTAGTGGTTTAACATTAACGCATACTTATAACTACGATGATGTTTTTGTGAATGGAAATGAATCAGCTTATGTCACAGGAAGATATGTATTACCACAGTGGAGTCCATTTGGCGGTATCGCATCGACTGTTGATGCAGCATTAAATACAATGACATTGACTGCTGTAAATTTTATTGATGGAGATTATACTTGTGGCGAAACCACAGAATTTGATCCTATTGATACTTTGTATAGCAGAAATGCAACATCAGGTGGCGATTGGGATGGATTAACAACTTGGTCGGTAGTTGATCATGCTGGTCCAGTTTCTGGTATTACACCAACTACGCAAATTGTAAAAATTGCAAATGGACATACTGTAACAGTAAATGACGATGGAAAAACTTGCTCTGTATTAACAAATAACGGAACTTTAGATCTTAATGACCATGTATTCAATGTTTTTGGGTTTGGCGATGGAACTGGTTTATTAAGAATGAGAGCCACTTCTGGATTTAGTTTTGTATTTCCTTCTGGAAATTTCAATTCATTTACTTCAAGTACTGGTGGAACTGTAGAGTATTATGGTGCACAATCAGGTACTTTGTTACCTCAGTTAAATTACAATAATCTTATTTTCTCTGATAACAGTGTTAAAACATTAAGCAATGTAAATATCACTGTAAATGGTAGTTTAACAATCAATGACGGTGTTGTTGATAATAGTGTATTTAATAAAGACATTACATTATTTAAGAATTGGAATAATAATGTTAATATGAGTGCATTCATCCCCGGCATCTCCTCAATTAACTTTAATGGCGCAAGTCAAACAATTGGAGGTACAGCTTCTTCTACATTTGATGATATTAATATAAATGGTACAGGCACTAAAACCCTCGATAGAGCCATAGTGATTAACCGTAACCTTACTATTAATTCATCAACCTTTGATGTTTCTGCGTCTAATTTTGCCATAGATTTAAAAGGTAACTTTACAAATAATGCTACTTTTAATGCACGTGCAGGTTTAATTACTTTAAACGGTACAGCATCACAGCAAGTTATTGGAGGTACAACAAATACAGATTTTTTTGATGTTAACATGAATAATTTCTTAGGCGCCAAGTTAAGCTCGGTTCAAAGTTTATTAAATACATTAAACTGTATTAATGGCACTTTCGATTGCAACCCACATCGCTTAGTTTTAAAATCATCTTTAGCCAGAACAGGTCGTATATCGGCATTGTCTGCAGGCGATATTAATGGTAATATTACAATGCAACGTCTTGTTCCAGGTGGTTTAACAGGCTGGGCCATTTTAGGTACTCCAGTTCAAAATGCTAAGATTAATCAATGGACCGATAATTTTCCAACTTCTGGATTTATAGGAGCCACAGGTCCTGCAGGTAATTTTATTTCAATTTACACTTATCTTGAATTTGACTTAGCTGAATTTGGAGCTGCTACATCTTATGCTGCAATTACAAATGCGAGTGTAGATGCAATCACTCCTGGTCGCGGTTATTTTACCTATTTAGGAACCGGACAGGTTAGCACTGCTAATATTTTAATTGATGTAACAGGTCCTACCACTAAAGGTAATTTCGACTTTGGAGTTTCTTTTAGTTCAAGTGGTAGTATTGATGATGATGGCTTTAACATGGTAGCAAATCCATATCCTTCTACCATTGACTGGGATAGTCCAAGTTGGGTTAAAACGAATATTGATAATGCCATTTATATTTGGCAAGCAGATTTAGGACAGTATGCCACTTATATTGGAGGGGTAAGCACTAATGGTGGTTCAAATTTAATTCCATCTTCACAAGGCTTTTTTGTTAAAGCAAATGCCGGTAGTCCAGTATTGCAGGCAAATGAAAACATTAAGGTAGCAGGCAATCCAACATTTATTAGAAGTAGTAATTCTTTAACTGCTGGTTCATTATTTAGAGCTAAATTAAATGGCAACAATTACTCAGATGAGGCTATAGTGAGATTTGCTGAGGATGCTACAATGAGTTTTGATGGGAAACATGATGCTGTTAAATTATTTAGTACTAATGCAAACGTTCCTTCATTGTCATTTGTAACCACTAATAAGGACTTAAGTATTAATACTCTTCCTGTTGATGAAGCCAATCTTTCAATTCCAATGAGAGTTAAAGTGGGTGTTTCAGGTAATTACAGCCTAAGTTTTGAAGGAGTAGAAATTTTTGATAACAAAGCATGTGTTGTGTTCGAAGATCTGAAAACTGGTACTAAAACTGATATTAAGGATTTAGGAACTTATCAATTCTATATGGATTCTTATACTAGTGCACCACGCTTTATCATTCACATTACTAAGAAACCTAATTTAACTTTAGTTAATGCAACTTGCTCAAACTTAAATGATGGCGCAATTGAGATTAAAAACATCAATAACATCAGTAATTGGTCTTATTTAGTTAAAGATAACAGTGGCGCAACGGTAGCTGAAAACAAAGCTTCAAATAATAGAATAAACAACCTTGCAAGTGGTACTTATCATATTTCATATAACAGTGGTTCTAATTGTAGTTTGTTAAAGGATGAAGTAATTGTTGGTTCTGAAGTTTCTGTAAACGCTAATCTAACAAATTCAGCTCCATTTGAAGTAGCTGATGGAATTAAAGTTGATTTCACTGCTACTGTGTCTCCAAATGCTAAATTAGTTTGGAATTTTGGGGATGGTGAATCAGTAGAAGGAGCTGCAACAATGAGCCATGTATACAAAAATGCTGGTAATTATAACGTATCCTTAACTATTAACGAGGATATTTGTATTGATGAGTTAGCGCAAACTTTAACCCTTGTATCTGATAAATTTAGATCGAATAATGAGCCATTTGTTATTAGAAATAACGATCAGTTTATTGTTAACTTTAACTTTGAAGCCACAACTGCAGTTAGTATTCAATTGGTTGATGCTTTAGGTAAAGAGTTGACTTCAAGTATAAATAAAACGGTAAGCACCGATAAAGTTGTTTTAAATACCAATCATTTAAGCGCGGGTGTTTATTTTGTAAATATCAACTTCAATGGTCGAGTGCAAACAACCAAACTGATTAAATAAAAATTAGTTTAATGACAAAAAAAAGAGGCTTCCTTGAATTGGGAAGCCTCTTTTTTTTATCTTAATTAGTCAATTGTTTAATACCCATTACACTTTCAAATTAGTCCAATTGTGGCTTAGCCATATTTTACTAAATTCAGTTAGTATTGGCATTAATCATTGCATATTTATATTTTTTGTTTGATTGAAAATTAATGAAATTGGTATTAAATAAATCAGGTGTTTACATTAAACAACATCTTTCTTTTGGAAAATAAACTTTTAAATATAAATTTGCCCTGTAATTACTAAAAGCGAGACTCTAACATGAATAATCTTTGGACTGCGATAGCCGATTTATTTCAATCAATTTTTCCATTATTAAAAGCAATGGGTAGAAGTGTAAATATTTTATTTTCACTTACAATAGCCGTTGGAACTATGATATGGATTTTTGGAGGAACAAACTACAAAGAGCCTACTAAAAAGTAGGCTTAAAGATATTTTATTAGGTCTTTTCCTAAATCTCCTCTATTATATTTTCCTGAGAATTTGATAGATGCGGCTGTTTGGTAGCTTTTGTTAAATGCTTGTGTTAAATTAGTTGCCAAAGAAGTTATTGCCAATACTCTTCCTCCATTTGTTTTTACAATGTTGTTTTCAAGCACAGTACCTGCGTGGTAAACAGTACTTTCGTACAAATTATTAAGTCCACTAATTTCAAATCCTTTTTCATAATTCTCGGGATAACCGCCAGAAACTAACATGATGGTGGCAGCAGTTTGCGTATCAATATCTAATATAATTTCATTTAAATTTCCATTAGCGGCTTTTGATAAAACTTCTAATAAATCATTTTTTATACGTGGCAAAACCACTTCAGTTTCTGGGTCGCCCATACGGCAGTTATATTCAATTACAAAAGGATTGCCATTAATATTCATTAAACCAATAAATAGAAATCCTAAGTATGGGATTTGTTCATTCTTAAGACCTTTGATGGTTGGAATTACAATTTGATCCTCTACTTTTTTCATAAATGCTTTATCGGCAAAAGGTACTGGCGAAACAGCGCCCATTCCACCTGTATTAAGTCCAGTGTCACCATCACCAATCCTTTTGTAATCTTTTGCTTCAGGTAAAATTAAATAATCGGTACCGTTTGTTAAAACAAAAGTTGATAATTCTATTCCATCTAAAAACTCTTCAATAACTACGCTTGAAGAGGCATTACCAAACTTTAAGTTTTGCAGCATTTCAGTAAGTTCTTGCGTAGCTTCATTTATATTAGAACTTATTATTACCCCTTTGCCGGCTGCTAAACCATCAGCTTTTAAAACATAAGGTGGATGAAGTGTTTTTAAAAACGCGATGCCTTCCTTTAATTGGTTTTGTGTAAAAGTTTGATATTGCGCAGTTGGAATACTATGGCGCATCATAAATTGTTTTGAAAAATCTTTACTTCCTTCAAGTTGTGCCCCTTTTTTTGATGGCCCAATAATAGGTATATTTTTAAGTAATTCATCTTGTTCAAAAAAGTCAACAATCCCATTCACAAGCGGGTCTTCGGGACCAACAATTACTAAATTAATATGCAATGATATTACACAATTACGTATAGCATCAAAATCGATTAGTGAAAGATTAACATTTGTTCCACAAAGCCCAGTTCCTGCGTTTCCGGGCGCAATATAAAGTTTGTTTAAAAGTTTACTTTTAGAAATTTGATCTGCAAAAGCATGCTCTCTGCCGCCTGAACCTAAAATTAGTACATTCATTGTTTAAAAATTTTCGGTGCTAAATTAAGATTTTGTTACGTAAAAAATTTTGTTGTTTAACCAACGATTATGTTATTTTTGCCCGCAGTATTTTAAACTTTATTATTTAACCCCTGTTAGAGCAAGTATGAAGAAAGTAAAATTTACCAAAGAAATTTACCTTAAATGGTATAATGATATGCTGTTAATGCGCAGGTTTGAAGAGAAAACTGGGCAACTATATATTCAACAAAAAATTAGAGGTTTTTGTCATTTATATATTGGGCAAGAGGCCTTAGTTGCTGGTGCTGAAAGCGCAATACATCCTGAAGATAATATGATTACCGCATATAGAGATCATGCACATCCAATAGGAAGAGGGATGCATCCAAAATATATTATGGCCGAATTGTATGCGAAAATTACCGGTTGCTCCAAAGGTAAAGGTGGCTCTATGCATTTATTTAGTAAAGAATTTAATTTCTTTGGTGGTCATGGTATTGTAGGTGGTCAAATTCCATTGGGCGCAGGTATTGCTTTCGCTGATAAATATAAAGGAAATAAAAATGTTACCTTGTGCTATATGGGCGATGGTGCTGTGCGTCAAGGTGCATTGCATGAAGCTTTTAACATGAGTATGTTGTGGAAATTGCCTGTTATATTTATTATTGAAAATAACAATTACGCAATGGGAACTTCTGTAGAAAGAACAACCAATGTGTTGGAATTGTATAAGATTGGTTTATCATACGAAATGCCTTCGAAACAAGTTGATGGAATGAATTGTGAAACGGTGCATGAAGCTATAGCTGAGGCAGCAGCGCATTGTCGTGATGGTAAAGGACCTGTGTTGTTAGAAATGAAGACTTATCGCTACAGAGGGCATTCGATGAGTGATCCTGCAAAGTACAGAACAAAAGAGGAACTGGAAGAATACAAATCTAAAGATCCAATAGAACAGGTGTTAGCTGTGCTACAAAAAAATAAATGGATTGATGAGAAAGGAATAGAAGAAGCAGAAGAGAAAGTAAAAGCATTAGTTGATGAATCGGTTGATTTTGCAGAGAACTCTCCTTACCCAACCGTGGACGAATTGTACAAAGATGTTTACACACAAAGTGATTACCCTTACATTATGGATGGGTTTTAAACTTTAGAAAGTTTGAAAGTTTGAAAGCTGAAAAGTATAAATGTAAACGATGAAATTTGATGCAGGGAACTTTCAGGAGGTTAAGTTGAAGATGATCACTTTATAGAAGTTTAAAAGTAAAGCATATTTATTCGTATAATTAAAATATATTGATTGTGGCTGAAACACACTCTCAGCAATAATAAACAGTGTAAAAAGTAGTTATGAATATGGTAAAAACAAATTTTCAATTTTCAATTTTTAATTTAATATAGCACATGGCTGAAATAGTAAGAATGCCCAAATTAAGTGATACCATGACAGAAGGAGTGGTTGCAAAGTGGCACAAAAAAGTTGGCGATAAAGTTAAGTCTGGTGAGTTATTGGCCGAGATAGAAACAGACAAAGCAACTATGGATTTTGAATCGTTTTTTGATGGTGTGATGTTGCATATAGGTATTCAAGAAGGCAAAGGTGCCCCGGTTGATTCAATCTTAGCAATAATTGGTGCAGCTGGTGAGGACGTTTCTTCTTTATTGAGTGGCGATGCTCCCGCAAAAGTTGAAGTTGCAGTTAAAACTGAAACTCCAGCCAAGGCAGCCGAAACAACAGTGGCAGTGCCGGCAACAATTAGTTCAAACGCATCTTCAGATAGTCGATTAAAGGCATCGCCTTTAGCAAAAAAAATTGCTGAAGATAAAGGCATAGATTTAAGCAAAGTTCAAGGCAGTGGCGATGAAGGACGAATAGTAAAAAAGGATGTAGAGAATTTTACATCTGCAAAACAAAATAGTGTTACAACAGTTGCCTACACAGGAGTTGAAAGTTATACCGAAGAACCGGTTTCGCAAATGCGTAAAACCATAGCAAGAAGGCTTGCAGAAAGTAAGTTTTCGGCCCCGCATTTCTATTTAAAAATGGAAGTGGAAATGAGCCAAGCAATTGAATCGCGCAAAGCCATTAATGAATTATCGCCAGTAAAGATTTCGTTTAATGATTTGGTAGTAAAGGCTGTTGCCATTGCTTTACGCAGTAATCCAAAAGTAAATTCATCATGGTTGGGCGATAAAATTCGTTATAATAATCATATCAACATTGGAGTTGCTATGGCTGTAGAAGATGGATTATTAGTTCCTGTAGTAAGATTTGCTGATAATAAATCGTTAAGTCAAATTGCCTCAGAGGTAAAAGTTTATAGTCAAAAAGCAAAAGATAAAAAATTACAACCATCAGATTGGGAAGGAAATACATTTACAATTAGTAACCTTGGAATGTATGGTATTGATGATTTTACAGCCATCATTAATCCACCAGATGCTTGTATTTTAGCTGTTGGAGGTATAAAAGAAACTCCAATAATTAAGAACGGTCAAATTGTGCCAGGAAACATTATGAAATTAACTTTATCATGCGATCACAGGGTAGTTGATGGAGCTACGGGTGCAGCCTTTTTGCAGTCGATCAAGCAATTATTAGAGAACCCCGTAACGATGTTGATTTAAGTTTTAAACATTAATTAATTACCTCACGTAAGAAAGATATTTTCACTGGTTCAATAAAAAATAAGCCTATGTATGCCCGCGAATTGATTTCAGAAGATATCCCACCACTTAAGACGAGCGATACTGGAGAGCGCGCATTGGCTTGGATGGATGAGTTTAGGGTTTCGCATTTACCTATCGTTAATAATGTTGATTTTCTTGGACTTATCAGCGAAAGCGATATACTTGATTTTAACTCTTCGAGCGAACCAATTGGCGGCCACAGTTTGAATTTAAGTCGACCATACGTTTTTGATTATCAACATACTTATGATGTGCTTAAAGTAATGTCATCATTAAAATTGAGTGTTATACCTGTTTTAAATGATAAGGAACAATACTTAGGATTGATACATTTAAGCACTTTGCTTCAACATTTTGCCGAAATGGCAAGCATGAAAGAGAGTGGAGGTTTGTTGGTACTAGAATTAAATTCACACGATTATAGTTTGTCGGAAATAGCTAGAATTGTTGAATCAAATGATGCTAAAATATTAAGTTCTTACATTTCATCACAAATTGATTCTACCAAATTGGAGGTAACTATAAAGATAAATAGAACAGATCTTTCGGCTATCATTCAAACATTTAATCGCTATAATTATACCATAAAAGCATCTTTTCATCAAAGTGAGTATGTAGATGATTTAAAAGATCGATTTGATTCATTTATGAGCTTTTTAAATATATAATTTGAGCCGTTTTAATATTTTCGGTTTCTTTGTCAGGTAATGACTTTTCGTTCAATAAATCTTATAGCATTAGTTTTCTTAAACTTGCTTCCATTTGGGATGTTTGCAAAAGGAAATGTTGTGGATACAACCAAAATTAAATATTCTATTCAGCGTATTGATGTAATTGGTAATAAAGTTACTAAATATAGCATTATACAGCGCGAGTTAACATTTAAAGAGTGCGATTTGATTGATACAGCCACCTTGGCAAAGGAGCTTGTTCAATCGCGTTTAAACCTAATGAACACTGCACTATTTAATTTTGTAGCCATTCATTATGTGCTCGATAGAGGTGAGCTATTTGTTTATGTAACTGTTACCGAACGTTGGTATGTTTGGCCAGCACCTATCATAGAAATACCAGATCGTAATCCTAATATTTGGTTGCAAATGCGCGATTTTACGAGGCTTAATTATGGTGCTTACGTGATGTGGAATAATTTTAGGGGAAGAAAAGAAACACTTCAATTTATTATTCGATTGGGTTACTCTGAGCGTTATGGATTGGCCTATAACATTCCAAATTTAGGAAAGCATCAACGTAGTGGATTGGGCATTAGCTATGGTTATTCGCGCAATCATGAAATTGGATACAAGAGTTTCGATAATGAACTTTTGTTTTATAACGATGAAAAAAAATACACTAGACAAGAGCAATTTGCAAGATTAAGATATACTTATAGAAAAGTTATTTTTAATTCGCATGCAGTTGAGTTTAGGTACAATCAAACTAAGGTTACGGATACTATTTTAAATCTTGCACCAACCTATACATTTAATGGTAAAAACAATTTAGAATATTTTTCCTTAAACTATTTCTTTGCAGCCGATCATCGCGATTACAAGCCCTATCCACTTAAAGGTTGGATTTATACTTTAGATGTAACACAAACAGGTCTTGGTTTATTAAAGGATGAAAATTTTTCTTTTTTAAAATTAGAAAGTGGCATAAGATTTCACAACCAATTTAAAGGTCGTTGGTATGGGGCTTATGGTATAAAAGGTAAGTGGAGTAGTAGTACTCAACAGCCTTATTATGTTCAAAAAGGCTTGGGCTATGGCGATTATTTAAGAGGGTATGAATACTATGTGATTGATGGACATAATTATGGCACATTTAAAATCAATTTAAAATACCAACTTATTAAGCCCAATACCATTGATTTTAATTATTTTAAAAGCGATAAGTTTGATAAATTGTATTATGCCTTTTATGTGAACGCCTTTTTTGATGCCGGTTATGTAAAGGATAATTTATATTTTTTAGAAAACTCTTTAAATAATAAATGGCAATACAGTTATGGTTTAGGGATTGATTTTATAGGCTATTATGATATGGTTTTTAGGTTTGAAGTGGCAAGAAATAGAATGAATGAAATAGGTGTTTTCTTTCATTATTTTGCGCCTATTTAATTGCAATTAATACATTTCAGAAATTTTTTGTAAGAACCTCCACCACGGTGTTTTTCCGTGTTTTTTCTTTAGATTCTTAAACATGATGATTTATTAATTTTGGCAGCCACCTAATTGGGTTAAACAAGCAACTTGTAAATTATTTATTCAAGTAAAAAAGCATCCTTTACAACCTAATAGTTTATTCAATTACACTTAAAATAGGAAGCTAATATGTTAGAATTTAATTGTTAAAGTTTTAAGCACACGTTTTTTGGTTCAGTAAAGAAACGCAAAGCTTCGAAACCTCCTTCGCGGCCTACGCCAGAATTTTTAATGCCACCAAAAGGAGTTCTTAAATCTCGTATTAACCAACAATTAATCCAAACAATACCTGCTTGGATAAGCGATGCCATGCGATGTGCACGTTTTAAATCTTTAGTCCAAATGCTACTCGAAAGTCCATAGGCCACGCTGTTAGCCATTTTAAGTACTTCCTCTTCGGTGTCAAAAGGTGTAATTGTAACTACTGGGCCAAATATTTCTTCCTGATTAGTGCGGCAATCGTAGGCTAATCCTTCAATAACCGTTGGACTAATATACCAACCATCTTTTAAATCGCCTTCCAATTGAACTGCTTTTCCTCCGCATAGCACTGTTCCACCTTCTTGTTGCGCTAAATCAATATACGAAAGCACCTTTTCGAAATGAGATTGAGACACTATGGCTCCCATTTTTGTATTTTCATCTTGTGGATTACCCACTTGCATTTTAGAAACCTTGGAAACAAAGGCAGTTTTAAATTTATCATAAATGCTGCGTTCTACAAAAATTCTGGAGCCACACAAACAAATTTGACCTTGGTTTGCAAAAGAAGAACGCACGGTTGTTGCTATCATTTCATCAAAATCGCAATCGGCAAAAATGATGTTTGGATTTTTTCCGCCTAATTCAAGGGATAATTTTTTAAACATAGGAGCGGCAATACGCGCAATATTGGCACCGGTAGTGGTTCCTCCTGTAAAAGAAATGGCATGTATATGAGGGTGAGCAACAATGCTCATGCCAGTTTTTGGTCCATTGCCATGCACAATATTAAGCACTCCCGGAGGTAGTCCTGCTTCTATACAAATTTTACTTAACAAAAAAGCGGTCATAGGGGTAACTTCTGAGGGTTTTGCTACTACACAATTTCCAGCAGCTATTGCAGGTGCTATTTTCCAAGAAAACAAATACAAGGGTAAATTCCAAGGTGATATACAACCAACCACACCAATAGGTTGACGTAAGGTGTAATTTAAAAAACTTTGTTCCATTTGATGTGCTTCGGAAGAAAATTGAGTAATGGCCTGTGCGTAAAACTGAAAGTTGCTGGCCGAACGAGGGATATCCATGATCCGCGCTAAACTGATTGGTTTGCCATTATCTTTACTTTCGGCCTGAGCCAATGATTCTAAATTTTGTTCGATGAGTGAAGAAATTTTCATCATAATTTTAAACTTTTCTTCAGCGCTTGTTATACTCCATGCAGGAAAAGCATCAGCGGCAGCTTTATACGCTAATTCAACATCTCTTTCATCAGAATCTGGAATAAGCGAATAAACTTTACCTGTGGCAGGTTCATAATTATTGAGATAGGTTTGGCCAACAGGTTCAATAAGTTGTCCGTTGATATAATTACTAATTTTTTGCATTGGAGCTTTAGGTTTAAGGTGTAAAAATAGAAGAATGATTTGGATTTTTAAAATGTAACGTGGCGCACAAATTATGCTTGGTAAAATAAACTACTGCTCCTTTTTTTTGTTAAATACATAAAAAAATAAAAGTAGTGCTTATTATTCCTTATTTTAGCAAGCTATTAAAAACATTGTGACGGTTAAAATCAAACATATTTTTTATCTACTTATTGCTTTACTTATTTTTGGAAGCAATGAGGCAAATGCACAGTTTTATTATGGTACGCAAATGGATTTTGGTAAAAACAGAATACAATATGCTCCATATAAATGGGAATATTTTAGATTTGAAAAATTTGATACCTACTTTTATAAGAATGGCCGCGAGTTGGCGGCTTATGTCTCTGAGTCGGCCACAAGAAATCTTAAAGAAATTGAGGCTTTTTATGATTATCAATTAGAATCAAGAATTCAAATTATAGTTTATAATAAATTATCTGATTTTAGATTAAGTAACATTGGTTTAAGTTCTGATCCATCATTTAATTTGGGCGGTACAAATAAATTGGCAGGTTCAAAAGTGTTAATTTATAATGATGGAAATCATGTTGAAATAGAAAAACAAATTAGAGCCGGATTAGCAGAGATATTATTTAATGAAATGTTGTATGGAGGAAATTGGAAAGATGTGATAAAAAACTCCGCCTTGCTTAGTTTGCCAGAATGGTACACCAAAGGTTTATTTGCATATATCGCTAGCAATTGGGACAAACATATTGACAATATTATAAAGGATGGCATACTAAATAAAAAGTATAAAAATTTAAATCGTTTGTCGGGCAAAGATGCTGAATTTGCTGGTCATGCTGTGTGGCGATATATAGCAGAAGCTTATGGCCTTGCTGTGATTCCAAATGTAATTTATATGACTAAGATAAGTCACAATATTGAAAGCGGATTTTCTTTTGTTTTAGGCTTAAGTTTAAAAACATTAGATATTGATTGGAAAAGTTTTTATGCTAATAAATACAATGAAAATCCTTCTATAGATGCCATTCCGTTTTATCATGAAGCTTTACTTAAAAAAACGAATAAGCATCGCCAATACAGTCAATTTAAAATTAGTCCTGATGGTAAATATGCTGGTTATGTTACCAATGAATTGGGTCAATTAAAGTTATTTATTTATGATCTTGAAAAGAAAAAACAAAAACGAATTTATAAAGCCGAGAAAAAACTAGATAGGATTACAGATTACACCTATCCGGTGATAGCTTGGCATCCTTCATCAAAATTATTGGCATTTGTTTATGAAAAGAAAGGAGAAGTAAATCTTAATTATTATAATATTGAAAGTAAAAAGATAGAGAAAAGACCACCGCTTTATAATTTCGAAAAAATTTTAGATTTTAGTTATGCAGATGATGGTAAAACCCTTGTTTTAAGTGCAGTTCAAAAAGGTCAAACAGATATTTTTGTTTATAATTTAACTTCTAATTTTACTGAGCAAATAACCAAAGATTTGTATGACGATTTGAATCCTAAATTTATTAATGGAGGTCGTCAAATAATTTTTGCTTCTAACCGAGTTGATGACACTATTAGAATAGATGGCAAAACCTTATTTCAAAAATTAGGAAATAGAAATGATTTGTTTTTATATGATCACAAGAATAAATCAAAAATTTTACGAAGAGTAACTGCAACACCTGAAATTGATGAGAGTAGTCCGCACGGATACGGTAAGAATTATGTTACCTATTTAGGTGAAAGAGACTTTGTAACACAGCGATTTGTGGCAAAATTTGATAGTGCAATTAGTTATGTTGATACAACGGAGCATTACAGATATTTTGCGGTTTCTAAACAAGCAGGATTAAATTCACGGAGCATTTTGATGCATGATGTTAATGCCAGATCAAACAAAGTTTCGGAGATTTTTTTATACAATGGCCGATTTAAATTATTGACAACTGAACTTAAACCCTTTGATGAGCTAGTTCCTGCAAAAGAGCCAGGAAAAACTGGATCAAATGTTGAGCAAAAAAATGCAGATCAGAAGCCAGAAGTAATCAATACTCCTATTGCAGTAAAGGTTGTAGAAGCTGTTAAAATACCTGATAATAGGCATCAACCTAATTTTTTAAAGAAAGGCGCTGTAGATATAAGCAATTATGTTTTTGAGAATGAAAAAAGAGATTCTGTAAAAGCGGTTTCAAAAAAACTTCCAGATACTTTAAGTATAAGAAATTTTGAGGTAGCAAGAATTGGTAGCGGTATTACTGAAGATCCTTTTATTTTGCCTAGGCAAAGAAATTATTTACGCACCTATTCTATTGATCAGTTGGTAACTCAATTTGATAATAGCTTTCTTAATAATGGTTATCAAAGGTATACAGCAAGTGCGGTTTTATTTAATCCCGGGGTTAATGGTTTAATAAAGATTGGAGCAAGCGATGTTTTTGAAGACCACCGAATTATTGGAGGATTTAAATTGGGTTTTGATTTAAAAAGTAACGAAGTGTTTTTAAGCACTGAAAACAGGGCAGGACGATTTGATAAACAATGGATGTTTTACCGTCAGAGTTTTCCAAATACAAATGCTTTTGGTGCACCAAAACAGCTTTCGCATCAAATTAGGTACAGTGTAAAATATCCTTTTAATGAATTGGCATCTCTGCGTGGATCTATAACAGGAAGAAATGATAGGAGTACTTTCTTAGCCACCGATATTACTAACATGCAAAGAAAATCGGAGTATGAATATTGGGGAATTGGAAAGTTAGAATTTGTGTATGATAATACCAGATCAAAAGGGGTGAATGTGCTTTTTGGAACGCGTTATAAAATTTTTGCCGAGTACTTTAATCGTATTGAAGAGTCGAGTAAAAATATTTCGGTAATAGGTTTAGATTTTAGACATTATATAAAAATTCACAGAAACCTTGTTTGGGCTAACCGCATTGCAGCCAGTACAAGTGGTGGAACCCAAAAGTTGGTTTATTATTTGGGTAGTGTAGATAATTGGATTAATTTTAGTTCCAATCCAACTTTTAATCCTGAAGTGCCTGTGGCGCAAGATCAAAATTATGCTTATCAAGCCCTGGCTTCTAACTTACGTGGCTTTTCACAAAATATTAGAAATGGCAATAGTTTTGCAGTTTTTAATTCAGAGTTAAGATGGCCAGTTTTTTCCTATTTACTTAACCGACCTATTAAAAATGAATTCATCAATTCATTTCAAGTTATCGCATTTGGCGACATAGGAACCGCCTGGACAGGCAAATCTCCTTATGCCAATGACAATGCATTCAATATTCAAACAATTACACAAAATCCTATTACAGTAACTATACAACGTGAGCAAGAACCTCTGGTTGGAGGTTATGGTTGGGGTATGCGAGGAAAACTATTAGGTTATTTTGTTAGAGCAGATTGGGCTTGGGGTGTAGATGATGGCGAAGTAAAACCTAGAATTTTTTATTTATCCTTAGCTTTAGATTTTTAATGTCGTTTTATCAAATCTCTTTATTACTTTTTATTGGTATTTGTGCCGGATTTTTGAGCGGTATGGTAGGAATTGGTGGCGGTATTGTTATTGTGCCAATGCTTGTTTATTTTTTAGGTTTTGATCAACATACAGCGCAGGGTACTACACTTTTTATGTTTTTATTTCCTATTGGAATTTTAGGTGTAATGAACTACTACAATAAAGGAAATGTAGATATGAAAACTGCAGCGGTAATTTGTACCACGTTTGTTGTAGGAAGTTATTTTGGTTCAAAACTTTCGCTGAGTATTGATAAATCTACTGTTACCAAAGTGTTTGGGTTTATCTTTTTAATAATTTCCTTAAAAATGATATTTGGAAAATGAATGAAAGCTTAAAGCAAGAGATTTTAAAAATGTCTTCAGCAATGCATGAAGAAACCATTCAAACTAGGCATCATTTGCATCAATATCCAGAATTATCATTTAAAGAATATGAGACTGCCAACTATGTTGAAAACAGGCTTAAATCTATTGGTTTTACCGATATAAAAAGAATAGCCAGTACAGGAGTTGTTGCGCTATTAAAACCTCATTTTGCCGGAGAGCGTGTGATAGGACTGAGGGCCGATTTAGATGCTTTGCCTATACATGAAACCAATGATGTTTTTTATAAATCAACATATGAAGGTATTATGCATGCCTGCGGGCATGATGTGCATACTGCTATTTTGCTATCGGTAGCTAAGATATTTTTTGAAATAAAAGATCAAATTACGGGTAATGTAAAGTTTATTTTTCAGCCTGGTGAGGAGTTGTTGCCAGGCGGCGCTTCCTTGCTAATCAAAGAAGGTGTGCTCACCAATCCTACTGTTTATTGTTTAATTGCACAACATGTTACACCGCAAATAGAAGTGGGTAAAATAGGCTTCAAAAAGGGATTGTTTATGGCTTCTACTGATGAAATATATCTTAAAGTAAAAGGAAAAGGAGGTCATGCTGCCATGCCGCAAACTTATATTAATCCGCTTTTAATTGCCAGTGCAATCATTACTAAATTGCATCAATTTTTTATGATTGAAAAGAAGGAAAATGTGCATCAAATTCCTACAGTGTTAGCATTTGGAAAGATAGAAGGCATGGGTGCTACCAATGTAATTCCTAATGAGGTTGATATTGCTGGAACATTTAGAACGCTAGATGAAAGTTGGAGAAAAAGGTGTCATGAAATTATGAATGATATTATTGCAGAAACAGTTTCCACTTTTGGAGGCGAATTTGAATTAGATATTCGCGGAGGATATCCTTGTTTGGTTAACGATGAGCTTGTAACTGAAAAGTGTATAAATACAACAGCGAATATACTTGGGAAGGAAAATGTAATTGAACTGGATTACCGAATGACAGCCGAAGACTTTGCCTATTTTAGTCAGATAAAACCTGTGTGTTTTTATCGCTTGGGAACGGGTAATGCCTTAAAAAGTACGCAACATAACGTTCATAATTCAAATTTTAATATTGATGAAGAAGTGCTGAGTTTTGCACCAGCCGTAATGGTTAGCATGGCCATTGATTTAATGAGCTAGCGTAAAAAGTTTAGGATAACATTGACTTTATTCGAACCCAATTAAAGATTACAATACTAATAAAAATTGCTGTATAGCCTATAATTTGAAGTGTTTCGGTAGGCTCATTGAAAATGACAGCAGCCGCAATAAAGTTTAAAATAGGGTTAATGTATAATAAAATACCCATAGTAGAAGAGTTAATTCCTTTTAATGCAAATAAATTAAGCCATAGTGGAAGTATTGTAAACACTACAGATAATATTAAAACTTGAATAAAAAACGAGAGCTCATAAGACGTGTTTGTTTTAAGAAAAGGATACATTGGTAACAAACATATGGCTGCAAAAATAAGTTGAACCGAAAGAATAAAAAATTTATCAAGCCTAGTATTATTGCGTTGTGTAATTAAATATAAAGCATAAGAAAGCGCAACTATTAAACTATATACAAGATCTACAAGATGATTAAATGCAAGAATGGTACAACTTATAAAACTAATTAATACAGCCATCCATTGTTGTTTACTTAGCTTTTCTTTTAAAATTAAATAAGCTAAAACAGTAGTAATAATTGGACAAATCAAGTAGGCATATGAGGCAGCTTTAATGCTAATATTATTCATTGCATAAATAAAAAAGAACCAATTAAATGCTAAAAGTACACCCCCAATAAGTGTGGTAAAAGCAGTTTGTTTTTTTAATTTTGGTGCAAGCTTTTTAAAGTTGTCTAAATTATTTTTTCGTAGTTTGGGATTCACAAATAAAAGTATGAATGACATTATACTTGCACTGAAAATTACCCTGTAAAATAAAATATCCATTGAAGGATAAATGTGCATTGGTTTAAGCAAAAGACTTATAAAGCCCCAAATTATAAAAGCAGCAAGCGCTGATAAATAGTATTTATTCAATTGCGATTTTTTTTTGAACGGGCAAAACTACACGCAAAAATTGTGAATAAAAAAGTAAATGAGGATTTATTGTATAGCTTCGCAAATATATTTTTGTAATCTACATTACTCATTAATATTTAGTAAAACTGAACAATAGGTATTATATCATATTAATTTTACTAGCTTCTTCGCTCTTTTGGGCTTGCAGGCCAACCCGTTATGTGCCCGAAGGTCAGTTTTTATTAGATAACATGTCCATAAAAACTAAGAATCTTAACCTGGATAAGGATGAAATGATGGCTATAGTGAAACAAAAGCCAAACAGAAAAATTTTAGGCTTAATAAGATTTCATTTGGGTGTTTACAACTTTGCCCATAAAGATACCAGTAAAAGATTTAGACATTGGTTAGAGAACACAGTAGGCGAACCACCTTTACTTTTAGATACATCGCTCACCAAAAGAACCGCTGATCAATTGCAATTATACTTATTTAAGAATGGTTATTTTAAAGCGCAAGTAAAAGATAGTACAATTTATAAAAAGAAAAAGGCAACATTAAATTATAAGGTAGTTGCCGGCAAGCCTTATCTTATCAATAAAATTAGCTTTGATATTTACGACACACTATTAAAACCTATTATTTTAAATGATACGGTACTGAGTATAATAAAACCCGGACAAATTTATTCTGAAAAAAATCTCCAAGCCGAGCGGCAAAGAATTACATCTAATTTAAGAAACAAAGGATACTACCAGTTTGTAAACGAATATATTTACTTTGAAGGAGATAGTGCACTAAATTCGAATAAAATTAATATTGAGTTAACAGTAACCGACCGTTATTTTGCAGAGCCCATTATTACCGATAGCACCTTTGTTGAAGCGCATAAGACATTTGTTGTTGAAAATATATACATCTATCCAGAATATACCTTGCAAAAGGAAATGCAGTTGTTTAATGATACTATAAAGATCAATGACAGTATTTTCTTTTGTTATAATAAGGAATTTAAGTATAAAACTTCCACTCTTTTAAAACCCATTTTGTTTGCACCTGGGCATTTATTTTCTCAAGTTGATCTAGATAATACCTACAAGCGGTATAATAGTTTAAAAACATTTAAAACAAGCAATATAGAGTTTGTATTTACCCGTGAAGATATGTACAAGGGTTATCTTAATGCGTATGTGAAATTAATTCCAAGAAAAAAACAAACCTATTCAATCGCTTCAGAAGGAACCAATAGTTCGGGTAACTTAGGAATTTCTGGTTCGCTAATTTATCAAAATAGAAATGTATTTAAAGGGGCCGAAATTTTTGAAATAAAATTAAAAGGTGGTTTAGAAGTGCAGCAATTAGCCGTAGATATCAATACTCAGGCAGATAATGTGATTCCAATTAAAACTTTTAATACTGTGGAAATTGGTCCTGAGTTTTCTATTACCACACCACGTTCAATTTTTCCTTTCTTTCCAAAAGGTAGTTCACCACGAAGCACCTTTACAGCCTCCACAAATTATCAAAAACGCCCAGATTACAGCAGGGTTGTTGTAACAACAGCCTACAGTATAAATGTAAAACTTAATAATTTTGTTCAGCTATTTTGGACACCAATTGATATTAATTATTTATGGATAAATAAAAGTGCGGCATTTCAGGCAAGCCTTGATAAAATTAACGATATTTTAATAAAACAGAGTTATTATAACTTATTGATTTCATCAATAGGATTAAAAAGTAGCATCATTTATAGCAATCAAGAGTTAAAGGCACGAAGAAATCATACCTACATAAGATTTAGTTTTGAACCAAGTGGCAATTTGATCAGTGCTTACAACAAATTAGCAGGAAAGGAAAAAATAAATTTTGTAAACGATAATAATGATTCTATATATGCCTATAGAGTATTTAATTTGGCTTATTCGCAGTTTATAAGAACCGAAATTGATCTAAGAAAGTATTTCGACTTTGGATTAAAAAGAAAGCTTGTTTTACGATCAGTAATAGGAACTGGAGTGCCTTATGGCAACTCAAATGCCCTCCCTTTTGTAAGAAGTTTTTTTGCTGGTGGTACTACCGATATCAGGGCCTGGGTTGCGCGAACACTTGGTCCAGGAACTTTTCCACGCGATGATGAAAATTCATTTGAACAAATTGGCGACATAAAAGTGATGGGAAATATCGAATACCGATATAATATTTTTAAGGCCTTAAATGCAGCATTTTTTGTTGACTTTGGAAATATTTGGATGATAAGACCCGATGAAGAAACCAACAGGATAGGAGGGCAGTTTAAGTTTAATAAGTTTTACAAACAGTTTGCATATGGTGCTGGTGCTGGCTTGCGTTACGATTTTAGTTTCTTTATCATACGTTTAGATTTAGCAATTCCAATTCAAGATCCTGGTATTATAGGAAGTGATAAATTATTTATTAAAACAGCAAAAATAACTGATATAAGACCAAACATAGGGATTAATTATCCATTTTAATTTTTATATTTTTTATGAAATGGAGCGTAAGATACGCCTAACATAAAGCAAAAACTTTTATTGCGATATCTGTTATTATCAAAAACTAATCTATCGGCGGTGCGGTATTCAGTATATACATAATTAATACTTGCATTTGTACCTAGTTTATCATTAAACCAATAGCGGTAATTGAGTGAATATAATAAACTACCACGGTTATTGCTGCTTATTAAAGTGTAATTAAATAAAGTGGGCACTGCCGTTTGAGCTGCTGATTTTGAAGGAATTTCAGATGAAATTAAAGTGGCTGATTTAGGCAAACCAAAGGAGGCTCCAAACAAATCTAGTTGCAATCCAAGCTCATGATGCGCATTAAAACGGTATTGCAAAGCAAAATATAAATTTCCAAATAAGTTAAAACTTTGATTAATAACAAGGGTGTCTATTCTTTCTTCGATATCAGGAAAGCTAACAGCAAACCAATTCTTGCTATTTTTTAATACATCGGTAGGGGCGGTGGTATATTGCTTTTGTGAAAGAAATGATAGCGTAGCCTGCACACCAATGCCATAAAACCAGTGATTGTTTAAACCAATATTTTTGTATTTGATATAAGAACTGCTTGCGCCATATCTGCCTGTAAAATAAACGCCTTTTAAATCCCAAACTTTGTGGTGCGAATTTACATAGTTTATACTTGGACGACCAATATAATCTATTTGTGCGCTGCTTTTTTTGAAAAAAAAACATACGAATAAAACCGTAAAAAAAGCAATTCTTAATTGCATTGTTTTATTTTAGTTAATGATTGGTTTAAATTTAAAATTTTACAGATAGGAGAAAACAATTTAATTTAAAAAAATCAATACAAAATTACTGCTGCTGCT
>CAIKXD010000265.1 GCA_903831265.1 uncultured Bacteroidota bacterium
ACATCAAACCCTTCACCTGCTGCTTGATATGTTCCTATAATTACTTGACAACCTGTTGAAATATCACGATCATTTGTTTTCATACCTCCTAAATACAATCCACATGAAATTCCAAACTCCTTTAAGATTTTATTAAATAATTCACATTGATCCCTACGTTCAGAAAGTACAAGGATCTTTCTATTTTCTTTAAGTAATAATATAATATTATCTATAATCAAATTATTACGATCTTGCTTAAGAGTTAAATCAGTAATCATTTCAGGATTATTGACTTTACCTAATTTATTAAATTTTTCTACATATCCTTCAGTATCATTAAAAAGAAATTTTATATATGGTTTACCAGTTTCTCTTTTAATATTAACAATTTGAGGTCCTAGAAACCAATAAAGAACTTTAGAAAGTCCATCCTTACGTTCAGGTGTTGCTGAAAGTCCTAAAAGATACTTAGGTTGAACTTTATAAAAAAGTGTACTAAATGTTCTACTAGCAACATGGTGTGTTTCATCTATAATCATCATACCAAATGAATCAAATGTATCCTTAGGGTAATCACGTTTTATAATGGTTTGAATCATTCCTATAACAATATCAGTATCTTCAATTTGACATTTATCTTGTTTTATTACACCAATACGAGCATCTGGTAAAAATTGTTGAATACGTGTTTTCCATTGATCTAATAAGAAATCGGCATGAACTATAACCAATGTTTTTACTTTCATTATACTAATTAATTTTAAAGCAACTACAGTTTTACCCAAACCAGTATCAAGGGATATAAGTCCTCCTAAACTAGTTTCAAATGTTTTTATTGTAGCATTAATAACTTCTTGTTGAAGATCTCGAATCGTTCCTTTGAATTCCAAATTGATTTCTGTTCCTTCACGTAAGTTGTATTTACTTGGTTTGCCGTACTTTTCAATTCCATAATGACGTGGTACGTATATTTTAGATTTTGATATTCTATATATAGGAAAACTGACATTATCACCAGTGTTAAAATGAGGGTTTTCCAACGGTTTAACATGTAAATCAGATTTAATATCCTGTAAAAAATGAGGTGGTAAAGTTTTTAAAGGTATACTGTAACCCAAATGACCTATTTCAGTTTCCATATTTCTATTCTTAGATTTATAGTGCATTATTGTTTAAATTGATTTTAAAATTTAATTTTTTTAAGGGTTTTTATATCCTTTAAAAGAGTTTTCATAAAAAAATTTGTTGACTTTGTTCTTTTATTACCAAATTTGTTTGAAACGTATTGAAAAGTTTCTGATCTATATATTTGTTCTCTACATAGCGGGCAAAAAATTTCACCTTTTCTATTTGGACGAATTTCTGAGATACAATCACAATGAAAATAATGTTCACATGTAGAAGGTTTACAAATAGGTTGTCCATTAGATAGTAATTCAAGACATATAGCACAATTGTCTTTTTCTGGTATATTAATTTGTTTTGGTCGTTTTTCAAGTAGTTCATTACGGTATTTATTTCTTTCAATACCATATGGTCTTTGATAAAGAACTATAGCACCTCTTCTATTTTCTCTACTTTCAGTCTTTTTTATAAATTCAATTGCTTCATTTTTATTTTTAAAAAAATCTATTACTTCATTTGGACTTGATAACTGCTTTTTTATTAATTTGTAACCAGTTTCTTTTTCAATTAGATAACGAAAATCTACTAGATC
>CAIKXD010000266.1 GCA_903831265.1 uncultured Bacteroidota bacterium
AGCTTCGGCTGCTGGCTTATCGTAATCCATTGCCAGTGCTTTGCCATATGTAGCTACTGCATCTGCAAATTTCTTCTCGCCTAGCTTTACATCGCCTTCTGCAATGATTTTATCAAAGGTATCTTTTGATTTGGCTGTTTGTGCTGTCTTAATTTTAGCTTCTGCGGTTGGATTATCGAAGCTCATCGCTAGTGCTTTTTGATATTCTTTTACGGCATTGTCAAAACCTTTTTGTGCTAATAAATCATCTCCTGCTTTTAAGAAACCATCAAATTCTGTTTGTTTACAGTTCTTAATTTTGGCTTCTGCAGCTGGCTTATCGTAATCCATTGCTAAGGCTTTGGAATAAGTTGCAATGGCATCAGCAAACTTTTTCTCGCCAAGTTTTACATCGCCTTCTGCAATGATTTTATCAAAGGTATCTTTTGATTTTCCATTTTGCCCGGTCTTTATCTTAGCTTCAGCAGCTGGATTATCAAAGTTCATTGCCAAGGCCTTATGATATTCTTTTACTGCATTGTCAAATTGTTTCTGACCAAACAAATCATCTCCTGCTTTTAAATAGCCATCGAACTCTGTTTGCTTGCAGTTCTTGATTTTTGCTTCTGCGGCTGGCTTATCGTAATCCATTGCCAGTGCTTTGCCATATGTAGCCACTGCATCAGCAAACTTTTTCTCGCCTAGTTTTACATCACCTTCTGCAATGATTTTATCAAAAGTATCTTTGGATTTTCCATTTTGACCAGTCTTTATCTTAGCTTCAGCAGCTGGATTATCAAAGTTCATAGCCAAGGCCTTTTGATATTCTTTTACTGCATTATCAAATTGCTTCTGACCAAACAAATCATCTCCCGCTTTTAAATATCCATCGAACTCCGTTTGCTTGCAGTTCTTAATTTTTACTTCTGCGGCTGGCTTATCGTAATCCATTGCCAATGCTTTGCCATATGTAGCCAATGCATCAGCAAACTTTTTCTCGGCTAGTTTTATATCACCTTCTGCAATAATTTTATCAAAGGTGTCTTTCGATTTGGCTGTTTGTGCTGATTTGATTTTGGCTTCGGCTGTTGGATTCTCAAAGTTCATTGCGATACCTTTGCTATATTCCTTAATCGCGTCATCAAACTTTTTTTCACCTAACTTAACATCTCCTGCTGAAATATAGCTATCAAACTCTGCTTTTTTCTTTGCTAATAATACATCACTTTTAAAATTTTGAGCAGCCTTAATTTTACTGTCTGCAATGGAATTTTCAAAATTCATAGCCAAGCCTTTGCTATATTCCTTTACAGCATCATCATATTTTTTTAATCCTACTTGAACATCACCATCAGCAATGTATTTATCAAACTCATCCTTTTTTTTCTGATACTTTGCATTTTCAGTTCTTTCAGTTGCTTTTTGATTGTCAAAATTCATCAAAAATGCTTTGTTATATTGAGTTACTGCCTCATCAAACTTTTTAGCAGAAAGTAGCGTATTGCCTTCATTAATATATTTTTCAAACTCTGCCTGCTTTCTGGCTAGCTCATCGGCCTCCTTTGCTTCTTTTGCTAATTTAATCTTATTGTTGCATGTATTTTTATCAATATTCATGTTCAGCGCTTTGGTATAATTAAATACCGCTTCATCGAATTTCTTTGCAGTTAAATTAGCATCACCATCTGCTAAAAGTTTATTAAACTCAGTATTTTGTTTTGCTTTAAGCGCAGCATCGGCAGATTCCTTTTGTTTTTTTACCTCTAGCGCTTTAGATAGCACTTCCACTTTAGTTTTAATAGACTTAGTGTATTCTTTATCATAATCAAAATTCTTTTGTTCCGGATCAAAAAATATTTTACCAATTGGTTGATCTAGAATTGAAACATCTAAATCAGGTACAACTTCAAACAGATAAACTTTTGCACCTCTATAATTAAACACAGCAGTTTTATCTGATAATTCTTTCGGAACATTCTTGGTGTTAATGTTTAGTTTTTTGGACGTATAACCATTTTTTGAGAATACAAGGGTATATTCATCGTCTTGGGGCACTTTAAATAGAAATGCTCCAGAGGCAGTAGTTCTTACCTTATTAATTTCAGTTTTATCTTTTAATAAAACAATGAGTACCTCTGCCATCTCCTGACCATTGCTATCATCAATTACCTTTCCCCCTATTTCTAAAACCCATTTCTCATTATTTTGGGCAAAAAGATTGACATTGAGCGAACAATTAAGAAACCCCAGTAGCAGGAGAAAATTAAGAGTTACTTTTAATTTATTTATAGTTTTAATGTTCTTTAAATTCACAACTTTAGCTTTAAAAATTTCTTGTTTCGTTTTTAAACATAGACTCGGTAATGTCTTTGTTATTTTTTTTATAAAAAACCCCCCATTTGTATGTAATTTTTTTATATTCTGTAGCTTGCTCGTCTTTAATATAAATAATTCGATATATTTTACAATTTCCAGTAACTAATTCCTCAATTGTAACACCTTGCGGATATCTCTTGAGTAAAGAATCGGTAGAATTAGTGGTCGCCAATTGTTGGTCTATTGAGGTACCTTCGCTATTGAATGATTTGCGTTTATTAGTTTCATTTGTTGATTCTTTTTTTGTAAGACCATTTCTGGCTTCCATTGCTCTTCTTTGCGCATCGAGTTGCTGCTGTTTTTTGGCAGCCATTTCTTGTTCGTTTTTCTTTCTAAACTCTTCTATAGCAGCAGAATTTTCACGCATTTTATCTCGCACTTGTTTACGTTTTAATGCTGCTTCCTCTTCCCTGGCAATCCTAGCTTTTTGAGCCTCTTCTAGGGCCTTATATCTTAATTCCTCATTGGCAGCTTTCTTTGCCGCTGCTTCTGCAGCTGCCCTATTTTGTGGTGTTTCTTCTTTATTTTTTGCAGCCTGCACTTCTTTTATTTTCTTTTGAGCTGAATAATTTGAAGTTTTCTCCAATTCTTTTTGAGTTCTTGCATCTTTCTCTGCTTTAAGTCTTTGTTTTTCTTGCTCTAAGGCAATGGCTTTTTGGTCGGCAATACTTTTCAATTGTGCTTGTTCTGCTGCTAGTTTTTCACTTGCAATTCTATTTTCTTCTTCCAATTGAGCTTTACGAGCAGCCAAAGCGTCTGCTTCACTTTTCTTTGTCAATTCAATTTCTTGCTGCGCAATACGTTTTTTTTCTTCACTAGCATCGGCCAACTCTTTTGCTACACGCGCTTCATCGGCTTTTAACTTTTCAAACTCTGCTTGTTTAATGCGAGAAGCCTCTTCAAATTCTGCTTGTTTTTGCAGTTTAAGTGCTTGTTCTATTTGTTTTAATGAATCTTGCGTGTATTGCTGTTTGGCCTGTTGCTCTTGTTCCAATCTTTGCTTCTCAGCAATTTCTGCCGCTTTGGCCGCTGCCATTGCCTCTTGTTCGGCTCTTAATTTAGCTTCTTCTTCAGCTTTTTGCCTTGCCAATTCGTCCTCTTTGGCTTTATTATCAGCAATTAGCTTTAATCTTTCCTCTTCGGCCAACCTTTCTTTTTCTTCATTTTCGGCCTTTTCTTTTTCTTTTGCCAATTTCATTGCTTCTAGCTCTGCCTGTTTTTGAGCTTCTATTTCGGCTTTAACGCGAGCCTCTTCCTGCTCTCTAGCTAGCTTTTCTGTTTCAATTTTGATTCGATTTTCTTCTTCTTTTTGCAATTTAGCAGCTTCCAATTCTGCCTCTTGTTTTGCTAAAGCTTGTTTTTGTGCTTCAATTTCGGCTTGACGTTTATCTTCCTCCTCCTGTTTAATTCTAGCTTCTTCTAACTCTTTGGCTTTATTTTCGGCTATTAACTTTTGCTTTTCTTCTTCTATTATCCTGGCTTGTTCCTCTGCTTCGGTTTTCAACTTTTCTTTTGCAATTCGCATAGCCTCTTCGTCGGCTGCTTTTTTAGCCTCTAACTCCGCTTTAACACGCTCCTTTTCCTGCTCTTCTAATAGTTTTTCGGCTTCAATCTTTAAACGATTTTCCTCTTCCTTCTGCCTCTTCAACGCTTCCTTTTCTTCAATTTCTTTAGCAGCAGCTAACTTTTGGGCCTCTAATTCTGCCAAACGCTTTATCTCCAGTTCTGCTTTAGCCAGAGCCTCTGCTTCTTCTTTTGCTTTCTTTTCTGCTATTAATCTAAGTTTTTCTTCCTGCGCCAAACGCTCTTTTTCAGCTTCATCTGCCTTTGCTTGTTCCTTTGCTAAACGCATTGCCTCCTGTTCTGATAACTTTTTTGCTTCAGCTTCAGCCTTTAACCTCGCTTTTTCCTCTTCTTGCGCTTTTTTTTCTGCCTCTAATCTTTGTTTTTCCTCTTCAAGTTGTTTGGCCTTTAGCTCAGCTTGTTCTTGCGCTAGTTTTTTAGCATCTTCTAAAGCCTTGATTCTTGCAGCTTCCTCTTCTTTCTTCTTTGCCTCATCCTCTGCTTTTTTACGAGCTTTTTCCTCTTCTTGCGCTTTTTTTTCTGCTTCTAATCTTAACTTTTCTTCTTCCTTTTGTTTGGTAATTAGCTCAGCTTGTTCTTGAGCCAGTTTTTTAGCATCTTCTAAAGCCTTGACTCTTGCAGCTTCCTCTTCTTTCTTTTTTGCTTCATCCTCTGCTTTTTTACGAGCTTTTTCCTCTTCTTGCGCTTTTTTTTCTGCTTCTAATTTTAGCTTTTCCTCTTCAAGTTGTTTGGCCTTTAGCTCAGCTTGTTCTTGCGCCAGTTTTTTAGCATCCTCTAAAGCCTTGATTCTTGCGGCTTCCTCTTCTTTCTTTTTTGCTTCAGCTTCAGCCTTTAACCTCGCTTTTTCCTCTTCTTGCGCTTTTTTTTCTGCTTCTAATCTTAGCTTTTCTTCTTCAAGTTGTTTGGCCTTTAGCTCTGCTTGTTCTTGCGCTAGTTTTTTAGCATCATCTAGAGCCTTTAACTTTGCAGCTTCGGCTTCTGCTTTTAGCCTTGCTTTCTCATCTTCTTGCGCTTTTTTTTCTGCCGCTAATCTTAGTTTTTCCTCTTCAAGTTGTTTGGCCTTGAGCTCTGCTTGTTCTTGCGCTAGTTTTTTAGCATCTTCTAGAGCCTTTAATTTTGCCGCTTCCTCTTCTTTCTTTTTTGCTTCATCCTCAGCTTTTTTACGAGCTATTTCATCTGCTTTCGCCTTTTTTTCGGCTTCTAATTTCAGTCTTTCTTCTTCTGCTGCTTTTTTCTTGGCTTCAGCATCAGCTAAAGCAGCTAACCTTTTTTGCTCTTCTGCTGCCTTTTTTAATTCCAACTCAGCCTTTATTTTTGCATCATCTTCAGCTTTCTTTTTGGCCAACTCTTCTGCCTTCTTTTTTTTCTCATTCTCCAACCTCAGCGCCTCTTCTTCAGCTGCTTTTTTTCTTGCATCAGCCTCGGCTAAAGCTAATGCCTTTGCTGCTTCTAATGCTTTTTGTTTTTCATCGGCTTCTTTTTTTAATCGCTCTTTCTCTTCCTCTAGGGCTTTTCTTTTTATTTCATCCTCTGCTTTCTTTTTGGCTTCTGCTTCGGCAAGGGCCTTTTTTCTTTGCTCCTCACTCTGAAGTTTTTCAAGTCTGGCTTTTTCTGCAGCTTCCTCCTTTTTACGCGCCTTTTCTTCTAATAATTTAACTTCATATTCTTTTTGCATGTCTTCAACACGCTTTTTAATGGTTTTATAATATTCGGGGTCGAAACCAAATTCCTGAGTTGATTTTATATAAAAGATACGAACTACTGGTTCATCCATTATTGTATGGTCAATTCCAGGAAAGTCACGAAGCATAGAAAGATTGGCCCTGTAATTAAACAAGCCCTCAAACACCGCTTTGGGTGGAACATTTTCTGTATTTACCTCTATTATTTTAGTGAGGTAACTACTTTTAGAAAAAGACAGAGTGTAATCCTCATCAGAGTTTAATTTGAATTCGTATTGACCGGTTTCGGCAGTAACTTTCCTTTCAATTTCTTTGCCACCTTGTTTAAGTACTATCGTAACCCCGCCTAATTTCAAATTATCCTCATCATACACCACTCCTTTCAATTCCAGATGCCACTCGATCTGCGCATATGATGGCAAAGCTGAGCAGCAAAGCAAAACAATCAAACTTCTTACAAAGTTTAACTGTAATTTATATATTAGCATTAATCGTTTATTTCAATTTTACACCTGTTTTTTTCACCTATAACCAAAAGACAGCAAAAGTAATTTAATTTTACTTATTAAAGGTGATTACGACTTGTTTTAATTAAACGTTTGTTTTTTTAACAAATAAGATTGGTCAAGCCAATTAACAGCAACAATTTTAGCTTCTATAACTTTATTGATTCTGGACTGTAATTACTGATATAAGCGTTAATTTATTTATGCATTTCGCATAAAATTATTTTTAACTTTTGCATTTAAATTTTGTTTCATGTATTTGCTTGTAATACCAATGTGATTTATACATTATGTCAGTAATACCGACTATACAAAATAAATAGCTCGTTGTTATTTTAGTATAATTTTGTTAAGTCGGCATTAACCCTTGTAAATTTATTAAACAGCTTTGGGCTAGTTAATAAATACAATTGGTAAAATTTAAAATCTAACATTGGTAAATGCCGAAAGGAAAAAAGTTTGGGACAAATAGGGTAAAACTAATTTGGGCCGTTACTTATTCTCACAGCGGTATAATAAGGCTTTAAGTATTAAAAAAGCCAGTCCAATAAATTTATTTTTTTATCAATACTAATCAATTTCAAGTTTTTTTTGTTGTTATTTGCTATACAAACAATTTTATGCATTATAGCTCATTACAGCAAGCTGTTGACGATTTAGAAAAACATGGCCATCTTATTCGAATAAAAGAAGAAGTTGACCCTAACTTACAAATGTCATCCATTCATTTAAGAGTTCATGAAATGGGAGGTCCAGCTCTTTTATACGAAAATGTTAAAGGTTCTCCCTTTATGGCCGTAAGTAATCTTTTTGGCACATTAGAGCGCAGCAGGTTTATGTTCCGAAAAACACTACCCATTGTTGATGCTTTAGTAAAAATTAAAATTGACCCAATAAGTGCTATAAAAAAACCAATTAACCTATTAAAATTGATACCGGGAGCGCTTACTGCTTTGCCCATGAAAAGTAGTTTTTCACCCGTCAAATTTGGCACTACAACTATTGATCAGCTTCCACAAATAATACATTGGCCAAAAGATGGCGGTGCATTTGTAACCCTGCCACAAGTATACACCGAGGATATTGATTTCCCGGGTGTTACAAAAAGCAATCTTGGTATGTATAGAATACAGTTAAGTGGAAATGAATATTTGCAAAATAAAGAAATTGGACTGCATTATCAATTGCATAGAGGTATAGGCGTTCATCAAAGCAAAAGCGATGCAAAAAACAAACCCCTCAAAGTAAGTATTTTTATTGGTGGACCACCTTCACACAGCTTTGCGGCTGTAATGCCTTTGCCCGAAGGGCTTAGTGAACTTAATTTTGCAGGAGCTTTAGGAGGAAGAAGATTTAGATACTCCTACGATGAAAATCAGAACCTAATTAGTAATGATGCCGATTTTGTTATTACAGGCGAAGTAATGCCTGGCGCTGTTAAGCCAGAAGGACCATTTGGAGATCACTTAGGCTATTATAGTTTAAAACATCTTTTTCCATTAATGAAAGTCAACAAAGTTTATCATAAAAGAAACGCACTTTGGGCTTTTACTGTGGTTGGCCGACCTCCGCAAGAGGATACAGCTTTTGGTCAGTTAATTCATGAAATAACAGGACCAGTGGTGCCAAACTCAATTCCAGGTTTGCACGATGTGCATGCCGTTGATGCAGCTGGTGTTCATCCGCTTTTATTAGCAGTTGGCAGCGAGCGCTACACACCTTATATCAACGAAAGAAAGCCGCAGGAAATTCTTACCATTGCAAATCACATCCTAGGTTTTGGACAAATGTCCTTAGCTAAGTATTTATTTATTGTGGCTAAAGAAGATAATCCATCCATTAATATTCACCATATAAAAGATTATTTTATTCATGTTTTTGAGCGTATTGATTGGAAACGCGACCTGCATTTTCAAACCAATACAAGTATCGACACCCTCGATTATAGTGGCGAATCACTCAATAGTGGCTCCAAAGTGGTGATAGCTGCTGCCGGAAATGTAATAAGAAAACTTATTACCCAAACACCATCTCATATTAACTTACCTGTTGGTTTTAAAAACATACAACTACCTATGCCAGGTGTAATAAGCATTACAGCCGATTCGTTTATTAATTACGAAAAGGCTTCGAAAGAAATGGGTGAACTTAATGATGCACTTTGCAATCAAGAATTAGGAGAAATAGCTTTAATTGTTGTATGCGACAACAGTGATTTTTGCGCGCAAAGTATCAATAATTTTGTTTGGACAACCTTTACCAAAAGCAACCCATCGCACGACATATATGGTGTAAATAGTTTTACACACTTTAAACATTGGGGTTGTAAAGGTCCGCTTATTATTGATGCCCGAAAAAAACCATTTCACGCACCCGATTTAATTTTAGATAACGCTACAGAAAAAAAGGTTGATGCATTGTTTTCAAAGGGACATTCATTACATGGTTTAGCTTAAGGTGGGTAAAGTAATTTTTATGAGGGCAATAACTTTGCTTTTATTCAGTTTACATCAATTTACTATTTTTAAACCAAATTAAATAGGGTTTATATAACAACGTAAAAGCAAAGTTGCGGGCTATACGCGCTACAAGGTAGCTAGCTTCTATCCCTATTGCAATTTTAGCAAATCATTAAACAATTTTGCATCCAAATAAAGTTCATGAATGAATTAATACAGTTGTAAAATTTTAATTTATACCGATTACACTTTCAATTTAGTCCAATTGTGGCCAAGCCCTATTGTACTAGTTTCAAGTTGTATCGGCATTAAGCATTGTAAATTTATTAAACACTTTGGGCTATTTGATAAATACAATCGGTATTATTGGTATAATTTATAAATCATATGGGTATAATTTGGTTTATCTGTTTGGTTTCATAATATTGCAATAAAAACACTTATGATTTTCACTAAAAAAATTTCTGTATTTGCTTTATTAGTAATACTAATCGTAATTTCACAAAGCTTCACCTCGTTCAATCATAATGATGATGAAAAACCTACCAATTTAAAAATACTTCAAAAAGATATTTCAGAAGATGAATTGCATCACGTAATGCGCGAGTATTCGAGAGCCTTAGGCGTAAAATGTGGATTTTGTCATGAACGTAAAGAAGGGCAAAAACATGCCGACTTTGCCTCTGATGCCAAACATGAAAAGCTTATAGCAAGAGAAATGATGTTGATGGTAAATGATATTAACAATAAATATCTGGCTACAGCCGGAAAAGGGCGTTTTGAAAAAATAAGCTGTGTTACTTGCCATATGGGGCGAAAAGTACCTATAATTAGTGTCGATTCTTTACCAAAAAATCCCAATCAAAGAGATCCTAAAAAAATTCCACTACCTGTTAATGACTCCATAAAGGCACCACAAAAGCATTGATAAATGTAATATTGCTTTTTGCGCAAAATATCTTTTTTGAATTTAACCGGGCAACATAGCATACATTATAAAGGTCAATATTTACTAGTAATTGGGGTTAAAATTTACTTTCTTATCTTTGAAAAAAAATTAAACTTATGTTGAATCGCGAAGAGATTGAAAAGATTAAAGATTTATTATCAGAAAAAAAGAAAATTGTAATTACAACACACTACAATCCTGATGGAGATGCCATGGGTTCTAGCCTTGGACTATATCACTATTTAAAATCTAAAAAACATAATGTTTGCGTAATTACACCAAATATTTGGCCCTCATTTTTAGATTGGATGCCCGGAACCGACCATTGTTTAGCTGGTGATAATCATTTAAAAAAAGCTGCTCGCTTGCTTGAGGAAGCCGATATCATCTTTAGTTTAGATTACAATGCTTTAAAAAGAACAAATGAGCTTGCCGACCTTATTGGCAGTGCCAAAGGAACTAAAATAATGATTGATCATCACATACAGCCCGATGGATATGCCGATTATACTTATAGTGATATTGCTGCCAGCTCTACCTGTGAAATGATTTATGAATTTATTAAAGTTTTAGATGAAAAAGTGAGTATTAGTAAAGAATGCGCTGAATGTTTATATACCGGAATTATGACAGATACAGGCTCCTTTAAGTACAGTTCAACCACATCAAAAACACATCTTGCAGTGGCAGATTTAATTGAACAGGGTGCAAAAAATACCTACATTCATCATAAACTATTTGACACAAACACTTACGAGCGTATGAGATTGCTAGGTTTTTGCCTTAGTGAAAAACTAACTCTGTTAAACGAATATCATACTGCATTTATAGCCCTCACCTCAGCTGAATTAGAAAGTTTTAATTATAAAAAAGGCGATACCGAAGGCATTGTAAATTATGCCTTATCAATTGGCGAAATTAATTTTTCTGCCATTTTTATTGAAAGAGATAATGAAATTAAAATTTCCTTTAGATCAAAAGGAAGTTTTGATGTAAATAGCTTTGCGCGCAATCATTTTGAAGGTGGCGGACATCATAATGCAGCCGGAGGAAAAGGTGCCGAAACAATGGATGAAACCATCATGAGGTTTATACAACTTTTACCACAATACAAACAAGCATTGGCATTGCATGAATAATTTTTTTTTACTTATTTACCTTCTATTTATAGTTGGTTGCACTCAGGAAAAACCCTCACAAGAAGCGGTTATAGTCAATAAAAACTATGCAGAACCTTTAATTAATGTAAATAAAAAATTAATTGAAAAGGAAAGCAGAGATATTGACAATTGGTTAAAACGTCATCAATTAACTGCAGAAAATACGGGCACAGGATTACGCATTGCTATCATTAAAAAAGGAAATGGTAACTTAGCAAAGCTAGGGCAAATGGCCACCATCAATTACAAAATAAGTTTATTAGATGGCACCTTGTGTTACGATTCTAAAAAGTCGGGACCTGAAACATTTTTAATTGGACAAGACCATGTTGAAAGTGGCCTGCACGAAGGAATACAAAAGATGCATGTAGGCGATAAATGCCTAATGATAATGCCACCACATTTAGCCCATGGCTTGTTGGGAGATGATAAAAAAATACCTCCATTGAGTTGTATCATATACGAGGTTGAGTTATTGCAGATTAAAGAGGCACAATAATGTTTAAATTAGCTTATCGTTCAATTAAAATTAGTTTAATTTTTATTACGCTTTCCATATTCGCTTGTACGCATAAAACCAATAACGATTTTATTAAAATTAGCGAGCATGCTCAATTTAAAATAATTAGTTTTAATACCTCTGCAAATAACATCGAAGATGGCGATTTACTTGAGTTTAAGTGCCTCTCATTAAAAAGCAATACCGATACTTTAATAGCAGACAGCACAAAATTGAACGAACTTTTTAATGATACAATCACCTTTAACTCTTCGAGCAAAAGCGATCTTTTAAAAGTATTAGCCCAACTGCAGGAAGGAGATAGTTGCTTAGCGCTATTTTATGGCAACAAGCAAGCAAACGTTAGAATTTCAACATTAAATAGCTTATCACAAAAGGATACTATTTATACTTATATCAAACTAAAACACATCTACAAAGGAGAAGCTAAAATGGCTTATCAGCTCGAAGAAAATGCTATTGCAAGGTATATTACCTTTAGTAAAAATAAATGGTTGGCTAGTGAAAATGGGATATATTATCGCATCATTAAATCTTCGGAGCACCCAAAATTAGTTGCTAATGATGTTATAAAAATAGTATACAAAGGCTACTTTTTAAACAATCAAGTATTTGACAATTATGCCGAAATTAATCCTTATTTTGAGCACATTGTTGGTACTCAAAACCAATTGATCAGGGGAATGGAAATTGCTATAGATTATATGAGTTATGGTTCAGAGGCTGAGTTTATATTTCCATCATCATTAGCTTTTGGAGAAAGTGGCAGCGCTACAGGCATTGTTGCAGCCTACAAACCTGTTTTGTATAAAGTTAAAGTATTAGATAAAGCGATACTATAAAAATAGATCTAAGTCGCCTAATCCTTGCCTAATAATATTAAATTCACCATCGCTACAATCTACAATTGTTGAAGCTTCATTGTGTCCAAAGCCACCATTTACAATAATATCAACCTTGTCTTGAAACTTTTCATAAATTAATTCGGGGTCAGTGGTATATTCTACCAATTCATCTTCATCTTTTACCGAGCTGCTTAAAATAGGATGCTCCAGTAATCTTACAATTTCTCTCACAATATTGTTGTTAGGAACCCTAATTCCAACCGTATTTTTTTTATGCTTAAAAAGTTTGGGTACACTGCTGTTGGCTTCTAAAATAAATGTGAATGGGCCAGGCAAGGCTTTACGCATTACTTTATACACAGGTGTTGACACATGTTTTGTGAAGTCGGAGATGTGACTTAGGTCGTAACAAATTAAAGAAAAATTAGATTTTTCGGGTTTAATGTTTTTTATTTTGCACACCCTTTCAACAGCTCTGGTTTTATTGATATCGCAACCAATACCGTATACAGTGTCGGTAGGATAGATAATTACTCCGCCATCTTTTAAGCACTCAACAATGGTATTTAAATATTTTTCTTGCGGATTATCGGGGTGTATCTCTAAAAAAAGTGCCATGTTTATTTACTTGTAAAAGCAAATTGAATCAAATTTGCGCCCATTTTTAGTGCCTTTTGATGTGCCTCAGGCGAATCTTTATGAACCTCATAAGATTCCCAACCATCACCTAAATCGCATTCATAATCGTAGAAGCAAATTAAACGTCCTTTATAAAATAAGCCAAAGGCTTGTGGTGGTTTTTCGTCATGCTCATGAATTTTTGGTAAGCCATTGCTAAAATCAAATTTTTGATGAAAAACTGGATGGTTAAAAGGAATTTCAACAAATTCTAATTCAGGAAAAACAATTTTCATTTGAGGTCTAATAAATTTATCCATTCCATAGTTATCTGAAATATGTAAAAAACCTCCTGCCAACAAATATTTCCTGAGGTTTTCTGCTTCTTGCGAATTTATAACAATGTTACCATGACCTGTTAAATGCAAGAATGGATAGTTAAATATTTCGGAACTTCCAATATCCACCACCGCTTGTTCGGGATTGATATTAAGTTTTAAATTGTCGTTACAGTATTTAATTAAATTTGGTAAAGATGTTTCTAAATTGGCGTACCAATCGCCTCCCCCATTATATTTTACTAAGGCAATCTGATAAGAAGGACTTGCAGCTTTGAATGCATAAAACATCAGTACTGAAGCAAATAGTATGGTTATAAATATTTTATTCATCGTTTACAAAGTTAAACTAAAGAAGTAAAAGTTGAATGTTAAAATTCCAACAATTTTATGAATCAAAATAAAAATTTACGGTTTAATAAATTTAAAAAAGGTATCTTTTATTAAAAGTAAATCAATTACTTTGCAATAAAATACTAAACAAATAAAATGTATAGCGATAACATTAGAGCTGTAGGTCAAAATCCACATATTTCGGTTGATTGTGTAATATTTGGATTTCAAGAAGGCGACCTAAAAGTTTTACTTATTGAGCGCAGCTATGACAGTTTAAATGACCCATCTTTATTAGGTAAAGATTTAATATTACCAGGCGATTTGGTTTTTGACAATGAAGATTTAGACGCATCAGCCAAAAGAATATTGAAAGAACTTACCAATTTAGAAAATATTTTTTTGGAACAATTTCATGCCTTTGGCGATCCTAATAGGGTTAGAAAATCTACCGATAAAAATTGGTTAGAATCAATTCGTTCGGAACCACAGGCGCGTGTTATTACTATTGCTTATTACTCTTTGGTAAAGATAGACGATTACAAACCAAGCGCTTCATCTTTTGCGCGAAACGCTTATTGGCATTCATTAGCGCAAATGCCCGAATTAGGATTCGATCATAACGATATTGTAAATTATGCACTTAAAGCGCTAAAAAAGAAAATTCAAACCCACCCTATTGGATTTGAGCTACTGCCCAAGAAATTTACCTTAAGTCAATTGCAAAAATTGTATGAAACCATTATAGGACATGCTCTTGACAAAAGAAACTTTAGAAGACAAATTATCAAAAAAGGAATTTTAAAACCTTTGTTAGAAAAGCAAAAACACGTTCCTCACAAGCGTGCCCAGCTTTTTGAATTTGATAAAGAAAAGTATGAATTAATGAACAAAGAGGATTACGAAATACTCTCGTAATTTTTATAAAAACTTACAGCTAAACAAGGCTATATCGTCTACGTAAGTTACATCTTGTTTAAATTTATCGAGTGCTAAAATAATATTTGTATTTACTTTTTTCATTTCAATACCCTGCTTTTTAAGCATTACCTGCTTGAGTTTATCGACACCAAAATCCTCACCATATTCATTGTTTTGCTCTACTAATCCATCTGTATAACATACCAAAACTGTATCTTCCGAAACATGAATAACACCTTCTCTTACTCTTGGAATTTCTTGCAACATACCCACACCAATACAACCTGTTGTTAACTGCAAAATTGTATTAGAGTGCAGCATTAAAGGTGGATTGTGCCCTGCATTAATGTAGGTAAGCATGCGCGTAAGTAAATTATATTTGGCTAAGAAAATGGTGATAAACTTTTCTCCTTTAGCATTATCGAATACCAAGGTATTAAGATCATGAATAATATCAGTTAACGATGTATTATGTTTGAACAATGCTCTTAAATTGGCTTGAAAGTTTGCCATCAATAAAGCGGCACTTACTCCTTTGCCAGAAACATCGGCAACACAAAAAGCCACTTCATTTTCGTTGAGTTTAATAAAATCGTAATAATCGCCACCAACCTGATGATGCGGTTGATAATAAGCATGAATATTTAATTTATCATCATCTGGCAATTTATCAGGAAAAAGCATGGCCTGCATTTCGCTGGCAAGTTCTAGCTCTTTTCTTGAAGCCACCTGCGATAAATTTTCGCGCGCTAGCCTTTTATTTTCAATAGCCACCATAATTATATTGGTGAGTGTTTGAACAAAAGGTAAATGTTTTATGGTGGGACTCATTTCAATTTTCTGTTCATCTAAATCGCCAATAAGCAAGTAAGCCAGCGCTTGACTTTTATGATAAACAGGTATAATAATATCGAAAGTTTCTATAGATGCAGCGTTTGACGCAACCACATCTACTTCGGTAATTTCTTTGTATTTTAAAAGGTCTATTTCAATTTTAATATCTTCAAACTCACTGCCAATACCGTGTTTAAGCACACATTTCCAATCGTTATTGTAGGTAAAAAGTGCTATTTTTCCAATATTAAGTTCATTAATTAAAATGTTTTCATAAAGTTTAAATAGGCTATCGGTAGGTAAATTATTGTTGATAGCCTTGGTAATATCGAGCAGCGATGTAAGCTTTATATTAGCAATGCGCCTTCTAAAACTTTCATTATAAGTACTTTTTTCAGCAACGAGCTGTGATTTAGCCATTTAAATTTACTTTAACTTTAATAGAAGATGAGGAAAAACATGACAATAAAACGTTACAATTATAACTTTATAATTTATAAGAAACAAGTAAAAAAGACCATAAGTAGAAGCATACGCACCAATATAATGCTTTGATAGTTTAGTTAGGTTATTTTTTTTGATTTGCTTTTAATTCTTCAATAATTTCGGGCAATTTTCTGATCAACGCTAGTTCTTTCCATTTATCGCGCGCATCTTCTACTGGTGCACCAAAGTATACTTTACCACCCGGTATAGATTTTGAAACGCCCGATTTTCCTAATATGATAGCACCTTTTCCTATGGTTAAATCCTTTTGAACACCTACTTGCCCCCATAAAATTACATCATCTTCAATAATTACAACGCCAGCAACGCCAACCTGCGCGGCAAACAAACAGTTTTTTCCAATCACAGTATCGTGTCCAATATGGATGTGATTATCGAGTTTAGTGCCCTCTCCTATTACCGTATCACCACTTACGCCTTTATCAATAGAACAAAGAGCGCCAATTTCAACACGGTTATGAATCACTACCCTTCCAGATGAAATCATTTTATCGTAGCCTTCAGGTTTCTTTTTAAAATAAAAAGCATCACTACCAATCACAGTTCCGGCATGAATTACCACATGATCTCCTATGATAGTGTTATCGTATATTGTTACATTGGGATGAATTAAACAGTTTTTGCCCACCACAACATTTTCTCCTAAAAACACGCCAGGTTGTATCACAGATCCTTCTCCTACTTGCGCTGTTGTGCTTATTTTTTGAAAAGCCGGAACAAACTTTACAAAATGTTTTACTAGATTGTTGTATACATCAAAAGGAAAATCGCTAAACAGCAATGTTTTACCTTCGGGACAAGGCACACGTTTATTAATAATTACAGTTGTTGCCTTTGAATTTAAAGCTTTATCATAATACTTTGGGTGATCAACAAAAGTAATATCTCCAGCTTCCACCATGTGAATTTCATTGATACCAGTAATTTCGAAGTTTGGTGCTCCTTCAAAATCAGTTCCTGCAAGCGCAGCAATCTCCGACAGTGTGTACTTTCTAGGTAGTTTCATAATAATAAAAATAAAAAAAGGCTAAGAATAATCTTAGCCTCTCAAAGGTACAAAATGTATTTTAAATATTTACTTTACTCTTTCAACATAAGCCGAAGTTCTTGTATCGACTTTAATTTTATCGCCTTGATTACAAAAAAGTGGAACGTTTACGATTGCGCCAGTTTCTATGGTGGCTTGCTTTAAAGTATTTGTTGCTGTATCGCCTCTTAAACCGGGCTCGGTGTATGTAATTTCAACTTCAACAAAGGTTGGCGCTTCGGCAGATATTGCGTTATCATTTTCGAATGCTACTTTAACTTCCATGCCCTCTTTCATAAATTTTAGTCCGTTTCCAAATAAATCAGACGCAATATATAATTGTTCGAAGGATTCGTTATCCATACAAACAATGTGCTCACCTTCGCTATAAATAAATTGCAATGTTTTATATTCTACGCGCGCTAAAATTACTTCCTCTCCACTTCTAAAACGGTTTTCAACTGATTTTCCCGTTTTTAAATTTTTCATTTTAGCTTGATAAAAAGCTCTTAAGTTACCTGGTGTACGATGTTGATATTCTGTAATTACACATAACTCGTTGTTAAATCTAATAATTGAACCAACATTAATATCTGACGATGTAGCCATTTTCTTTTTGTTTTAATAAATTGAAGCGCGAAAGTATATTATTTTTACAAAACGAACAAATTGCTTCGATAAAGTATAATTTAATTATTCAAACTTCCATTTCTTACCCATTTGCCAATAATGGCAATATAGCAAGCATCTAATTTTGAACCTCCTTTAGGCATGAAAGAAACACCACTTTCATGCCTAATGCTTTTCATTAACAAACCAGTTGTAGCTACCTCATTTGTGCCTTGCCAGCTTTCAAGCTTAACACCGCCCGAAGCGCTACCATTACTGTGGCAACCTGCTTGAGCCCCACAATTATTATTTAAAATTGGTTGAACATCATTTTTATAGGAAATTACTTTAACCGAATCACAAGTTGAAGTTTTAATAGTCATATCTTCTGTTTTGTTTTTGGTGCACGAATTAACACCTATAACAATTGAAGCAGAAATGGTAATAAAAAGCAATGTTCTGTAATTATTCATTGAGATTGATTTGCACAAATATAGAGAATTACTTTATGTGTAATTATTATAAAAAAACACTGATTGAAGCTATTTTTCAATCAGTGTTAAAATAATTAATCATTTATTTTATCCGCACTTTGAATGTCCACAACTTTTGCAATTGAGGCATCCCTCTTCATACACAAGGCCATTAGTATCGCCACAACTTGGGCATTTTTTATCTTTGGCAATAGTACCATCCGGAATAAATTTCTTTAATGAACGTGCAACTCCTGTTTTCCAGGTATTGATATTATCGCTATACAAATTAAGATGATCTATTAAATCTACAACTTTAGGCAATGGCATACCTTGACGAATGATACCACTGATGAGCTTTGCATAGTTCCAATACTCTTTATTAAATGAGCGCGATAGGCCTTCTATGGTAACTTTATAACCATCTTTATCAGTGTATTGAAAATCATATCGTTTGTTACCATCATCGGTTTTATTTTGAATAATCCACCCCGATTTAACACTTAAAGGAATCACAAAAACATCTTCAGTTTTACCTGTAAAAATTTCATATGGTTTGCCATTTAACAAACCTACAACACCAATCCAATGTTCATTATCATTCATAAACCTCACTATTTCTGCTTCTAACACAATTGGTCTTTTTGGCGCTACATATTCAACAATAGCATCTGGTTTTGTTTCTTTCTTTTCGGTACTCACCAATACGCCGCTTCTTGAACCATCGCGGTAAACGGTTATTCCTTTTAGTCCATTCTTCCATGCTTCTAAGTAAATATCACCCACTTGTTCCACTGCAACATTCTCGGCTAAATTGATGGTTGAACTAATAGAATGCGTTACATATTTTTGAACTACAGCTTGTAATTTTACACGGTTATTCCAATCAATCTGAGGCGCAGTTGCGCCATAATACGGACTTAATGTTTCATCTGTTTTGCCTGTAATGTTCATCCATTCCTTTAGTTTGTGATGGTAAACAGTAAATTCTTGCCAACTATCACCCATATCATCTTTAAAATCGATACGCGCGTTGGTATCATGTATGTTTACTTTTCTTCTTCTTTTATAACTTAACATAAACACAGGCTCAATACCAGAACTAGATTGAGCCAACATACTTAATGTACCAGTAGGTGCAACTGTGCTAATAGAAATATTTCTACGACCATATTGCATCATTCTGTGATATACTTTTGGAAACTCTGCTTGCATCATTTGAATAAATTCAGATGTGTTTTCTATTGCAGGATCAAAAGATTCAAACTTACCTCTTTCAATAGCCATATCAATTGAACTTTCGAATTCTGCTTCACATTTTATACGCATAATTTTTTCGGTGGCTGCAATAGCCTCTTCACCATCAAACTTAATGTTTAAAGCAGCAATAGCATCTCCTAATGCGGTAAAACCAAGACCAGTTCTACGCCCTTTTTTACCAGCCTCATACAATAACTTCCATGTGTCTTTTTCTACATTTTTTATAAAATCAGGTTCTGGATCGCTGCTAACTTTATCTAAAATTCTTTCGTTGGCTTCTAGCTCTAAATCAACTAAATCATCCATCAAACGTTGCGATTCATATACAGTCTCATAAAACTTTTTATCATTAAATGAAGCATTTTCAGAAAATGGTTCATCCACCATATTGTATAAATTAATTGCTATTAAACGGCAGCTATCACCACCTTGCATGGCAATTTCGCTACAAGGATTTGTTGATACATTTTTAAATCCCGGATAAATAGATGAAGTAGAATATTTATGTTGCCTATCCCAAAAAATCAAACCCGGTTCAGCAGTATTGTGCGCACATTTAATAATGGTGTTCCATAAATCGCGTGCTTTAATTACCTTGCTATACTTTGGTTTTTCGGCATCAATCGGAAACCTTAATGTGTAATAGGCATCATTACTTACCGCTTCCATAAACTCATCTGACAAGCGTACCGAAATATTTGCACCAGTTACTTTTTTCAAATCTTGTTTAATGGTTATAAACTCTTCAACATCTGGATGCGCAATATCCATAGTAATCATCAACGCTCCTCTCCTACCATTTTGTGCCACCTCACGTGTGGTATTACTAAAACGTTCCATAAAACTTACTGCGCCGGTAGTGCTTCCTGCAGCATTTGAAACATGCATACCAGATGGTCTTAACGTTGAAATATCTATACCAACACCACATCTTCTTTTAAACAATTGCGCCATTTGTTGATCTGTAAAAAATATTCCACCATACGAATCATAAATCTCGGGCAATACAATACAGTTACTTAATGAGGCAATCACATGAGGATTTCCCAATGATGACATTACACTACCTTGAGGAATTACTGCATTAAATTGCTTGAAATAATTATAAATTTTTTCAAAAGTTAAATGCGCTCTTTTTTTGCCGTAGTCAGATAACGCCTCTTGCTTGCCTTCTATAAAATTATTGATACGATAGTACTCTTCGATACGAGCAAACTCTGTTGCCATTCTTTGATGCATGTCATCTGGCGTTAATTCTAAATAATTGCCATCTTCATCTTTCATGGCATATTTGTTGGCCCACGTGCTTGCTGCCAAATCATCGCCATTAAAATACGCTGTACTTTTTTCAAGTACTTCTTTATAAGAATATGTTGTGTTTTTCTTATCTGTCATTAGTTTTGGGCTTATTTTTGTTGCTGACATAAATTATATTTTTTGATGAATAATTAGTTGGCTTTTAGATTGCGTCATTAAAATTATTAGCTTGTACAGTGTAAAATTAAGTGATGCCATTGAGTTTTGAACAAAGCAATGTTAGTGTTGTAAAAAGCACATTCCATAAAGGTTTTAATACAAGTTACCTAGTTTAAAATTCTTTATAAACATTTTTGTTTTAAATACTTAATTCACAAACAGGCTGATAATCAGCACAAAAAAAAATAGCTTTTTTTTGAATTGTTTTAAGATGCTTTAAAACTAACTTCTTAATAAAAGAAAAGCAATCTGAGTTTAAAATTTTAGTCTTAATACAGCTTCGAAGTAGTCCATCTTTCAAGCGATAAAATCTGCTGAAAAATTTGCACCAAAAAGGAAACGCATTTAGAGGTTTATTTCATCATCATAGAGGTTTATAGATTCATTTATTATTGAACCTAAATGCGTAAATAACTTATATTTGTTACTTTAAGTTTCTATAATTTCAACAAATGAAAAAAATAATTTACTTTTTATTGGTCGCTGTTTCTTTTTTTTCCTGCAAAAGAAATTCAGAGATTGATGAATTAGGAAAAAATGAATCTTCACAATATCCGCCTTATTGCTTTAATAAAATAAAAGATCAAGATGAAACAGGCGTTGACTGTGGCGGAAAATGTGAGTCGTGCACTTCTGGAGCACCTGCAACA
>CAIKXD010000267.1 GCA_903831265.1 uncultured Bacteroidota bacterium
AAAGTTTTAACGAAAAATTAGTGCCCGTTGAGGAAGCTACCGACTACGTTAAAATAAAAGGATTTGTATGTAAGCCAGAGTTTGCCAAGAAATCAAGAGGTGAACAATATTTTTTTATCAATAATAGGTATATTAAAAATGCTTATTTAAATCATGCGTTAGTTAGTGCTTACGAGCAACTGTTAGCTCCCGGTGCGCACCCTTCGTATTTTATATATTTCGATTTACCGCCCAATGTAATTGATATTAATATTCATCCAACTAAAACCGAGGTAAAGTTTGAAGATGAAAAAACGATATATGCAATTTTAAGGTCAACCATAAAGCGATCATTAGGTATCTATAATATTACACCCACAATTGATTTTGATACTGAAGCCACTGTTGATATTATGCCGTTAAAACCGGGCGAAACGGTAAAAGCACCAAGTATAAGGTTAAAAGAAGGATATAATCCCTTTTCAGGATCCAACAGCGCGGCCGACTTAAGAAAATTTAATACCATTGATGATTGGCAAATACCTGATTCTAATAGCTTTAGAAGTGCAAATGTTGAGAAAAATAATTATGCTGAGTTAAATCAAACGGCCTTTATTTTACCTGAAGAACAACAAGAAAGTTTGTTGAGTAATTTTGATGAAAACATTGGTGAACCTATTAAAAAGACCTCTTATCAATTACATAAAACTTATATTTTAAGTCATATTAAAACTGGGTTTTTAATAATTGATCAGCAAAGTGCCCATGAGCGTATTTTATATGAAAAGTACATTCGTCAAATGGCCCACCATCAGAGCTATTCGCAACAATTATTATTTCCTGTAGTACTTAACTTTTCTTCCGGTGAGGCCGAATTATTGCATGGAATAATAGGGGATTTGCATTTGTTAGGTTTTGAAATTGAAGCGATGGGTAAAAATGCGTTTGGCGTAAATGGTATTCCGCCCGAGTTAAAGGAAAATGAGTTACAGCAAAGTATTGAAAAGATTCTTGATGAAATAAAACAACAAGGTGAAATTAGAACTGGCAAGAAAGAATTCTTAGCAAAGATATTAGCACGCAACATGGCCGTAAAAGCAGGCGATAAGCTGGGCGAAGAAGAAATGCAACATATTATTAACGAACTTTTTTCGTGCGAATTGCCCTACCATAGCCCAAGCGGAAAACCCACCTTAATCACTTTTACATTAGAGGAGTTAGCCAAAAGATTCAAAAGATAATTTTAAATTATCAGCCTCGTATTTTATCTCAAATTTGACCAATATCATGTTTTGAGGTGAAGAAATTCAAAAAAAGATTTCCTTATGCCAAGCTCATCAAAACTCAATAGTTTGGTGGTGGAATTATGGTTGATCAAAATTTGAAAGGTGCCTAAAATTATATAATTAATATTTATGGAAATGACGCATTTTGCAGTGCGGTAACAAAAAACAGTCTGGCTGGAAAGACAAGTACTCACTCTCGTTATAAAATATAAAAAATGCTACAGCAGTTCAGACCACCTTGTTTTTATGGTTTAGTGTTTCTTGCGCTAAAATAAAAGGGGACTTTTATTTTGTAATTAGTAAATAAAAAAAGCTGCTCTTGTTTAGCAGCTTTTAACTAATGAACCAACAATCTTTTATTTTTGGGTATTGTTACTTTAATTTTCGACCTAAAAGCAATTAGTACCCCAAAAAATGATAGATATTATGAATACGTGTACACTTATTTATTCGTTAGTAAATAATAATATTTTTTATTTGAGGTATTTTTAACAATCAATTGACACGTTAATAATGCTATTTTTGCAATCCTAAATAAAATATAGGCTTGATATCACTAATAACTGAATATCCTTTATGGTTAAGTGTGCTTTGTATTGCGCTTGGAGCGCTTTATGCCTACCTGCTTTATGGAAAATCGATGAAGTACGATGGATTGCCCATTTGGATTAAATATGCCATGACAGTGAGTAGGTTTGTTGTGGTTACTACCCTCAGCTTCCTGCTGCTTTCACCATTAATTAAAACCATTTTTAGAACAGTTGAAAAGCCTGTTATTGTAATTGCCCAAGACAATTCAAGTTCTATTGGCGCTCAGGCCGATTCTAGCTTTTTGAAAAAAGAATACAGAGAAAAAATTAAAACATTAAGCGAGCAATTAAGTAGTAAGTTTGAAGTAAAGCATTACCTCTTTGGTGAAAGGATAAATGAATCTGTAAGTCCTGATTTTAAAGACAAATCAACAAACTTGGAACAGTTGTTTGAGGAACTTGAAAATCGTTATGTTAACCGTAATTTAGGAGCAGTAATTATTAGTAGCGATGGTTTGTATAACGAAGGAGAAAATCCATTGTATGAAACGACAGCACTAAAATGCCCAGTTTATACAGTAGCTTTAGGCGATACCACCGTTCGAAAAGATTTGATTTTAACAAAAGTCAATCACAACAAAACGGTGTATGCAGGTAATACTTTTCCGCTTGAAATTATTATGCAGGCCAAAATGTTGCGAGGAAAGGTGGCCAAGTTAATAGTTGAAAAAGACAACAAGACGGTATTTGAGCAAGATATTAATATTGTTTCCGAAAGTTTTAGTAAAAATATTCCCTTACAATTAAAAGCCGTGGGAACGGGCACCTTGCATTATGTGGTTAAATTGATTCCGTTGGGTGAGGAAATTACTACCATTAATAATATACAACATGTTTTTATAGATATTATTACCAATAAACAAAGAGTGCTAATTTTAGCCGATGCCCCGCATCCTGATATCACAGCATTGCGTCAAACTATTGAAAAAAACGAAAATTATGAGGCCGAATTCAGCAACATTAGCGACTGGAATAAATCAATAGAAAGCTTTAACCTGGTTGTTCTGCATCAATTGCCTTCGTCCAATAATTCCAACCAAAAGCTATTTGCCGAACTACAAAAAAGTAATATTTCAAGGCTGTTTATTATTGGCAATAACAGTAATTTTAATGCTGTAAATAATCTCCAAAAAGTGTTTAACATCTCTAGCGTAAGACCTAAATTTAATGAGGTTTTGCCAGCACTCAATAAAGATTTTGCGCTATTTAATTTAAGTGAAGACGCAAAAAAATCGATTTCTTATTTTTCTCCATTGCAAGTGCCATTTGGAAGCATTAAACTAAGTGCAGGGGCAGCAGTATTTTATCATCAAAAAATAGGTAATGTAACTACTAATGAGCCGCTGATAGCTTTTAATGAAATAAATGGAATTAAAGAGGGTGTAATTTTAGGCGAAGGCCTATGGAGATGGCGAATCAGTAATTATCAACAAGCGCAAAATCACGATGCCTTTGAAGAAATTTTTGGTAAAATAGTACAATATTTAAGTGTTAAAACAGATAAAAGACTATTCAAAGTAAACTATCAAAATACTTATAAAGAGGGCGAAAATATTGTGCTTGACGCTAATTTATATAACGAAAGTTTTGAACCTATTAATGAGCCCGATATCAAAATCAATGTTTTTAACGAAGCTGGTAAATCTTTTTCGTATCAATTTTCGAAAAATGAAAATGGTTATTATTTAAACATACCAAGCCTTCCAGTTGGTAATTATAGATTTGAAGCAAGCACTAAAGTGGGCGAAAAACAACTTAAAGAAAATGGTTCTTTTGTGGTTAAACAGGTTAATATTGAAGCATTAAATACCACAGCTAATCACCAATTATTAAATGCAATTGCCAATAAAACGGGGGCAAAAATGGTTTATCCTAATCAAATTGAAATACTCGAAAAACTACTAAGTAATAAAGAAGATATCGTTGCAGTCTCTTATTCTGAAGAGAAATTGCAAGATCTGGTAAATCTCAAATGGGTGTTCTATCTTCTAATGGCATTTTTAACCATTGAGTGGTTTTTACGCAAGCGTTTTGGGGGCTATTAGTTTTAGTTACCCATAAAAAAATGTTTTCATCTTTCCGGCTTCATTCTATTTAAGAATTCGAAATGTTTTTTTTGAATTTGGTTGATAATTAATTACTTTTGTTTTTGAAAGTGTTAAAATGACACATTATAAAAAACCAAATTTAATAATCATTGTTTGTTTAATAAATATCGTGTTATGAATAAAGGTTTACTTTACATCTTATTACTTTTTATAACTGGCTTTACAGATCATATTAATGCACAAAATTATCCTTTAGGAAACGATACTACGCTATGCGGAGGGCAAAGCATAACATTAAATCCATTTACTAATGTTCTTATTTTTGAAGACTCATTAACTATTACCTACAATGCAACTTTAGGTCAAACACAGCTCCAAGGTTCGCCTAAAGTATATATGCATGCAGGCTATCAAGAAGTAGCTTTTGGACCTGTAATTGGCTGGGTTGGTAATTGGGGGCAAGATGATGGGCTTGGCCAAATGCAAAACTTGGGCAACAATTATTGGAGAATTACCATTCATGTTAGAAATTATTTTGGTTTGCCTGCAGGCGCCAATGTGCATGCCTTAGCGTTAGTTTTTAGAAATGCCGATGGCACACTTACAGGAAAAGACGATACAGGTAATGATATTTATTTGGTACTTGGAAATGCGCCTACAAGCCCTTTTGCGGGAGTAACAGGATTTAACAAAAGAGATAACATTGCAACAATTTTATGGAGCACTTTGGCCACTTCACCTACAATAACTGTAAATACTTCAGGAAATTATTCTTTCACAGTAACCGATACTAATGGCGTTTCTTACAGCGATGATATTGTTATTTCATATGCCAACGCTCAACTAAATTTAGGAAATGATATTTCGTTTTGCGGAAGCAGCAGTGTTACCTTAAACGCCGGTGCCGGATTTACAAATTACAGTTGGAGTACAGGCGCAACTTCGCAAACAATAACCGTGAGTTCGCCTGGGGTTTATTATGTGGGTGCGCAAATAGGAAATTGTATTGCCACAGATACTATTGTGGTAAATAATACGCTTCCAAATCTAACACCTATTAATTTAGGTAATGACACTGTATTGTGCGGCAATATTGCTTTTTCGCTAAACGCAGGTATCTCAATTACTCCTTTTGGTGATAGTTTAACAATTGTATATGATGCTACTCAAGGGCAAACGCAATTGGTTGGAGCTACTAAAGTTTATTTTCATAGCGGTGCACAATTGGTGCCTTTTGGGCCTATCATTGGATGGGTGGGTAATTGGGGATTTGATGATGGTTTAGGCCAAATGACAAGTATAGGGACAGATTTATGGAGTATCACCATTAATGTACAAAGCTATTATAGCGGTGTAGTATCTTCCACTTTAAATGCTATAGCTATGGTTTTTAGAAGCGCAGATGGTTTGCAAACGGGTAAAGACAATACAGGAAATGATATTTATTTAACTGTTGGAATAGCGCCAACAACTGCCTTTAGTGGCGTTACTGGTATCTTTAATCAAAGTCCTTACACCTCCATTTTATGGTCAACTGGTGATACTACAAGTGCAATTAATGTAAACTCCTCTGCTTCTTATAGTATTGAAATAAGCACCAATGCTGGATGTGTTTTGCGCGATACCATTCAAGTGAGCCTTGGTAATTTACCCTTTGTTGATGCAGGCAGTAGTCAAGAAATTTGTTCGGGTGAATCGTTGGTTTTAGATGCAGGAAATGGTTTTGCAAGTTATTCGTGGAACACCGGAGCTACAACTTCGGCCATTAGCGTAAATACTGCAGGTACTTATATTATTAATGTAACAAACAATTTGGGCTGTACAGGTGCCGATGTTATCAATATAGCTGTACTACCTGACCCAATTGCCATGTTTACTTATTTGGTAAATGGCAACGGAATTTTAAACTTTACAAGTAACAGCAGCAATGCTGTTACATATGCGTGGGATTTTAATAATGATGGAAATACCGATGCCAGCACTGCAAACCCTTTTTATACCTACTTAAATCCAGGTGTTTATAATGTTAGGCTCATAGTTACAAATGATTGTGCAAGTGATACTATTATTATGCCTGTTAACGCTGTAAATAGCTTAGCTGAAAATGATCAAGAATATTCATTTGTAGTTTATCCTAATCCAAGTTATGATTTTATTAATATTCAAAACTTTCGAATTAATAATAGTACAATTATTAATTATGAAATATCTAACATACTAGGTAAACAAGTTATTGCAGGAACAATAAGTAATACAGCTACCCCGCAGCGTATTTCAATAAGTAATTTACCCAACGGAATTTATTTTGTGACAATACACGACCAACAAAAATCATACAGCCAAAAATTCAATAAACTATAGCCAACCATTTAAAATAATAATCAAATGAAAAGAAAAATTACGCTATTTGCATTAACGCTTGCACTTCCAATGGCAGGCATCATGGCACAAACAACTCATTTTATAAAAATACAATTAGACACTAAAAAGTTTCCAAATATCAGCTGCAGTTTAAATGCACCAGCTGATGGGGTAACACCATCGGCACTCACCGATGTTTATATGCATGCGGGAGTTTGTTGGCAGTCGCCTTCAGCACCTGCAGATGAATCGGCTGCATCCATCTTTTGTTCTTCTACAATAACTCCATTGTGTTCAGAAGTATGGCAAAGTGTTAAGGGAAATTGGGGAAATAATCCACTGGCAGATGGCGTAGGACAAATGGTGAATGAAGGTAATGGTATTTTTACAAAAGAATTTATTGTAGAAGAATACTTTAGTGCTCCTGATGTAAGTTTGGCTACAGAAAATTGTACATTTAATGGAAACAGTACTTCTGTTACCTCGCAGCCAATGCCATCTGGAAGAACTGCCTATACCATGGGACTGGTTTTTAGAGATCCAACTGGTGCAATTACAGGAAGAGATGATCAATGTAATGACATTTTTATTTATCAATTAAATTCAGCAACACCTAAGGTTATTAAAGGATCTGATATTACAGAATGGCCCGAAGGTCCTGTTTCATTTATATACAGCTTGGCAGGATTAGAAACCAACGAATTAGTTTACGAAAGAAACGTGTCTCCAAATCCATTAACAGGCGATTTGGCTAACATCAATTTTTTTGTGCGTAATCATCAAAAAGACTTTGAAATTAATGTCTATGATGCCATTGGTAATTTAATTAAAACTATTTATCGTGGCGAATTATTGGCAGGCAAGCAAATTGCTCATTGGGATGCAAGCAATAATAAAGGCGAAAAAGTAGCAAATGGTATGTATTACTTTACTATGCGCAGCGGCAACAATATGGTAACCGATAAAATTATCGTAAACAGATAAAAATTAATTTTAATTGCACATTTCAAAGGTTGATGGTATCGTCAACCTTTATTTTTAGTATCAGGTTTCATTAAAAATAATTCATTTAAGAGATGAAAAGCATTCAGAGAGTTTTTACGGCAATTGTATGTTTGATAAGCGCTACGGCCTTCTCGCAAGTAGTAACATATACCCCAAATAATGTTACTGCCAATGATAGCATTACTATTATTTTTAATGCTAGTCAAGGAAATGGTACTTTAGCTGGTGCTGATAGTGTATGGATTCATACTGGTTTAATTACGGATAGAAGCTCGAGTACTAGCGATTGGCATTATAAAAAACGTGCATATGCTTTTCCTGATTCGGCTGTGTTGATGACCAAAATTGCAACGAATGTTTTTCGAATTAAATTTAAAATAAATACATGGTATGGTTTTAATACGCAAGAAAAAGTAAGAGCATTGGCCATGGTTTTTAGAAACAGACCCGGAACACAAGTTGCTAAAAATGCCGATGGTACCGATATTATCATTCCTTTGTTCAATACTAGTTTTTCTGCAAAATTTACTGAACCTGTTACCAGTTATATCATTAGCAATCAAAACCAAACTATTCCAATTGCCATTAAAGCCAATCAAAATGCATTTATTAATGTATTTACCGATGGAGTTTTAGTAGGACAGGTAAGCGCGGCAAACACCTATACAGTGAATGTATCCAGCGGAAATTATGGTGTGCATTGGGTAAAATTCTCAGCCGAAAGTGGAGTCAACATTGTAAACGATTCTATTCGAATTATAACACAAGCGCCACAAATAGTGCAAGATCCACCATCAGGAACAGGTAATGGCATTAACGTAATTAACGATAGTACAGTAATTTTATGTTTGTTAGCCCCTTACAAAAGCAATGTGTATGTATTAGGCGATTTTAATAACTGGATGGTTGAACCTAATTATTACATGAAAAAATCATTGAATGGTGAGAGATATTGGTTGCAAATAAATGGCCTAACACCCAATGAAGAAGTGCGTTTTCAGTACTTAGTAGATAATAAAATTAGAGTGGCAGATCCGCATTGCGAGAAAATATTGGATCCGAATTTAGATATTGCTATCAACCCAGTTTTGTATCCCAATTTAATACCTTACCCAGCCGGTAAAACCTACGAAATTGTTTCGGTTATGCAACCCGGGCAGGCTGAGTATAATTGGCAAGTAACTAATTTTCAAAAACCCGATAATAGAGATTTAAATATTTATGAAATTTTAATTAGAGATTTTGTAAGTCGTCATACATTTAAAACAGTTAAAGACTCAATTCATTATTTTAAAAAATTAGGGGTAACTGCATTGCAATTTATGCCTGTTACAGAGTTTGATGGAAATGAGAGTTGGGGTTATGGCCCAAATTTTTTCTTTGCTGTTGACAAAACGTATGGACCTAAAAAAGACTTTAAAGAACTTATAGATTCGTTACATGCTAATGGTATTGCTGTAATTTTAGATATCGTGCTAAATCATGCCTATGGTTTATCGCCACATGCACGTTTGTGGTGGGATGAGTTTGATAATAAACCATCCAGTCAAAATCCTTATTTGAATAAAAATGCCACGCATGCTTTTAATGTGGGCTACGATTTTAATCATGATAGTCCTTATACGCGTCAGTTTTGCGATACTGTTTTGGCGCATTGGGTTAAAGAATATAAAATAGATGGTTTCCGTTTCGACTTATCTAAAGGTTTTACGCAAACGAGCACGGTAAATAGTTCAAATCCTGTGGGCGATTGGAGTATGTATGATGCATCAAGAGTATATAATATTAAAAGAATGGCCACGCAACTTTGGCAAAATTACCCTGGCACCTATGTCATTTTAGAACACTTTGCCGAAAAAAGCGAAGAGCAAGATTTAGCCGGACATGGTTGTATGTTATGGGGTAAAGCGCATGCCGAGTATGGACAAGCAACTATGGCATGGCCTACAGGTTGGGATTTTTCAAATGCTATTGATTATCGTTCAAGTCAGCATGGTTTTCCTTTTCATAATCTTGTAGGGTTTATGGAAAGTCATGATGAGGAACGATTAATGTACAACAACAAAATGTACGGAAATGGAACCAATGGCTATTCTACCAAGTCCTATAGTACGCGATTAGAGCGTTTTGCGCAGGCTGCCGCATTTTTTTTCCCAGTGCCAGGGCCAAAAATGACTTGGATGTTTGGAGAGTTGGGTTATGATTTTTCTATTAATTATCCAACAAATACTGCTGATTCGCGCACTTCGCCTAAACCAATTAAATGGGATTATATGAATTCTCCGGCACGCATGAAGTTATATAAAACATACGGAGCGCTAGGTAAATTGCGTACAATTAATAACTCGTTTAAAACAAGCAATTTCGAAATTTCGGCCTTTGGTACACAAAAGCAATTGCGTGTTAATGATCCAATTATGAATACGCTTGTTTTTGGAAATTTTGATGTAATTACACAAGATGTTTTTTCTGGTTTCCAGCACACAGGTATTTGGTATGAATACTTTACAGGAATTCCATTGAATGTAACGGATGTTAATATGACTTTGAATTTGGCTCCAGGAAAGTTTAAATTGTATACCGATGTGCAATTGCCCCTTCCTGATATGTCGGCAACCGACAGTACAACAGCTATAAAAGAAATTGTATTGAGCAATATAAATGTTATGGTATCGCCAAATCCATTTAATGCCGAGGTGCAAATGCGTTATTTTGTTGAGGAAAATACGCAAGTAAATGTTGCCATTTATGATATGATGGGACGAATAGTAAAAGTTTTAGTTGATGAACAACAAGTTAAAGGTATACAGCAAATTACTTGGGATGGTAAAAATGCACAAGGCAATTTTGTTCCTGCAGGAAATTATTTTTATAGCATAACTGCTGGAACATACACGCAGAGTGGGAAGTTGATGAAGTTTGAATAGCTGATTGGTTGATGGGCTGATTAGCTGATTGGTTGATTAGATGATTGGTTGATGGGCTGGTTGGCTGATTTTTTTAGATGTAGGGATATGAATATCTAAATTGTTTTATCTACTGTTTGTTTTGGGTTTTAAGTTTGATTTATTTTCATTAGCTCTTTTCGCACTTTTTTAATTGTATGCTTTACACCTGCTGACCTATTTTCTTGATGTAATTCAGTTGCAAATAAGATTTCGTTCTTTATTTCGGGAAATTGTTTGGCTATTTTTGATAAGGTATTAAAGGCAAAGCAAATAACAGCAATAGATTCGTTTGGATTGCCTACTGCTGTAAAGCAGGCATCTATTGCTAATGTTAAACTCTTTTTGGGAATTTCTATTTCTTTTAAAAATCGAAAAGTATTTCTTTTAATGGCTTGATGCACGGGCTGCTTTACCAATAGTAACAGTTTGTTCAGTTGAGGTTCAATTAATTTTGGTTGCTGAATTACCAAATAACTCATAGCCCATGCTGCGCGCTGTGCTAATATTGCATTGTTGCCTAAAACATAACTCATTAAGTTATTAAATTTTGCAGGGTCGCAATCAATCCACTGAATTACTTTGGTGGTAGTTATTTTAGCATGTTTACTTAAAAGTAACTTTTCTAATTCCATAGTTGTGGATGTAAAAAGTGAGATTAATAAAAAAGCGCTTCTCTTGGGGAGAAACGCTTTTTTTACTTTGAAAAGAAAAATTATTTCTTTTTAGTAGCGGCTTTCGCAATTGAATCTGCTGCAAGCGAATCTACTTTTGCTTTTTCGATAGCAGCTAAGGAATCGATAATTGCCTGAGCTTTTTGCGCTTCAAGTTCCATCTTCATGGCGTCTTGATTTTCAATTGAATCTGCTTCTTCTTTATCTCTTTTTGCTTTTTCTTCAGCACTTGGGCCGCAAGCAACAATAAGCATTATTGCTGAAACAGCAAGGATTGAAAATATTTTTTTCATTTATCTGTGTATTTACCTGTATATTATTTTCTACCTGCTGCACCAGTTTTGTTTGGTTGATCAGCGTTTCCGCCTCTACCACCAGCACCAGATTGGTTTGTACCTTGTTCAGGCTTTTTAGGCTCTTGTTTTTTTGGTTTTACTTTTCCGCCTTTTTTGGCAGCAGCAGCAGTCTCTGCAGCTAAAATAGAATCTTGCTTCATTTTTTCCATCGCTGCGTTGATAGAATCTTGCATCATTTGTTGCTTTTGAGCTTCGATGGTAGCCAAAGAATCTGAAGTTACTTTAGCAATAGAGTCCATACGAGCAGCCTCTTTTTTTGCAATTTCTTCAGCACTTGGACCACACGCTACAATTAAAAACGTTGCAGCTACTGCAACAGAATAAATTACTTTTTTCATTTTTGTTATGTTTTTATGTTAAATTTTCGCGAAAGTACAAAAAATAAATTAAAAGTAAATATTTTTGAAAATTAAATTTTATGATTTACATTTGCACAATAAATAAAAACTAACCACAAAAAAATTATGAAAAAACAATTTTTATCAATTACAGCAACCTTGTTAATAGCTTCGGCATTCGTTTTAACAAGTTGCAACAAAGAAGACACTACAGCCCCAACTGTTACTTTAAAGGGTGATGCAGAAGTAGTTATTTATGTTGGTGACAACTATACTGAGGCAGGCGCTACTGCAACTGATTTGGATGGTAAAGACAATGAAAGCGATATTTCTTCAAGTATTGTTATCACTGGTGCTGTTGACAAAACAAAAGCTGGTTCTTACACTATTTCTTACAAAGCTACAGACGAAGCTGGCAATGCATCTACTGAAGTGAAAAGAACTGTTAAAGTAAAACATAGCAATGCTACTTTAAGTGGTTCATACACAGGTACAGAATCTTGTAATTTTGGTCCTGTAGCATCATACAGTGGCACTGTAACAAATGGTACAACTGGTATTTTATCAATTGTTGTTGGTAATTTAGGCAACTTCACTACTACAATAAATATCCCTGCTACTTTATCAGGTGATTTCAATGAAAAAATAACACTTACTTCAGGTAACTATGCAGGTTTAGCTATGGCTGGAACTGGTACAATTGAGCCAGATGGTAAAAAAATTACAATTTCTTACACTGCAGGAACAGATAATTGTACTGCAACTTGGTTAAAATAATTTAATTTACTTCAAAGAAAGCCACTCCATAAGAGTGGCTTTTTTTTTGCCTTTTTTTTGCGGTTATTTGAGCCATGATATTACAAAAATACAAACTTGTGTTTAAGCAATTGGCATTATTGATTTGCCTTTATGCCTACACACGTTTACTTTTCTTGGTTTTTAACTTCAGCTATTTTACGCATTCCGAAAGTATTATTTCGCCCTTTATTTATGGCATACGATTCGATTTGGTAGTGATTTGTTGGCTCAATGGTTTATTGTTTATTACCCTTTTATTGCCATTTAAATTTATACAACATCCCTACTTTAAAAAAACTTACCGTATTATTTTTATTGTTATCAATGCCTTAGCACTGTTATTCAATTGTATTGATATTGGTTATTTCGAGTTCATTCAAAAAAGATCAACCTTTGATTTATTTCAAACACTAGGTGGCGAAAACGATGGCATGCAGCTGTTGCCACAATATATTGCCGATTATTGGTTTGTATTATTGATTTGGATATCGGTGATCATTGCACTCGTTTATTTCTCAAAAAACAAGGAAACAAAAACAATTGAATGGACCAATAAATTAAAGTTTATTCAACTAGCATCTCTGTTTTGTGTTTTTTTACCGCTATTGGTTATTGGCTCACGAGGAGGCTGGCAATATCGACCTTTAGATATGATTGGCGCTTCAAATTATGCACAAGGAAAACATGTTTCTTTGGTGTTAAATTCGCCATTTTGCATCATGAAATCAGCCAATAAAGAGCAATTAGAAAAGATACAATACTTTAAGGAAAATGAATTAACTCAATATTATTCTACAACACATCATCATACCGATACCATTCCTTTTCTTAATAAAAATGTGGTGATTATTATCATGGAAAGTTTTGGCAGTGAATACACCGCATTAGCCAATGATCATCAATCACTGACCCCATTTTTTGATAGTTTAGCGGCAAAAAGCACTCAATTTACAAATGCTTATGCCAATGGTAAAACCTCTATTAAAGGTATTCCCTCTATTGTAGCTGGAATTCCAACACTTTTTGATGGATCGTTTACCTATTCGGCATACAATGCCAATAGTTTTGAAAGCATTGGCTCCTTACTTAAAAAGAAAGGCTATAGTACCTCCTTTTACCATGGTGGAAATAATGGTACTATGGGTTTTGATATTTTTTCTAAAGCTGCTGGTTTCGATAATTATTTTGGCAGAAATGAACATCCAAATAGTGAGGATTATGATGGTCATTGGGGTATTTTTGATGAACCGTTTTTTCAGTTTTTTAAAGCACAACTGGATAAAGAAAAAAAGCCATTTGCCACTTGTTTCTTTTCGCTTTCCTCGCACCATCCTTATACTTTGCCCAAGCAATATAAAGGAAAATTTAAAGGTAATTCTTTAGCAATAGGGGCAAGCATACAATATGCTGATTATGCCTTAGCTAAATTTTTTGAATCGGCTAAAAAAGCAAATTGGTTTAACAACACCATTTTTGTGATTACTGCAGATCATACTTCAATATCTAAAAATGAGCGTTATCAAACAGATGCAGGCATCTACAGTATTCCATTATTAATTTATAACCCAACGCAATTAAAAGGAAAAATTATAGAAAAAACGGTTCAGCAAATTGATATTGTGCCATCAATACTCGAAAATTTGCATTACGATTTACCTTATTTTGCTTTTGGAAATGCAATTAATGATAATAATTTAGGCTACTCAATTTCTTTTAATGGTCAGTATTATCAGCTAATTACCGATAAATTATGTTTGCAATTTGATGGAGAAAAAACCATTGCTGTTTTTGATATGGTTAATGATGAGTTTAATAATAATTTGGTAAATAATATCTCAATAAACTACAAGGCCGAGGAAAAACTTTTAAAAGCAATTATTCAAACTTATAATCACGCTTTAATTGATAATAAAATGACGGCAAAGTAATGTTTAAAACGCGCCTTCAATATGTTTTGTAATTGTTTTATTACCTTGATGAATGATTGTAATTACATCGAAACGTAATTCCATTTCAATATTATTTGTTTCGCAATAAGCTTCTGCCGCCTCTATTAAAAGTGATTGTTTTTTTTCGTGCACTGCTTCCTCTGGTTTAACAAAAGTATCTGAACTTCTTGTTTTTACTTCTACAAAAACAAGTGTATCGTTTATTTGTGCAATAATATCTACTTCGGCTTTTTGCCAGCGCCAATTAATTGCAACAATCTGATAGTTTTTTGCCATTAAAAATTGAACAGCCATCAATTCTCCTTGGGCACCAAGCTGGTTATGCGTTGCCATTTTTAATATGATAATAAAACCTGTTGTTCTGTAATGTTTAAATTGGCTGTTAATCCAAAGGGCAAGGCAAGGTTTCTATCTATATGTCCACAAGCAAAATCAAAACAAATGGGATAGTTTTTATCTTTTAAATGAAATGATATTATTTCTTCTGCACGATGACCAAAAGGAACTAAATTATCCTTCATATCGCTCATTCCACCAATAATTAAACCCGCTAAATTATCAAATTTACCTGCACGTTTTAAACTCAAAACCATTCTGTCGATATGGTAAAGATATTCATCCAAATCTTCTAAAAATAATATTTTTCCTTTAGTGTCGATATCTGTTTTGCTGCCTTGCATAGCATACAATAAGGATAAATTGCCACCAATAATGGGTGCTTTTACATTTCCTTGTTTGAACAAATTTTTATTTTCAGATGTATCGTAATTATATAGGTAATTAGTTTTTTCTCCAGCAATCACCTTAAATAATGAATTTGTTGCTTCTTCATTTTTTGAAAAGTTGATAGGCATTGTTGCGTGTAAGCTTGCTATATTTTGTATGTTTAATGCGCTATGTAACACAGTAACATCGCTATACCCGATAATCCATTTCGGATTTTCGCGCAAAGCGTTAAAATTAATTTCATCAATAATGCGCATGGTGCCATAGCCGCCACGTGCTATTAAAATGGCTTTCACATTTATATCATCAATTAGGCTTTGTAAATCATTTTTTCTTTGTTCATCGCTACCAGCAAATTGATTTTCAATAGCAAATAAATGATTGGCAAATTGTACTTTGTATCCCTTCAATTCAATTGTTTTTACTGCACTTTCAAGTTCTTCTTTACTTATTTTACGAGCTGTTGCAGTTATTCCTATGGTATCTCCTTTTTTGAGGAAAGGTGGTATTAGCATTATGTATTATATTTGCCTGCTAAATTATAAACTTTTAGTAAAGCTAAAACGTGCCATTCAATAATTTTATTTAGATGTGCATGTTATTATAAAGATAAAATATATGTCAGATACCAATTATAAAAGAACTACTGTTACTGCTGCTTTGCCTTATGCTAATGGTCCTGTGCATATAGGTCATTTGGCTGGATGTTATTTACCAGCTGATATTTTTACACGCTATTTGCGTTTAAATAAAAAGGAAGTGTTGTTTATCTGCGGAAGCGATGAGCATGGCGTGCCCATTACAATTAAAGCAAAAAAAGAGGGTATTACACCGCAGCAAGTAGTTGATAAATATCATAAAATGATGGGTGACTCATTTAATGAATTTGGAATTAGCTTTGATATTTATTCAAGAACATCGAGTAAAACACATCATGAAACTGCCAGCGATTTTTTTAAGGTACTTTATGACAAAGGTGTTTTTACTGAAGAAGTTACCAAGCAATATTTTGATGAAAGTGCTCATCAGTTTTTAGCTGACAGGTATATTATGGGAACCTGCCCTGTTTGCAGCAATGAAAATGCTTATGGCGACCAATGCGAGCGTTGTGGAAGTACTTTAAATGCAACCGATTTAATTAACCCACATTCTACATTGTCGGGTGCAACGCCAGTGTTGAGAGATACTAAAAATTGGTTTTTGCCGTTAGATAAATTATCGCCTAAGATTTTAAATTATATTGAAAGTCATAAAGATTGGAAAAGCAATGTTTATGGGCAATGCAAGAGTTGGTTGGTAAGTGGAGATGGTTTGCAACCCAGGGCAATGACACGCGATTTAGATTGGGGTGTGCCTGTTCCAGTGAAAGGTGCAGAAGGTAAGGTGTTGTATGTTTGGTTTGATGCGCCTATTGGATACATTTCTGCTACAAAAGAATATGCTAAACAAATTAATCAAGAGGAATCATGGAAAGATTGGTGGCAAAAGGATGATACACGTTTAATTCATTTTATTGGGAAAGATAATATTGTTTTTCATTGCATTATTTTTCCTGCCATGTTGATGGAGCATGGAGATTTTGTGTTGCCCGATAATGTGCCCGCCAATGAGTTTTTAAACTTAGAAGGTGAAAAAATTTCTACATCACGCAATTGGGCAGTATGGTTGCACGAGTATTTGCATGATTTTAAAGACATGCAAGATGTGTTGCGCTATACACTTTGCAGCAATATGCCTGAGACTAAGGATAATGATTTTACATGGAAAGATTTTCAGGCCAAAAACAACAATGAGCTTGTTGCTATTCTAGGTAATTTTATCAATCGTACCTTGGTATTAACACATAAGTATTATGCAGGTAAAGTGCCTGCTATAAATGCTTTGCAGGATATTGACAAGCATTGTTTGAATGAAATGATTGAAGCGCCAAAACGCATCAGCGAAAGCATTGAAAAATTTAGATTTAGAGAAGCATTAGCGGAGTTTATTAATTTGGCCCGCACCGGAAATAAGTATTTAGCAGATACAGAGCCCTGGAAATTGTATGGAAAAGATAATGAACGCGTGTCCACTATTATGCACGTATCCTTGCAATTAACGGCTTGTTTGGCTGTGTTAAGTGAGCCATTTTTACCTTTTAGTTCCACTAAAATATACAACATGCTTAATTTGCAAAAAACAGATTGGACACAATTAAACAATCACCTTTTGGATGTTGATCATTTGCTTGGTGAAGCTTCATTATTATATAGTAAAATTGAAGATGAAATGATTCAACAACAAATCGAAAAATTGCATCAATCAAAGCAAAACAATAAGGCCCAAGATGATGCTGAAGCTCCTGTAAATGTTGCACCGCAAAAAGCCGAAACTAGTTTTGATGATTTTACTAAAATGGATATTCGCACAGGAACTATCATCGAAGCAGAACGCGTGCCTAAAACTGATAAACTATTGAAATTAAAAATCAATACCGGTATTGACGAAAGAACAATTGTTTCGGGCATAGCACAATATTATGCACCTGAAGATATTATTGGTCAAAAAATTTGCATGCTGGTTAATTTAGCTCCCCGTAAAATTAAAGGCATTGAAAGTCAAGGTATGATTTTAATGGCAGAGAATAGTAAAGGTGAATTGTGTTTTATGACACCTACCAAGGATTTTAATAATGGGTCGTTGGTGAAATAGGTTGGGCAACACCATCGCATAGAAACTTTTGAGCAAGAGTTTGAGGATATGTTTACTTTTTATGATTTGGAGGAGTAGTTATTTTTTGATTTAACCTTCAGTTCTTATATTAGTATTCTTTGTAAAGTTGGGTTGAAACCCAACTTTATGGTGATCTTTTATCCTCCAATCTGAATCATACTTCTATCACTATTGCTGTGTAAGTCGTTCATGCCGCCTAAGGCAGCGGCCTTGCTTAATACATTTTGCTGTATGAGTTCAAGTATATTTTCACCATTGCGCAGTGGTGTTAATAAATCAGTTTCATTTTTTGCAAACAGACAATTTCTCAACTTACCATCAGCCGTTAGGCGAAGTCTGTTGCAGCTTTCGCAGAAAGGATTAGTTACAGTAGTAATAAATCCAAAATTACCTTTAAAGCCTTTTACTTTATAATTTCGTGAGGTACTGTTAGTTTCATCTTCAATTTTAAGGATGTCGAATTGCTCGGCTAAAGTATTTAAAACAGTTTCATAACCAAGTACTTTTTCTTTGTTCCAATCATTTTTTTCGAAGGGCATAAATTCAATAAAACGTACATCGATCGGATGCTTTTCTGTCCATTTTACAAAATCAATTATAGCATGCTCATTTATATTTTTAAGCATCACTAAATTGATTTTTACAATCATATTTAAAGTCAATAAATGGCTGATATGCAACATTATTTTCTCTAATTGCCCCGTGTGCGTAATGCGTTTAAATTCTTCGGCATCTAAACTATCTAAACTAATATTGATGTGTTTTACATTGTGTTTTACTAGGTTTTCAAAATGTTTATCTAGTAAGAGGCCATTGGTGGTAATGCCAATATTTACGGGCAATGTAGCTAGTTTTTTTAGAATTGTATCGAAGTCTTTTCTTAACAATGGCTCTCCACCTGTTAAACGAATTTTAGTAATCCCATTTTGAACAAAAATGCTGGCTAATTCAAAAATTTCATCGGCTGTCATTAACTTATTGCTTTTTGTTCCATGGTAGGAGCTCAAAGGCATGCAATAGCTGCAACGCATGTTACAAGCATCAGTTAACGAAATTCTTAAATAAGTGTGCTTGCGCCCAAATTGGTCAATCAACATATAAAAACTAGTTTACAAATATAGACACACAAATGTATTTTGATTTAATTTGTAGCATATATCTTTTGAATTGATAAATTGTGGATGTAATTAATATCATATTTTTAATTAGTTTAGGCTTAGTTGCATTTTTATACTCATCAGTTGGGCATGGCGGAGCTAGCGGATATATTGCAATGTTTGCATTGTTCGGTATTATTTCTCCATCAATGAAATCTTTTGTTTTGGTAATGAATTTAGGGGTGGCATCAGTTGCTTTTTATCAATATGCTAAACACAGTCATTTTAATTTAAAATACTTTGTGCCTTTTGGATTGGGAGCCGCACCAATGGCCTATTTGGGCGCAAGTTTAAAAGTAGGTGCTCTTTTTTATCGCTATATGTTAGCAGCATTTTTGATTTTTTCAGTCATTTATTTGCTTGGTTTTTTTCATCAGTTTGAAAATCGGTTTAAAATTAATTACTCGGCATGCAAGGCTTTCTTTATAGCTGCATTAATAGGCTTTATTTCGGGTGTTACAGGAGTAGGCGGAGGAATTTTTTTAAGCCCTATTTTATTATTATTGGCATGGGGCAATGTAAAACAAACTGCTGCAATTGCTGCTTTGTTCATTGTGCTAAATTCATTAGCAGGCCTAATTGCAATAGATAATATAGTGCAATATATTTCGCAAGATTTATTACTTAAAATGATTGTTGTGCTTGGTTTTGGTTATTTTGGAAGTAGATGGGGGGTTAAAATTGAAAATACAAGTACCTTAAAACGCATGTTGGCTTTTGTGCTTTTGTTGGCTGCTGCTAAATTATGTTTGGCATAGCTTCATGCCACAATATTCATACTTACTAACAATGTTACTTTAATATTTCTTTTTGCTGATTGTAATAGCTAGTTATATATTTGATGCTTAATTAATAAAAAAGCTATGGAAATTCCTAAGGGTAAACTTATTTCGGTGGGGGGGAATGAAGATAAAGGAACAGATATTGAAAAAAATTTTCAGCCTAAAGACTATCTCAATTTCTTTGAATTTGGAATCCTTAAAAGATTACTCAAAGAGCTAAGAAATGATAAGGAATCAAGGATTGAAGTTATTACTTCGGCAAGTATGATTCCTGAAGAAGTTGGTGAAAATTATATTGATGCTTTTGCAAAATTAGGGGCCATTAATATTGGAGTAATGCATATTAAAAAGCGAGAAGATTGCTTGAATCAGGATTATATTGATAGAATAAAAAATTGTGATGGGGTAATGTTTACTGGCGGTAATCAATTGCGTTTGAGCATGATATTTGGCGGCACAGAAATATTAAACACCTTGCACGAAAGATATTTAAATGAAGATTTTGTGATTGCGGGTACTAGTGCAGGCGCTATGGCTATGAGCAACACTATGATTTATCAAGGAAGTAGCACTGAGTCATTATTGAAAGGAGAAGTAAAGATTACTACTGGTTTAGGTTTTTTACATAATGTAATTATTGATTCTCATTTTGTAAAACGCGGGCGTTTTGGTCGTTTGGCGCAGGCTGTAGCTGGAAATCCTGGTTGTATTGGAATTGGTTTAGGTGAAGATACTGGGGTGCTTGTTACCAATGGAAACAATATGGAAGCCATAGGCTCTGGATTGATTTTAATTTTTGATGGACATAATATAAAGCATAGTAATATTGCCGATGTAGAAGAAGGTACACCACTTTCTATTGAAAACATGATTGTGCATGTGATGGCAAAGGGCAATCATTTTCATATTCGTCAACGTAAATTTTATTCCGACCATTCAGCGCTGAATGTTTGAGCAAACTAATAAAATTTTGTTATTCGACGGGGTTTGCAAACTTTGTAACACCTCAATGATGTTTGTGATTAAACGGGATAAAAAAAGGCAAATACGTTATACAACTATCCAGTCGAAGCAAGGTAAAAAGTTGATGAATAAATATGGTATAGAAGAAACTTATTTAGGATCTTTAATTTTTATTGATGAAGGAAAGGTTTATCTAAGAAGTACAGGAGCATTGCGTTTGTGTTTATATTTGAAAGGGTTGTGGCCTTTACTTTATGTATTTATTATTGTGCCACCTTTTGTCAGAAATGCTTTTTATGATACAGTATCCAAATATCGTTACAGTATATTTGGGAAACAGGAAACATGTATGGTGCCCACTCTTGAATTTAAATCTTTATTTTTAGATGATGAATACGAAGCTTAGTTTTGTTTTATTTTTTGCTTTTTTTATCAAAAACGTTAGTCTGGCTCAAGTGGCTGAGAAAAACAATGCATACTGGGTTTTCTTTGCAGATAAAAAAGGAGTACAGTTTGATCCTTACACTTATTTTCATAACAACACTATTGAACGTAGGCTCAATGCTGGCATAGCTTTAGCAGATATTACAGATTATCCTTTGAATGAAAAATATGTAAGTTCAATTTCATTGTTATGTGATTCAATCACAATTGAAAGCAGGTGGATGAATGCAGTTAAAATTTGGGGAAGCAACGATAAGGAGCTTCAACAAATAAAATCATTTTCCTTTGTAAAGGTAGTAGAAGAGGCCGTGGATGGTAATTTAATACTCGCTTCGAAGCAAGAATCATCTTCAAATGTGTTGAAAGAAAAAGATTTAAAATTGGCATCGCAACAATTAGATAATTTAGGAGTAAAGACTTTTAAACAATCCGGTATTGCTGGTAAAGGAGTGCGGGTAGCCGTTTTTGATGCAGGCTTTCCAGGTTTAGATAAACACGAAGCATTTGAAAAACACAGAGCAGAAAATAGAATTGTCGAAACATGGAATTTTTTGAAAAAGAATCATGAAGTGTATCAAGGTGGAACGCACGGAACAATGACTACAGGTTGTGTGGCTGGAGTTTCGAAAGATATACAAACTGGTTTGGCAACCGATTGTGAATTGCTTTTAGCACTCACAGAATTTAATATTAGAGAACCATTTAAAGAAGAAGAATATTGGTTGGCTGCGGCAGAATGGGCCGATAAAAATGGGGCTGATATTATTAGTAGCTCTTTGGGTTATTCCTTTGAACGGTATTTTTATAAAGATATGAATGGCCAAACAAGCTTAGTCTCAAAAGCTGCGAGGATGGCCATCAGAAAAGGAATTTTAGTGGTGAATAGTGCGGGTAATGAGTACAGTAATCCATGGCAATTTATTATTACACCAGCTGATGTTGACAGTGTTTTAGCGGTGGGTGGCGTTGATCCTGAAACAGGTTATCATATTTCATTTAGCAGTATTGGTCCCAATAGTAAAAACGTGATGAAGCCCAATGTGTGTGCCTTTGGTCATGTTTGTACTTCAAATAAAAATGGTTTTTCGCAGGTGGATGGAACTTCATTTTCATGCCCATTGATTACAGGTTTTGCTGCCTGTGTGTTGCAGGTTCATCCAGAATTTAAAGGTAAGCCAATGGAGTTATTTGATTTAATACAACGCAATTCATCATTATATCCATACTTTGATTATATGCATGGTTACGGTGTTCCTCAGGCATCCAAAGTAATGAAAACAGAAGCGCAACAATTACCCACTTTTGATTTTGATTTGCGTGAAGATGGTTTGATTATTAAGCTAAAAGAAATTAATGTAATTGATGCTGTAACCCAAGCTAAGAAACCTTTTTATTATCATATTGAAAATGAAAAGGGAGTAATATTAGATTACTATCTCATAACAGCTGAAGAACAAGAAGTAGTGAAATTTGAATTTAGAATTTACAAAAAAGGACAAAAATTAATGGCACATTATAATGGCTATACCGCCAGCTACACCTTTTAAATAGAAATATTATGCAAAGCAATTTATTAAGTTTAATATTAGTTTTTCTGATGAGCTTTATCTCTTCGGTAGGGTTTGCGCAAAAGCAAATTATTCATCAAAACTTAAAACAAGACACGCTGAAAGTTAATCGTGGACCTAATTCCCGAAAATTTACGCATGCTTATATAATTGTTGGTGGTGTTGTGCCCGATTCAAAAATTGTTGATCCTACGTTATGCCACGAGTTTGGTTTTGGTTGGTTGAAGAAAAGAAAATTAAGTAATACTATTTCCTTGGGTTTTGATTTTGCTTTATCCTACAGGAATTATCGTATTAAAGACACTTCTTATTATGCATTACCTCCTGGTTCAACTTTAATTAAAGAAAGACTTTACACACGTAATTTACAATTGAAGCCCTGGTTTAGAATTAATATAGGCAAGCATGGAAATACACTTGGTAAATACATTGATCTTGGTGCCTACGGCGAATGGAGTTTTGCCCGTACCCACTATTATAAATTTGAGAATCCTAAAGGCACGCCAGAAGGTGTAAAGGGCGAATATTTATTAAAGAAACATGATTGGTTTTTGCCATTTAATTATGGTGCAATGCTAAGAATAGGCAGTAATAAATGGAGTTTTTATGGCATGTATAGAGTAAGCGATATGTTTAAGGATAATATCTTTTTTAAAGAAATGCCAAGGATTACTGTGGGTATCAATTATGCGATCTATTGATTAAAATTTTGAATAATTCATACATCAACGGTTTCAAATCATTTTTAAAATTAGAGAAATCGCTTTCTCCTAATTCCATAGAGGCCTATATACATGATGTAGATAAATTGGCGCAGTATGCCGAAATGAAACAATTAAAGCAGTTTCCGTTAGGCATTACATTCCAAGATTTAAAAGAGTTTATAAAATGGATTAATGATTTAGGATTAGCCGCCAACTCACAAGCGCGCATTATCAGTGGTTTGAAAGGTTTTTACAAGTATTTATTGCTTGAAAATTTGATTGTAAAAAATCCTACCGAACTTTTAGAAACTCCAAAGTTAGGTAGAAAATTACCTGATACTTTATCTGTTGATGAGGTGAATGCAATAATTGAAGCGTTAGATTTATCATTGCCCGAAGGCATGCGTAACAAAGCCATTTTAGAAACCATGTACAGCTCTGGATTGCGTGTAAGTGAAGTGGTTAATTTACAAATATCTAACCTGCATTTCGAAATTGGATTTATAAAAGTAACAGGTAAGGGAAGTAAAGAAAGGTTAGTTCCAATTGGCAGTTCGGCCATTAAAGCCATTAAATTATATCGCGAAAGCGTGAGAGTAAATTTGCCCATTAAAAAGGAATTTGAAGATATTTTATTTTTGAATAGGAGAGGAGCAAGGCTTACTCGTAATATGATTTTTATTATCATAAAAGGTTTAGCAGTAAAAATTGGCTTGCATAAAAATATTAGTCCGCATACCTTACGCCATAGTTTTGCAACGCATTTGATAGAGGGCGGTGCAGATTTAAGAGCCGTGCAAGAAATGCTCGGACATGAAAGTATTACAACAACAGAGATTTACACGCATTTGGATAGAGAATATTTAAGAGATACGATGATACAGTTTCATCCGAGAGCAAAATTAATTTGACAATGTGCCAATGAGACAATGTGCCAATGAGACAATTTAATTTGAAAATGAGTTGATTTGAAAATGAAAATTAATGTGCAAATGAGGCTATGTGCCAATTTAAATTGAAAATTTAATTCCGAGAATTCGGGATGTTTTATTTGAAAAAAAAATAATTTGAAAATAAATGTAAACAAAATATTTCATTTGACTGGCCATCAGGCGGCTGTGTATGCTTTGGCGGCAAGTGAAGATCCTAAATTGATCTATACGGGCAGCAGTGATAAAATGATTGCACGTTGGAATATTGCTGAGAAAAAAGCTGATAATTTTGCAGCTACTATGCCCTTGGCTGTTTATCAATTGTTTTATGATTCGAAGTTAACTAGAATGTATGCAGGCAGCGGTGGTGGTGCTGTTCATGTAATTGATCTGACAGCAAAAAAGGAAATTAAAAACCTCATTTTGCACCCTAACGCAGCTATTTTTGATTTAATTAAAGTAGAAAAATTAAATTTAATTATATCAGCTGCAGCTGATGGTACTATTGCGGCTATTGATGCAGATAACTTTGATTTGATTGCAAAAAATAAATTATGCGAGCAAAAAATAAGGAGTTTGTGTTTTATTGAAAGTTCAGATGTATTGTTAGCAGCCAGTGGTGATGGATTTATTAGGGTGCTTGAATTGCCTACTTTAAAAGTGGTGAATGAGTTTTACGCACATGGTTTATCTGCCAACAAAGTAATCAAACATCCAACAAAAGACATTATTTTAAGTGGAGGTAGAGATGCTCATTTAAATATTATTGAGTGGCCATCTTGTAAAATAATTGACAAAATACCTGCGCATAATTTTGCTATTTATGATATTGCATTTCATCCTGAAAATAACCTATTTGCCACAGCTTCACGCGATAAAACAATTAAAATATGGGATGCAAATAACCTGCAATTTTTATATCGTATTGATAAGGAAAAAAATGAAGGACATATCAATTCAGTAAATAAATTGTTATGGTCGAAGTTCGAAAATACCCTCGTTTCTACAGGCGATGATAGAAGTATTATGGGATGGCAAATCAATACGGAAAATGATGACCCAGATTGTTGACATCGATAGGTATTTGAATGAGGAAGGCTTTTTGGCTTATTTAGAAAGTATGCTGCCCGAAAGTAAAAGACAAAAAATTGCACAAGTTTTACCTTATCGTACAAGGCATGTTGTAACTGTAATTGAAAATGTTTTAGATTCAAACAATACAAACGCCATTTTAAGAACTTCCGAAGGTTTGGGGATACAGGAAGCTCATTTAGTTTATGGTAATATCAAATACATTCCTCAAAAAAGTGTTTCAAAAGGGGCGCATTTATGGATGGATACCTTTATGTACGGAAAAAGCGAAAAAGATAATGCGCTTGATTGCATTCAACAACTGAAACTTAAAGGATATCAATTGGTTGTTACTTCTCCCAAAGCATCAAAAAGTGTTGAGCAACTCAATTTAAATAAACCATTGGCCATTTGTTTTGGTCAAGAAAGTAAAGGAATTAGTGAAACATTTTTAAACTATGCCGATGAACAAATTTGTATTCCTCAATATGGCTTTACAGAGAGCTATAATGTAGCGGTAGCTGCAGGTATGGTATTGTTGCCGTTAATGGAAAAGTTGCGTAAGTCAACTATAAAGTGGCAGCTAAATGATAGTGAAAAACTAGTAGTTTACAAACATTGGTTGTTGAACTATACCAAGCATTTGCAAGCGCATTACACACGTTTTAAAAGTGCATAATATCGGTGTAAGATTTTTAATTATTGGTATAATAAAGAACACATTTTGGTGTAATTATTTCTGAAGCGTTTCGGTATTAAAATTTTGATTTTTAAACTCATCAGATTGCTCAATGGCTTTCATGATTTTTTCAAGTATAATATCTGAATCTTCTTCATAATTAATTGCCAAAGGCGCTTTAAAATTAACTTCAAGTGTAACACCTTTCTTTTTTAAAAATAAACCTTTCTTGTCGAATGCCCTTCTAAATCCATTAATAGTTACAGGAATTACAATGGGTTTATATTTTTTAATGATATGCGCTGTACCTCTTCTGCCTGGAGCAAAGGCTTTAGTGGTGCCTTGCGGGAAGGTAATTACCCAGCCATTGTTTAATGCTTCGCCAATATTACTGATGTCGTTCATATCTACCTGACGGTTTACTTCCTGTCCATTAGCGCGCCAGGTTCTTTTAATTGAAACAGAGCCTGCATAGGCAAAAATCTTAGGCAATAATCCACTTTTCATGGTTTCTTCAGCAGCAATAAAATATGTGTCTACCTTCGGATTTAACAGGTAAATAGGATTTTTTATTTTATTGATAAAGTTCCATTTGCTGCTGCAAAAAATATGAATCATGGCAATTACATCTGCAAAATAAGTTTGATGGTTGCTCACAAAAAGCACATTGCTTTTTGGTAAATAGGTAAGGTTTTGTGTCCCGCTAATTTTGGTTTTGTTGATCCAATTCAACCTTGGAAATGTAAGTACACCAATAATTGAAATCAATAATTTTTTTATTGGAACGATATGGCCAAACACATCGCGCTTAAGCAATTTGAATTTTTTTTGACCCTTATGTATAGCAGTTGAGGAAATTGTTATTTTATCTTTAAGTTTATGAACGCGAAGTTAAATTATTATTTCTTAAAGAATTCAATAGGATTACTAATATTAATTTAGAACATAGTTCCCTTTTTTATCAAATGAATAAGATACCGGAATATGTTTGTTTTCAAAGTAATCAAAACTTTTTTGTAAAATTTTCCAAACTTTTATGTGCTCCCTATTTTTAGCGTATTTTTTAAATATTTTCTGACCATTTTCATTGTTTAATTTACAAGGATAAATTTCAACTTTAATTGTTTTTTGCAATGCTTCTTTTGCTTCAACACAAGCAATATATAGTTCTTCAATACACTCATTTGTGATTGGCATACAACCAATTGTAACACATTGGCCATGAATAAATATATCACCTCCAGTAGGAAAGAAACCTGCTCGTATTTTATCGGCTTGGTTAGGATAATTTAAACCTAATGAAAGATGATAATTGCTGGCAGGGTTAAAGCGATTGATTTGGTACAAACCTTCGGGCACTTGCCCATCACCAGCCCTCGATTTTGGACCAATAGTGCCACTTTTTGCGCAAATTTTATAGGTTTTTATTTTAATATACTGTTGTGATGTTTTTGATTTTGCCCACAACTCAAGTTCATCTTCTTGTTTAAATACTCTTATAAAAATATGCGAATTCTTTATGTTTAAATTTTTATTTGTGTATAGTTTATTTACCAACTTTCCTTTTTCTTGAAACGCAGCTTTTACTCTAGGATGCTTGAGTTGCGTGGTCTTAAAAGTTGCTTTTGGAGTTGTAAAAGAAGCAAATACAAAGAGAAAAAATACAAGTAATCTAAACATATAATGTATAAACATTAGTAAAATAAAAAATGCAGGTCTATAAGCCGGGTTCTGTCTATAAGTTACCTTATAGTTCTATCATTTATCTGCGATGTTAATCACTTAACACCTGAATCAACCTACCCTCCACAGCTTATTTTGCAATAATTAAAGCGGGCAGCTTTAAGGTGCAAGCACCAACTGTGGTTTATTTGGTCTTTCAACCCATAAGGTTTGCCATGCGGCACAGTCACCTGTGTTCCGGTGGTCTCTTACACCACCATTTCACCCTTACCTTAATTGCTTAAGGCGGTTTGTTTTCTGTTGCACTGTCTGTATCACAAGGTATAGCCTTGCAATCCTTCCTGTTAGGAAGTATGGTGCCCTATGTTGCCCGGACTTTCCTCCATTTACAAAAGTAAAAGGCGATAGAACGACCTGCACTGCAAAATTAATATTTATAATGAGTTTTTAAGATTAAATATTACTAAGAATTTTCATTAAGATAATTAGCAATCGCATTTTCAATCTCACTCAAAAGATTATCATTTTGATGCCTAACAAATTTATTACCGGTTACCTTTTCAAAAAGCTCAATATACCTTTCCGAAATTTCTGTAACCCAAGCATCCTTCATGTCGGGAACTACTTGGCCATCTTTACCTTGAAAGTCATTGGCAATGAGCCATTCGCGAACAAACTCTTTTGATAGTTGTTTTTGTTTTTCGTTGTTTTGTTGTCTTTCTTCATAACCTTCTTTAATAAAATATCTTGATGAGTCGGGTGTGTGGATCTCATCAATTAAGTATATTTCATTATTGTAATTCCCAAATTCGTATTTGGTATCAACTAAAATGAGGCCTTTGGTGGCGGCTATTTCAGTGCCTCTTGCATATAATTTGAGTGTGTAATCTTCTAATCTTTTATATTCATCTTCCGATACAATACCTTGTGCAATAATGGCTTCTCGCGATATATCTTCATCATGACCTTCGGCTGCTTTGGTAGTTGGTGTAATAATTGGAAAAGGCAATTTATCATTTTCTTTTAAACCCTCGGGCAACTGAACTCCACAAACACTGCGCTTCCCAGCCTTATATTCTCTTGCTGCGTGCCCAGCCAAATAGCCTCTAATAACCATTTCTACTTTGTAAGGCGCACACAGCAAACCAACACTTACCATTGGATGCGGACTTGCCAATAACCAATTAGGAACAATATCTGCCGTTGCTTTTAAAAAAATAGCTGCAATTTGATTGAGCACTTGCCCTTTGTATGGAATTCCTTTTGGGAGAACAACATCAAATGCCGAAATTCTATCTGATGCAATCATGACTAATTTTTCGTTACCGATGTTGTAAACATCTCTTACCTTTCCTTTGTAAAATGATTTCTGATTGGGGAAATTAAAATTTGTTGATGTTAAAGCTTGCATGTTAAATATTAATTTGGCCCTGATAAACTTGGGTTGCAGGGCCTGTTAGTTGTATTTCGGTAAATAGATTATGGTCTTTGGTTTTAAAACTTACTTTTAAATTTCCACCGAGCGTTTGTATTTTAATAGTATAGTTTTTTTTCTTTTTTTCTAAGTTTGCAAAAGCGATTGCTGCAGCCGTAACACCGGTTCCACACGATAAAGTTTCGTTTTCAACCCCTCTTTCGTATGTTCTTACATAGAGGTCATTTTTACGGATATCTACAAAATTTACATTAATACCTTTATCTGAGTATACTTTGTTGTATCTTATTTTTTGGCCTTCACTAAAAACATCTAATTTGTAAATATCTTTTTTAAAAATGATGTAATGTGGAGAGCCTGTATTTAGCTCAAAGTCCTGTCCCTCTTTATTGATACCATTTACATCACTCATTTTTATTGTTACTTCTCCTTTGTTGTCAATAGCACCTTCATGCGCACCATCGTATGCCAAAAATTGAGTTTTTGTTTTAATAAGGCCAAGTTCTTTTGCAAAGGCTATGGCGCATCTTCCTCCATTGCCACACATAGATCCGGGCTTGCCATCGGCATTAAAGTAAAGCATTTCAAAATCGGCTTTTTTACTTTTGGATATCACAATTAAACCATCTGCTCCAATTCCAAATTGTCTATGACAAAGTTGATTGATTTGTTTTTCAGAAGGCAAAACAAATTTCTTGCTTCGACCATCTAGCATCACAAAGTCGTTCCCGGTGCCTTGGTATTTATAAAAAACTATTTTCAATTATGGGTTTAATTTATTGATTTGATTTAAAATATTATTGTCGCTTACTTTTTCATAACTACTAAAATCAGTATTGTAGTTAATTGAATAAACATTTTCAATATGTTTTAAATAAAGGGTGCTTTTGCTACCATAGAGCTTAATATCTTGAATATCGGTAAACCCGAACATAATTATTTTGTTTTTTGAAGCTTGGTAACCCTTATAGTTAATGGGGCTTTTCCATAACTCAACTATTATTTTTTGTTGATTCGCTTTTTTACTTTCATCCTTTGTTCCACTCACCACTGCTAATAAGGAGTCACTTTTGTTGGGCTTTAATTGCACAGGTGTTTCTAGGGCATAAATTGTAAGTTCCTTTGAAATAAGCAATTCTTCTTGTTTTATATTAATAGATTCAGCGTTTATAATAGAGTCGGCAGCTGCAGTACTATCGTTATCAAGTGCTATATTTAGTTGGTTATTATTTTGAGATTCTTCCTTGTCATTGTTTGTAATTAAAGAGTCACTAATTGCTATATTTTGTTCGTTATTAATTTTGTTTAATAATGTATCTGTTGAATTTTCGGATTTATTATTGATAACACCAATAACTTGCTTTACAATTTGCGGTATAAGATTAACAGAGATTTTATTTTCGTTTGTAATTACGGAGTTGTAATACACTATTATACCTCCACTGAGCGCGCCAAAGAACATGCCCAGAATGAAATAGCTTAATTTTGGTCTCTTTTCGAACATGATTTAATTTGTAGCGCAAAGATAGTAATTACTTTTTTGCAGAATCAAGTTTTGTAAATTGTAAAAAAAGTAGTAAAAAGTAAATTTCATAAGATTTGTTTCACTACATTTACTTTCGTTAAAATTGAATATAAGTTGTTCAAAAAAACATTATTTATGGAACCAGATTATAACAAGTTAAAAAAACGATCGGCATATCCTTTCGAAACAGTTGCAGTAGCCATTGCCTTTTCGCCTCGACTTGAAGCTATTTTGATGGAAACCAAAAGAATGGTAAGCATGTTTGGAAGTCAATTAGTAATTATTCATGTGGGGAAAAAAGATGAGCATCATGAGGAGGTACTTGATAAATTGATGAATAAAATTGGTTTTGCAAAGATTAAGTTCAGAGTAATTTGGATGGAAGGCGAGCCTATAGATACGATACTTAAGTTATGTAAATTAAATGTTGTTGATTTGCTTGTATTAGGCGCCTTAGAGAAAGAAAATCTTTATAAATATTATGTTGGTTCTATAGCTCGCACTATCAGTAGAAGAGCCAAATGTTCGGTACTATTGCTTACTAATCCTTCAATTAATCCTAAAAAGATGCGAAAAATAGTGGTGAATGGCATAGATAATCCAAAAACTATAAACACACTAAAAGCAACTCACTACTTGGCAAAAAACGAGAAGATTGCTGATTTTACAGTAGTTCAAGAAGTTAATACACCCTTGTTAAGTATGACTATTGCTGAAAGCGGCACAGAGCCTGAAGTGTCGAAAATTAAGAAAGAAATGCAAGAAGAAGATTTTAGCAAACTAAACACCCTAATAAACTCTATCGATAGGCAAGGAATAAATATTGATTTGAAGATTGTGAAAGGTAAGCCTGGCTATGCTATTAGTAATTTTGCGCGACAACATCATTACGATTTAATTGTGTTTAATTCACCCGATACACATCTTGGAATTTTTGATCGTATTTTTACACATGATATTGAGTATGTGTTAGCCGATATGCCTTGTAACTTACTTATAGTGCACTCTCGCGTATAAATTATGAATGTTATTTCTCATCACGATTTAGTAGTATTGCTAATTGGCATGGCAAGCATGCTCATCCTATCTAGGATTGCTTCTGAATTAGCAAGAAGTATTAAGTTTCCTGTGGTGATGGGAGAAATAATTATAGGTATTATTTTAGGACCTACTATTTTGGGGAATTTTGCTCCAGAAGTAAGTGCCTATATGTTTCCGGTAAGTGGTAACGCCACCATAGCTTTGAATGGTATTACCATGGTGGCTGTAATTATGATGTTGTTTGTTGCAGGCATGGAAGTACAATTGCCTGTGGTATTAAAGCAAGGTAAGGCAGCTGTATTAACCAGTACTTTAAGTATGATCATTCCTTTTGCACTAGGATTTGTAACAGCTTGGTATTATCCGCAATGGTTTGGTATAACCAATGAGTTTAAATTATTATTTGCTTTGTTTTTTGGAACAGCGCTTTCAATTTCTGCACTGCCTGTTATAGCAAGGATTTTGATAGATATGGGACTGTTTAAAACCAAAATTGGAATGATAATTATTGCATCCGCCATGTTTAATGATTTATTGGGATGGCTTATATTTTCATTCATATTATCTTCAATGGATACAACAAATTCGGGCAATGAATTTACGTATACAATTGTTTATATTATTGGATTTGGCTTGTTTATGCTCACCATAGGACGTAAAATATTAGATAAAATTATGCCTTGGATGCAGCAAAAATTGTCGTGGCCTGGCGGTGTTTTAAGCATTAGTTTAGGGATTTGTTTTTTATCGGCTGCCTTTACTGAAAGTATAGGAATACATGCAATTTTAGGCGCATTTATTGCCGGTATTGCCATAGGAGATTCGGTACATTTAAAAGAAAAAGCAAGAGAAATTATCTATCAGTTTGTTACCAATATTTTTGCGCCATTATTTTTTGTATCTATTGGTTTAAAAGTAAATTTTATTGAAAACTTTAATGGTAGTTTAGTACTCTTAGTTTTAGTGGTTGCCTATGTTGGTAAAGTTTCGGGCGCCTCTTTAGGAGCGCATTTTGGAGGCTTTAATCGCAAAGAATCATTAGCCATTGGTTTTGGAATGAATGCAAGAGGAGCAATGGAAATTATTTTGGGCACATTAGCCCTGCAAGCAGGTCTTATCAATGAAACAGTGTTTGTAGCACTAGTAATTATGGCCCTGGTAACTAGTTTAACAAGCGGGCCAATGATGCGCTTGTTTTTAGATCAATCATATTTTAATAATACAAAGCAAATTGAGAACAATTAAATACATCTTATTTATACTTTTAGGATTAATGTTGTTTGTGAATGAAACACAGGCACAGCAGAAAAAAACGGGCAAAAAAAAATATAGTAAGCATAAAAAGAAAGCCAAGAAAGCTGCTCCTGTTTTGCCCACTTTTACCTTAAGCGGACAAATATTAATAGTTGAATCATATTGCGGTGGGGCCGCACCTTCGCGAGAATTGTTAGAAGAGGTAAGGAGGCCTAAACCATGCCTTGAAAAATACTTTTTTTTAAAGAAAGGAGATGCCAATAGTGCTAAGAATCCTGTAATTGATGTTATTAATGTAGATTCTACAGGAAGGTTTAGTTTTAAGCTAAAACAAGGGTCATATTGTGTCATTCAGGATTTTCAAACCAAGCCTATTCAATTAGAAAATTACAAGACATCCAACAATTTTGATTACCAAGGCGATGATTGTATGCGAAAATATTGGGCCGATTGTTACCAGACGATTGACTTAAAAGAAAATATTAACGATTTGATAATCACAGTATATAAGAAATGTTTTGGGAATGGAAATCCGTGTATGATTTATACAGGGCCAATGCCTCCTTGAATAAATAAGCGAAAATAATTTTGCGGATGCCAATTTAGTTTCTACATTTGCACACCTTTTTAAAAAGGAAGGGCAAGGTGAGGTGCCTGAGAGGCCGAAAGGAACAGTTTGCTAAACTGTCGTACGGGTAACTGTACCGAGGGTTCGAATCCCTCCCTCACCGCAAAGAAGTAAAAAAGTGCAGTTCTTTAAAATAAAAATATTTCGGGGCGTAGCGTAGTCCGGTCATCGCGCCTGGTTTGGGACCAGGAGGTCGCAAGTTCGAATCTTGCCGCCCCGACATTAATTAGCTAATTATTTAATTAGACTATTTGGCAGTAATGCTAAATAAATCCAATTGGTTAATTAGCTTTTTTTTTGTTTCTCTAGCTCATTCCACTTTATAGGGAGGACAGGGTAACAAGTTTTTAGAGGAGTTCTTTATAATACAATACATTTTGTTTCCGTAGCTCTCCCGATAGCTATCGGGAGGATAGAGCAAGAGATTTTAGTTCTGTACATATTTTTTTGGTTCCGTAGCTCAGTTGGATAGAGCAACTGCCTTCTAAGCAGTAGGTCATTGGTTCGAATCCAA
>CAIKXD010000268.1 GCA_903831265.1 uncultured Bacteroidota bacterium
ACTTCCTTGTGCCAAATTCATTTTAACTTAATAGCGCATTAGTAATTATTGATTAAAAATTTGTTTCACGGCATTTGTCCCAAACTTTTTTCCGATCGGCATTTACCATTGTAAGATTTTAAATTATTGGAATAATTTATAAATCACATTGGTATTAAAATTCAACAGCGGAGTAAATGCTTAAGCTGTAGGTGTCAAAAAGCCTTTATATGAAGTTGTTTAAGTTGCTAATGCGAATTTGGGTTTAGCATAATGTGCTAAACTATTTTTCTTAAAAATCAATATTGGCAATTTTTGTGGCCTTGTATAGGTTATCTAAATCTTAAATCTTATATTTGTGATTAAATTATTCTCAACCTATATATATTCAATATGAAAAAAATATTTTTACTTACAATTATTGCCTTAGCAGGTTTTAAAGGAGCATTTGCGCAAGGAATTACAATTTCTAGAGGCGGTGTAGATTATACAAACGGTACCATTGACGCTTGGTATGATATAGCTGAATATCCAGGAAGCAGTGCCTATACCTTTAGCGGATTTGTTATTAAAAACACCGGTACTACCACAAAATCATTAAAAATGAAAAGAAATATAGTGGACGTTATTCCTGGCTCTTCAAACTATTTTTGTTGGACTTTATGCTACGGCCCATCAGTAGATGAATCTCCAGTTGGTGATGAAGTTGTATTGCAGCCAAATGGCGTGTTTAATGATATGTTTTTAGATTATACGGCTGCCGGACAATTAGGTGTTTCTACCATTCGTTATGTAATTTCAAATATTGCCGATGCAAATGACACAGCTTCAATTCTAGTAAATTTTAATGCCACACCAACAGCAATCAATGAAATCACATCTACGCCAAAATTAAATGCACTTTTCCCAAATCCAGCAAACAATAATGTAACTGTAAACTTTGTTCTAAACGCAGGCCAAGCTTCAATTGAAGTTAAAAATGTTTTAGGTCAAGTGCAAAAAATTACACCAATAGCTGCCGGAAGTAAAAGCACAAATTTAAATGTGTCTGATTTGCCAAGCGGTATTTACTTTGTGTCGCTTAAGTCTAACGGCAACATTATTGATACTAAAAGATTAGTGGTTAACTAAATCACCTTTTTACTTAATTCTTCAAATTATTTTATTGAAAAGTATTGAGTAAAACTTGACCATAATTGGTCAATAAATCTTTTATATAATGTTGTTTAAACAAGTTGCCGGAAATAATTCCATTAAGGAAGCGCTTATCCAGCAGGTCCAGCACAATCGTGTAAGTCATGCACAATTGTTTTTTGGACCCGAAGGTTCGGGCTGCTTACCTATGGCTATTGCTTTTGCGCAATATATCAGTTGTTTACATAAACAAGCAAACGATTCTTGTGGAAGCTGTTCTTCATGCATTAAATTCGAAAAGTTAGTACACCCCGATTTTCACATGGTGTTTCCAGTAAATACCAATAGTTCAATAAAAAAAGACGCTAGCTGTGACGATTTTATTGCCGAATGGCGCAGCATGATTGCAGATAATCCTTATTTTAATTTATACGATTGGCTTAAAAGTTTAGGAATAGAAAATAAGCAAGGAAATATAGGTACAGATGAAGGTACTAATATGATTAGAAAGCTTAATCTTACCACCTATGAAAGTGAGTATAAAATTATGCTCATTTGGATGCCTGAATGTTTACATCATACCACCGCAAATAAATTACTTAAGATTTTAGAAGAGCCACCTGAAAAAACTGTCTTTTTGTTAGTTGCCGAGTCGCGCGATCAATTGTTGGTAACCATACAATCTAGAACACAAGCCATGCGTTTTAAACCGCTCAGCGATGAAGAAATTGGGCAGTTTTTAATAGATGAACAAGCTATTGAAAACCAAAAAGCAGTGCAAATTGCAGCGCTCTCAGAAGGTAATCTTAACAAAGCACTCAAACTATCGCAAGAAGCTGAATTATTAAAAAAGGATATTGATGATTTTTTAGATTGGATGCGAATTTGTTTCAAAATAAATATGCCAAAATTGCTTGTTTGGGTTGATAAAATGGCGGGTGTCGGGCGCGAGAATCAAAAGAACTTTTTAGCACACGCAGTGCAATTAACAAGACAAACGTTGATGTTAAATTTAAATTTGCCAGAATTGGTAAAACTATCGCAAACGGATAAAGAACTTCTGAAAAAATTTGCGCAGTTTGTAAACGCAGGTAACTGCGATGATTTATTAACCGCCTTTGATAAGGCTTATTATGCATTGGAAAGAAATGCCAATGCCAAAATGCTTTTCCTAAATTTATCTTTTAGGGTAAGCACATTACTTAACAGGAAAATGGAACTTAAAAGTGTAGCGTAAAAGCAGTCTTTTAATGTTTTTTTTTCTTTAATAATATATATATATGAGTTGTACTAGTTGTAGCACTAATAAAGGCCCGGGAGGATGTAAAAGTAATGGTTCATGCGGCACCGGAGGCTGTGGTAAATTAAACGTTTTTGATTGGCTCGCCAACATGGAATCGCCTGCAGGGGTTAAGCCTTTTAACTTTGTTGAGGTAAGATTTAAAAACGGCAGAAAAGATTTCTTTACCAACGAAACCGAAGGCGATTTGTTTCAAGGTGATATTGTAGCTACCGAGGCTTCGCCAGGCCATGATATTGGCGTAGTTTCGCTTTCGGGCGAATTGGTGCGCATGCAAATGAAAAAGAAAAATGTACCTACAACTCATCCCGAAATAAAAAAAATATATCGCAAAGCAAAACAAACCGATATTGATAAATGGCAGGCTGCTAAAGACCTTGAAACTCCTACCATGTACAAAGCCCGTACTTTAGCCCTAAAGCTAAAGTTGCAAATGAAAATTAGTGATGTAGAATACCAAGGCGATAAAACAAAAGCTATTTTTTATTACACAGCCGATGAAAGAGTAGACTTTAGAGAACTCATTAAAATTATGGCCGATGAATTTAAAGTGCGTGTAGAAATGAAGCAAATTGGCGCACGCCAAGAAGCAAGCCGTTTGGGTGGTATTGGTTCTTGTGGCCGCGAACTTTGTTGCTCTACTTGGCTTACCGACTTTAGGAGTGTTTCTACAAGCGCTGCAAGGTACCAGCAACTATCATTAAATCCTTTAAAGCTAGCGGGTCAGTGTGGTAAACTTAAATGCTGTTTAAATTACGAATTAGATAGTTATTTAGATGCTATTAAAGATATTCCGGATGCAAACACGAAGTTGGAAACCACCAAGGGAAGAGCATTTCATCAAAAAACAGATATCTTTAAAAGGCTAATGTGGTTTTCTTACTTTGATGATCCAGGTAATTTTATCCCTTTAAGTGTAGATAGGGTTAATGAAATAATTGCGCTCAACAAAGAAGGCGAAAAGCCCGATGATATTAGTGTAAAAAAAGAAATGCCTAAAGTTAAACTTCCCGATTTTGAAAATGTAGTAGGACAAGATAGTTTAACGCGTTTTGATAATACTAAGAAGAAAAAGAAAAAGAAGAAAAAGAAGCCAGCAGGATTAGCGCCTCAAGCTGCTAATGCACAGCCAGCGCAAACACAAGAGCGGCCAGCGATTCAACAAAATAGACCAAAACCTGCTACCGAAGCGCCAAAAGATGGTGCTGCGCAGGTTAAAAATGCAAATGAGCAGCCCAGAAGGCCTAATCGCAATAACAACAATCGCAATAGAAATAATAATAATAACAAACCGCCACAGCCAGCTGCCGAAGCATAAGTAATTGAAAGTAAATGCATAAAGATGAACACCTTTCCGGGATTATAAAAAACCTTCCTGAAAAGCCTGGTATCTATCAGTATTTTGATGAAGAAGGAACGATTATTTATGTTGGAAAAGCAAAGGTCTTAAAAAAGCGCGTGTCTTCTTATTTCAATCGCGATAATCAACTCGATCGTAAAACGCAAGCGCTGGTTAGAAATATTGTAGATATTAAAATTATTATTGTTGAAACAGAACTCGATGCCTTATTGCTCGAGAATAATTTAATTAAAAAGTACCAACCAAAGTACAATGTAATGCTCAAGGATGGCAGAACGTATCCTTGCATCGTAATAAAAAATGAAGACTTTCCAAGGGTATTTCCTACCCGTCAAATTGTAAAAGATGGTTCTAATTATTTCGGTCCTTTTGCATCTGTTAAAATGATGTATACTATGCTCGATTTAATTAAAGAAAACTATCAGCTTAGAAATTGCAACTTTCAACTTTCGGATAAAAATATTAATGCCAAAAAATTTAAAGTGTGCCTCGAATATCATATCGGAAACTGCAAAGCTCCTTGCGAAGCCAAACAAACCAAAGATGAATATGATAGAAATATAACAGAAATTAAACAAATCGTAAAAGGAAACATCTTTGGAATAATTAAACAATTAAAGCAAAAAATGCAGCAACATGCCGAGCTGTTCGAATACGAAAAGGCACATCAAATAAAATTAAAAATTGATTCGTTAGAAAATTATCAAAGCAAATCGGCCATTGTAAGTACTTCTATCAATAATGTTGATGTAGTTTCTATACTTTCTGACAATGAATTTGCGTATATTAATTATCTTAAAGTGGTAAATGGATCAGTAATTCAGGGGCATACCATAGAATTAAAAAAGAAATTAAATGAATCAGACGAAGAGCTTTTGCTCCTTGGCTTTGCCGAATTAAGAGGTCGGTTTGGAAGTGATTCTGACGAGGTAATAGTGCCCTTTGAATTAGAAATCAAAGCGCAAGGAATTCAATTTATTGTGCCGCAGCGTGGAGATAAAAAAATGCTGCTGGATTTAAGCTTGCGTAATGTAGAATTCTATAAAAGAGATAAGCAAAAGCAGAATGATTTAGTTGATCCCGAAAGGCATACCAAACGCATGCTTGCGCAGATGATGAAAGATTTAAGGTTAACAACAGAACCACGACATATAGAGTGTTTCGATAATAGTAATATTCAAGGCGCTTATCCTGTGGCAGCTATGACTGTTTTTAAAAACTTAAAGCCCAGTAAAAAGGATTACCGACATTTTAACATTAAAACAGTAGAAGGCCCTAATGATTTTGCCTCTATGGAAGAAATCATTTACAGAAGATATAAAAGACTGATAGATGAGCAACAACCACTACCCGATTTAATTGTAATTGATGGCGGAAAAGGGCAATTAGGCTCTGCTTTAGACAGTTTAGAAAAATTAGAATTACGTGGTAAATTAGCCATTGTTGGGATTGCAAAAAAGTTAGAAGAGCTATATTATCCTGGTGATTCTTTGCCTTTATATCTTGATAAAAAAGGAGAAACCTTAAAAGTTTTGCAGCATATTAGAGATGAAGCGCATCGTTTTGGTATTACGCATCATAGAAATAAACGATCAAAAGGAACAATAAAAACAGAACTCACCACCATTAAGGGGATTAGCGAAACAACCGCTAATAAATTATTAATTCAATTTAAATCTGTTAAAATGATTGCGCAATGTAGCCTTCAGGAAATTGAATTGGTGGTTGGTAAAAGCAAGGCATTGTTAGTGCACGAACATTTTAAAACGAATAAACAATAAGCTTGGTTTTGTTTTTAAGTATTGGTAATTGATAACATTACTTAGGCAAAATTATTTCAATCTGTTTCTTGAATAATGCTTTTAGCGTGAGATTGGTGCCTGTTGTTTTACTATTATCGTTATTTTTGTAAAAAAATAGAAATCTTGTTTACTGGAATAATAGAAAATACCGCCAAAATTGTGAGCATTAAACCTAATGAAAGTAATTTAACTTTTACGCTCACTTGCCCTTTTGTTAATCAACTTAAAGTAGATCAAAGTATAGCTCACAATGGTGTTTGCCTTACCGTAACAGCAATAAATTTATCGGAAAATACGTATAACGTTACTGCCATTGAAGAAACCTTGTTAAGGTCTAACTTATCGGATTTAAAGGTAAATGCATTGGTAAATATTGAGCGATGCTTAAAATTAGACAGTTTGCTTGACGGACACTTAGTGCAGGGCCATGTGGATACTACTGGAGTTTGCACCAATGTTATTGAAACCGGTGGCAGCTGGAAATATTATTTTGAATATGTGGATCATAACAAGGACGGATATATTACCGTTGAAAAAGGTTCTGTTACTGTGAACGGAGTAAGTCTAACAGTTGTTGATAGCGGCAATAATACCTTTTCAGTGGCTATAATTCCTTATACATATGAGCATACAAACTTTAAAACGCTGCAAATTGGGCACAAAGTAAATCTTGAGTTTGATATTGTTGGCAAGTATATTGCCAAACTACTCGCTAAAACCAATCATTTGTAAGCATGCGAATGCTGGCATTTATTTTATTTGTTGCATTAAGCTTAAAGCCATCACATGCTGGTTTACAGCCTACTTGTCGCCAATTAATTGCCAGCATGATTGAAACTATTGGGCATGTTAAAACTGCCAGTTACACGCTAAGCGCAGCCGAAAGGGTAAATGGTAAAATATTAAGGGCATCGTCAAATATAAAGTTGCATCTATCGCCACGTCAACTTTATTTTAAAAATAATTTAGGAGTAGAAGTGCTTTACAATGAACTTGATGATAAAAAAGAGGCCTTGGTAAACCCTAATGCATTTCCATATATCAATTTAAAACTTGATCCATTTAGAAGTATCATGAGAAACAATCAACATCATACTATATTTGAATTAGGCTTTCATCATATTGGGTCTATATTAACCAATGCAGTGAAACAAAGTGAACTTAATTTTGATAAATGGTTTACCTATATGGGCATTGTAAAATTTAACAACAAAGATTGTTACAAAATTTATTTCGAGTATCCCGATTTTAAGTATGTAAAATATACGGTACGTAAAAAAGAAACCCTACGCAGCATTGCCCAAAAACTAGGCATTGGCGAGTACAGAATAATTCAAAACAATATAAATATTTCTTACACCGAGTATATCAAAGAGGGGCGCATACTCTCAATTCCTAATGTTTATGCTTCAAAAACATTAATGTATATTGATAAGGAATTAAATCTACCTGTATTTATCAAAGCATTTGACGACCAAGGTTTTTACGAATCGTATGAATTTTCTGATTTGAAAATTAATATGAACTTTAATGTTAAAGAGTTCGATAGGTCCTTTGCCAAATATAATTTTTAATTTAAAATTTAATTTAGTTCAGTAAATCTTTCAAAAGAGCCATAATAATCGCGCTTTCGCGTTCTTTCATAATCATAAATAAGTTTACCTAATTTTGATAAAAAGGGGAATCCTATTTGCTTGTATTCATACCTTCCATCATTTAAAACCTGATTTGCATTCACGTAAATTACTGCACTTAAAAAGAAATCTATATTGTTTTTATGGTCTACAAAATATGCGCAGTCGGCCAGCCAGCCATAACTTTGTCCAACTACATTAAAAATTCTTAATGAATCTGTTTTAATTGTGTCATGATAGTCGGCAAACATTAAATATTTTTTGTAGCTATCTTCAAATTTACTGCCATCATAATGAGGGATAACACTTTCGCGGGGGTATTGGCTCATGGCCTTAAGCAGCATCTTGTAATCTTCGTTTTTTAATTGAAATTGTTTTTCCTTGGGCACAAATTGAGGATACATTAAAGCAATCAAAAAATCATTAATTTCTTGCAATGGCATTACATTGTTTTGTGTAAATACTTTTGGTTTGCGAATTAACTTTCCTCGTGCATTATAATGTGCTTTGCCTTTCGTTTTTTTTATGTAACGATAGTTTTGATAGGTTAAACTTTTACTTGCGCCTTGCTTGTAAATGGTATCGCCATTTTCATTTAAAAACACAATAGGATTGTAATATAAATTGTCTAGGGTGTTACATCCAGGATCAAAGCGGTGTAAAATATCTGTATTCTTTATATTTAAGCTTAACAAACGTTTTTTAATTGCATCTGCGCCCATAAATTCAAATGTTCTACTGTAGGCATCATTGTCGCTCACCAGCATCATTTTTTTTACATAATTAGCAATGCTGGGTTTGTAATTTATAGTTGAAGAGTCAACATTTACTTCCTTTTGACAGTGGTGGCTTGCAAGTGTAATCATAGAGGCGCCAGAAGGAATATTTAATAGATTGCATTTTTCGAGAGCCAATACCGATAATGGCAGCTTAACCAAACTAGCAGGATAAAAATATTGTTTTGGATTTAACTGGTATTGATGCTGTATTAATTCTGCCTGCCCATTTTCTTTGTGATTTATTTGGGTGTATATAATTTGAATTTCATACTTGCGTGGGTTGCTTAATATTGTTTTAAATTCATCGGCTCTTTGCTGCATCAGTTCACCAATTAAATTATCATTGGCTAGCTTTGTAGGCAAGTAGGCAACAGGTTTTTGTGCATATGTTATGGCACCAACAATAAGTATATTTAAAAAAAATATAATTAGGTATTTATGCAAGTTCAAATGATAAATTTCACGCAATTTACTTTGCTTTTTTACTAAACAACATCAAGTTGCTTTCGTTGAGTTTGTAATCGTAACCAATACCAAAATTGAGTGGTTTTATTTGTACTTTTTCAATACTATCGTATGCCATTTTTAAATCTTTTTGCAAGAAATTTTTAAACAGATTGATAGGTGCATCATAGGTTCCATAATATTGATGATTCCATTGCTGCTCATTGTAAAACCGGACAGGAATGCCTGAGTCATCTTGTAAAACAAAACTACTTTTTTCTAAAATAGTTTTTCTTACCAAGCTAAAATAGGGCTTGTGTAATAGATATGAAGCTGATTTAAGATAGGTAGTTACTGAGGGTAAACCCTTTAAAAACGCGTGCAGTCTTTTATTTTTAGATAGTCCCAAATCAGAAATATCACAACTAAAATAATACACATCTTTAATTTTATTGCTCTTATTATTGATACAAGTAATATGCAATCCTTTACTTCCTGAAGCAAATAATGGATTAGCGTCGGTAATAATTTTACCCAATGAATCAACTGAAATACTTTCGATAGATTGTATTGAATGACCACTACGTTGCATAAAAATAGAAATGAGCTGCACTGCTCCATTTAGCTCTTTGGTGGCAAAATCTTCTTCCATACTTAAGGTGCGGAAAAAACTAAAATTTAAAATAGCATGTAAAGATTTATGTATAGAATTAAAATACTTTGGCAAACTGTCAATTGTTACAGTGTCTAAATTGGGTAAGGTTCCCGGAGGTTCTAAAGCAAGCATATAATAAGTTTGCGCCTCAGGAAAAAATGTGGTGGCATTTAAAAAATCGGGACCACTAAATGGGTAAAAAATTGTATCGTGTGTGCCTGCAATACTTTTCAACTCATTGGCTGTAAATTCATGCATGGGTTTAAAATGGTTCTCGTTGAGCTGCGCCCATTTTTTATCTTGGTCGCTTGCGTATTTTTTCCATGCATCGGTATACAAATCTGCTTTTAATGTATTACCTTCGGTTGGCTGCAATCCTGCAATATAGCGGCTTACATCATTGTTAATACGATTGGTTATTTCTGGAATTATTTCGGGAATAGTTTGCACAACTGAATCTTGCGACTTAGTATTTTTGTTGTTATTTTCTGTTGGTGCTTGGCATGAAATTAAAACAGAAGTTGTAACAAATAATATTAAGATCGGTAATAATTTCTTTAATGAGTTTGGTAGCATAAGATAATTTCCAAAAAAATGTGCTCAAAGATATAAATTAAGCCATTTAATCTGTTACGCTAGCTAAGAATTTAAAGCTATAGCTAAAAGAAATCCAGTTAATGTTGCGCTGGGCTATTTATTTTAAGATGATAGTAAAACATTTGTAAATAAATTTTTGGTCAGATGTCTTATTAACACACTACAAACTTATATTTGCATAAAAATAAAAACAATGAATTTACTTTTATTACACAAAATTTCTGTTTGGACCTTTCTTTTGATATACTACATCAAAACGTTGCTGTTGTTTAATCATAAAGACGAAAAGTTGAGGAAGTTTAGCAAAATGGTTAAAGTGCCAGAAATGATTGTTAGTACTCTATTTTTGCTTACTGGGTTCTACCAGTTTTATCTTTTAGGCGCCATTAAATTATTGCAGATTTATAAATTAATTGCAGTTGTTGCGGCAATTCCAGTGGCCATTATAGGTTTTAAAAAGAAAAACAAAGGCTTGGTGGTTTTTGCCCTGGTATTATTGCACTTGGCTTACGGATTAGCGGAGATTGCGCGTCGCAAAAGTTACTTAGGTGGATCCCCCGTTAAAGAGGTTGAAGGTAAAGTAGATGGCCAAAGTGTATATATTGCCAACTGCACTGTTTGTCATGGTATAGATGGTAAAAAAGGATACAACAATGCCACCGATCTTTCTAAATCAAGCATCGATAATGCCAAAATAATAACTGTGTTAACTTATGGAAGGGGCAATATGATGCCTTTTAAGGAAACATTGAATGATGAGGAAATGAAAGCAGTAGCGGAATATATAATAACATTAAGATAATTTGTCGAAATTGATAGATACTGCCATCAGGCAGAAGACAGCCATCATGGTTGGGGTAATTACCCAAAACCAAGATGAAGAGATGGTAAAGGAATATCTTGAAGAATTAAAATTTTTAATAGATACCTGGGGCGCACTAACTTTAAAAAGTTTTGTGCAAAAAATGGCAAAGCCCGATGCTAAACACTTTGTAGGAACCGGTAAATTACAAGAAATAAAAAATTATGTCAAAGAATTTGCCATTGATATGGTTGTTTTTGATGATGATTTAAGCCCTTCGCAATTAAGAAATATTGAAAAAGTTCTTGAAGTTAAAGTGCTTGATAGAAGCGATTTAATTATCGATATTTTTGCAGCACGTGCACAAACTGCGCATGCTAAAACACAAGTAGAATTAGCTTTATACCAACATATTTTACCACGCCTTACTGGTATGTGGACCCACTTAGAAAGACAGCGTGGAGGAACCGGAACTAGAGGTGGAGCGGGGGAGAAGGAAATTGAAACCGACAGACGTATTGTTAGAGATAAAATTACTTTACTCAAAGAAAAATTAAAAGAAATTGACAAGCAAATGGCCACGCAACGCAAAAGCAGGGCCGAAATGATTCGTGTTGCCTTGGTGGGTTATACCAATGTAGGTAAAAGTACCATCATGAATTTATTAAGCAAGAGCGAAGTTTTTGCCGAAAATAAGTTGTTTGCCACCCTAGATACTACTGTAAGAAAAGTAGTTATTGATAATTTGCCTTTTTTATTAAGTGATACGGTTGGTTTCATTAGAAAATTACCTACGCATTTAATTGAATCTTTTAAATCAACTTTGGATGAAGTGCGCGAGGCCGATATTTTGATACATGTGGTGGATATTAGTCATCATAATTTTGAAGAGCACATTAATGTGGTAAATGATACGCTGCAAGGTATAGGAGCAAGCGATAAAAAAACTATTTTGGTGTTTAATAAAATAGATGCATTTAGTTTTATACAGAAAGACGAAGACGATTTAACACCTATTAAGCGTGAAAATTTGAGTTTACAAGAGCTGCAAAAAACATGGATGAATAAGAATAATAGCCCCTGTATTTTTATTTCGGCCACCAATAAAGACAATGTTGATTCCTTTAGAGCGCTCATATACAATGCTGTTAAAGAAATGCATATTAAGCGTTATCCTTACAATAATTTGTTGTACTAGATTTTTAAACTAAACTGAATTAATAGTATCTCACTCATTGCCTTCGTTCGCAGCCTTCAAACGAACTTTATTACTATTTCCTTAACTCATCTATTTTCATTGAGTTACGTCATGGCGGGCCCGACCCGCCATCTTCCAAACTACTTTTGAATGTTTGTTTTTAAAATGAAATTGTGTAATGCTGCCAATGACCAGGCTTTCCCATTTCCTTCGCTCGCAGCTTTCAAATGAGCTTTATTACTAATGCTTGAAATAGGTACAATAAGGCCATACTGCAATTGGACTAAATTGAAAGTGTTATCGGTATTATTTAGAAAAAAGATACTACTAGAGTTATTGCGGGCCCGACCCGCACCACGAAGTTGCATCAACACTACTAAAACAAATTATTAGTTGATAATCCTCCGTTGTATTTTCAATACATGATGTTTGATTGTATGATTGCGGCTCAAGGCCGCAATGACGTTGAATTTGAAGCCCTTAACTTAATTATAGTGATCGCTCGAGTCTTTCGGTTGAGTTTTTACCATCATTCATTTTTAGTATTCTTTCTCAAACTATTGCTCCTGCTTGCCATATACACCCCACTAAAAATCATTAATGAGGCAATAATTTTTACCAAATCTATTTGGTCTTTTCCAAGCATAACTGCAAATAAAGCAGTTAAAAGCGGTTGCGAATAAATATAAGTGCCAGCCACAGCCGGGCTTAGGTTTTTTAAGGAATAGGTATTTAAAATGTAAGCCAAATAAGTGGTGGCAAATACCACAAAAAATATTTCCCAATAAATTTTGTTGGGCATACTGTGCCAATTAACCGCCATCAATTGATTATAGCCAAAGGGCAACACAATAATAAAACCAGTTAAAAACACCCATTTTACAATGGTAATGGTATGATACTTTTGCATCAGTGGTTTTACAATAATTAAGTATAAACCCCAAGAGCATGCATTAAGTAAAACCAATAAATCGCCTAAATTGGCGGAGCCTATTTGTTTGCCTTGTGCAGGATTTAAAATTAAAAATAGGGCACCTGCCAAACCAATAAAAATACCAATGATACGGAGTTTAGAAAACTTTTCTGTCATTGCAAAATAACCCATCACCACCACTAAAATAGGGGTGCAAACCATCATAATTGAGGCATTGATAGGAGACGTTAAACTTAAACCTTTGAAAAAAAATAATTGGTTAACGGCCACTCCAAAAACGCCACAAAAAAACAAGCGCAAACGGTCTTCCTTCGCAATCTTTTCGTAACGCATAAATAAAGAGGTAAGCCAATATAAAACTACAGCACAAACAGCTCGTAGGAGTATAAAACCTGATGATTGTATATGGCTGCCTAAAACATCTTTAGCAACAGAAAAATTAATGCTGTAAATTACGTTGGCGCCCAAAAGGCATAAGTGACCAAGTAAATTTTTATTCATGCCCGCGAAAGTACTATTATTTGTAATTGTTTTTAATCAAAAAATGAAAATTTAATTTTGATATTAATTAAACAAGAACTAAAAGTAAACTGGCGCACGCATCCTGTTTATGAACTTGAGATTGTCATTCAGGAGGAAACTTTTTAAAAGTAAACAATGCTGTTATAAATTAAGCTTAGCATTTTTGTGCCTGCAATAAGTTGCACGCTTTATTTTTTGCGCAACAACTAAAAAAAATTCGCTTTAGAAAACTTTCAATAGACTCCAATTAAAACCAGTCACACAAGTCCCTATTAGTCACTAAGCAACAATTGCCAACGCATAGGCTAATCGCGCAAAGGACAGGAGCGGCATCCTCCCAATGAAAATTGGAATCCGCGCCTTATTTTAAAAACAAAAATTAATTAAATTTCATTGGGAGATATAGCGGATGGCCTGACCCTTTCATTTTTTTGGATACATTCAATGTATTCAATTTGCAAATGAAAATGAAAGGGATGCGCCCAAATAAAATAATTTAAGTGCTTAAATTAAAATCAAAACCAACTTATTTAAACTCTTTCTTTAGCGCTTCAATAGTGCTTTTGGTGCTGCCAATAAAAATTTTATCGCTACTAATAATGGTGGGGCGTTTTAAAAATGTGTATTCTTCTAAAATGTAATTTTTATAATCGTTTTCTGTCAATTCCATTTTGTCTAAACCTAAAATACGATATTTCATGGCAACTCTGC
>CAIKXD010000269.1 GCA_903831265.1 uncultured Bacteroidota bacterium
CTATTCATTCTCAAATTGAATTACAGTATTCCAAAACCGCAATATCATCAGCTAATCAACGGTATCAGCTAATTAGCTAATTAAATTTTTGCCATAGATTCACAGATTATTAACCGCAAGAGCGCAAAGTAGCCGCAGAGGGCGCAGAGAAAAACTATTCATTCTCAAATTGAATTACAGTATTCCAAAACCGCAATATCATCAGCTAATCAACGGTATCAGCTAATTAGCTAATTAAATTTTTGCCATAGATTCACAGATTATTAACCGCAAAGAGCGCAAAGAAGACGCAGAGGGCGCAAATTAAAATAACATCCTTTTTCTGCCTGAGCCACAGCATTGTCTCATTATCTGCAGAAGCCTTGGCATTGCTCCATTGGCACATTGGTTAATTGGCACATTGATTAAATGGCACATTAAACTAATCACTACTCTTAGGAAAATCGAGTTTAAAACCACCCGTTCTGCAGCCTTTAGCTTTCTTTTTGATTTGATACTTTAGCCCTACTCTTAAACAAATTGTTTTATTGGTAATGGCTATATACTCTTGTTTTAGGGCTCTATTGATATCATGGTCATAACCTGCTTCGACAAAAAATATCCAAGGGCGTTTGTATAAAAACTCCATACCTATACCAGCATACATGCTAAAATGCATTGGTCTAAAGCCTGCAATACCGCTTTGCCCAACCAAGTATTTAAATTTTGGCCCAATTAAAAAGTAGGGTGTAACATCATATAACTCTTGTCGTAATTTTAAAAAATTATTGAAACAAGCATAATCAGTTTTAATGGTGTTACCAGTGAGTTTGCTTTTACTTCCTTCCTGAAAATACTGCACCTCGGTAATCATTCTTACGTATTCGTGATTGATATATTCAACAAATACGCTACCGCTGAACCCAAATTTAAACTTTTGATTTTGGTTGTAATCTAAAGTATCGATTTGCCATCGTTGATTGCTCATGTTGGCGCCCAAGGTGAGTCCAACACCCTGAAAAAACTGGGCTTTTGAATCATTAACACAAAAAATAAAAAAGATGAGCGCACTAAATATTAACCTCAAATAAATAAAAACTAAGGCCCTTTTTCTCATAAAATCAAATTATTTAAAACTGATTTTTTAATTTCCACCATTATTAACTGGACTGGAGATAAGTTGTAAAAAACCATGTAAATTTTCGGTGACATTGCCTTGCAGTTTGATTGCCGTAAAATTACAGATATAGTAATAAACACCATCAGTACAAGGTTGTTTACTTTGTTGATTTCGGCCATCCCAAAGTATTTCGGGATCAGTGGTAGAGAAAATTAAATTACCCCATCTGTTGTAAATTTTCATATCAATACTTTGAATGTATTTATATGGAAATGGTTTAAAGAAGTCGTTTGTACCATCGCCATTGGGGGTAAAAACATTTGGCAGTTGATATACAGGACAATTATCTGCGCAAACGGTATCACTTGTAAGGCTTTCATTTGCGTTGCTATCTAGGGCTGTAATGTAGTAACAACCTGCAATAGAAATATTATTATTATTGTGTGTAAAGCTAAGTATTCCTGCTTCAGTTATGGTAGCAATCTCTGCAAAATTTGCACTATCGTTGGTGCTAAAGTAAATTTTATATTGCAGCACATCATCGGCACAAGTTAAGTTAGGATTATTCCAAGTTAAAGTGTTTAATATAGAATCACAATTTGGTGTGATCGCTATTGTTGGAGTACAAGGTGCTACATTATCGAATGGCACACCACAAGCCTCTTGCGAAAAGTTTAATAATGGTTTAACAATGCCTGGCTCGGTATAGTACCCCGATGATCTTATTTTATAACAATAGGTAGTTCCATTGGTTAAACCACCATCAACATACTGCGCGATTGTTGAAGTTCCTATACTATCAAACAGCAGGGTTGATGGATTTTGTCTGTACACGGTAAATGAATCTTCGGTCCATGGCACATTTGAAGTCCAATCTAATGTTAGCTGATTATCGCTAGGCACAATATCTAAATAAACCGAAGATGCACAATGGGAACTACCAATGTATTTTCGTGGATTTTCATTATAAAACTCTAAGCGATAGCTGTTAGAATTATTATAGGTATCAACGTTTACATGCTGATAAATGGTATCAAAATCTGTTCCCGGCAAATTTACATTTCCAATTGAATCGATGGCGACAAGCGTATTGCAGTTGGCACCAGAACTTCTGTAGATTACGTACTTATATGGGCCTGGAAAAGCGATGGTATCGATTTCGGATCTACGGGCAGGCGACCAAATGATGGTGTTTTTTCCTTGAATAGCAGTTGTATCAACTGTTACATGAGTTACAATAGGAACATCTTTTTTTAAGGTGGTGCAATCTTCGTTTGAGGCATAGCTTTCTGCCCCATCAGCAAAGTAGGCACAAATCATATAACAATAGTCGATTCCATGAATGAGTCCTTGACCGTTATTGTTATCTAAAAAGTTGGTTAATCCACTTCCGGTTAAAGTAGCTATTAAACTATAACCCGTGCTAGATGGAACACCAGTTTGACATTGCGCTGGAACAAATCCTGAAGGTCCGCTTCTGCGATAAATTTTGTATCCAATGGCTTGCGAACAAATGGTAGGTGTCCAATTTAAATTAATAGTTGTTCCTTGCGGGCTAACATTTAAATTTGTTGGAGGTGGAGAAACTACTGTTATTCTTATTGTTTTAATGTCAACTAAGGCTTGATCGTTAGTGTTGGTGGGTATGTCTTCGGCTTTAAAAGATACTTGATAAGGCATATTTTTAACATTACTACATTCGGTTTGCCAAGTAAAATTGCCAGTTAAGGGGGAAGGGCCAGTTAAGTTTTGTGTAAAGTTGGCTGGGTTTGGATTAAAGTTAAAAACTGCCCCAGTTGCAGATAAATTGATGTTGTGATTATCGGGATCTGTAGCTACAATTGGCAAGTTAAGGAGCGTTCCTGCATCAATACAAATATCCTGAATATCAATAACTGGTGGGTTATTAGTACAGCTGCCATCTACAGTAATTTGCATATCGCGTGTAATAGTATCAATTGGAAAACCATTTCTCCAACTAATAATTAAAATCACAAAATTAAATTCACCCTGTGGTGTGGGGCATTCCCAAATAAAGTCACCAGTAATTTCATTTAAAGTAACTCCTTGTGGTATAGAGTAACCAATTATATTATTTCCGTTTGCTCCTTTACAAGTGCCTAATGCATAAGCAAGACTGTCCTGAGCATCTGGGTCAATAGCATTAGGGTTATGTATAAATCGTTTGCAAACACAAGCGTTGTCGATTGGAGGATTGTATAAAACAGCACCACTGTTTGGACCTAAAAAAGGACTTAGAGTAACTACCGTTTCAACATAAAATGGAACATTTACTGAGCCAGGAATATTTATAATGCCATCATTTCTGTTGGGATCGCTTGCTGATACTGTAAAAATTCCACCTCCTGCAAAAGTATGTACACATTTGTAAATGTTTTTCTTAATTCCACCTTGTCCACCAGGGGCACTCAAAATAATTTCGCCCATCATTGCGCCTCCATTGCAGCTTCCGCTAGGACCGTTAATTCGGTTGGCAACGCAACTATCGCCATCTCCAAAGTAAAATGTCATTTGGCAGCGGTCGGCCTGAATTTGACTACCGATGTTTGTGTAGGTAGTGAGGGTAAACTCCAGCGTAAATGGACTACTTCCCACTTGTGTGTATGTAATTTCTCCAGCGCGATTATGCGTAGCAAATAATTTGCTCGCTATCATCATTAACACAATTGTAAATATTACTTTTAGTTCTTTCATTACTTTTTTTATAACCGCAAACCTAAATTAGAGTTTAAATTTAACGTTAAATATTTGATTAGATTGTTAAATTTTTCCCGCTAAGACAAAACTTTTTCGAATTTTTGATGTGTTTCCTTTTGTATCAAAATATTCGAAGAATAGCGTGTAGACGCCAATATTACCTTTTTCGTTGCTTTGGGTTATTCCATCCCAACTAAAAACGCCACTTGTTCCTAGCAATTCATTCTCCATTATTTTAGCGATAAAATGGCCTCTTGCATCATAAATGGAGACATTTCCCACAAAGCCCGGTTCCGAAAATAAATAATTGACAATTAAAACATCGTTATATCCATCATTATCGGGCGAAAATATTTCATTTGCAAAACTAATAACATCGTTCGCTTTGCTATCGTCCATGTATTGCGAATTTTTATATCCGGGTGTGGCAAAACCAACCTGTTCGGCTGCCGAGTGCCAGTTATTTAAATCGCTGCTGCTTCTATTAAAACTTATTCTTTCTAACGACACGCCTTTTTTATCTCTGATCAAAGGATAGTGCATATCTTCGGTATACATTAAGGCATCAAGCACTGTGTCATTTTTTAAAATCAAACCAAAACTACCATCACCAACATTCATGGCAGGCATATCACTTACGTTGATAAAGTTGTTTTCGTTTGCTGTGTTGTATTGTTTTTGTACCGTTTCAATGCCTTGGCTAAGCACGTAGTATTCTTTTGGAAAGATTAAATAACCTAATGTATCAATCACACTAAGACTTGAAATTGTATTGGTAACAGTATCTATGTTAGCCATTTTAACGTTATCTAAACTTACTACTTTATTACTGTTATTGTAAAACTCTGCAAAGTCAAATCCATCGGTTTTGGGATTAAATAAAATTTCATTTAAAATTAAATCTCCTTTGGAAATATTTTGGGGTATAGCAAATCTTCCGGTAATTACAGTGTTAATTAAATTACCAACACAATCGGTTAAAATGCCATTGATACTTAAAGTGTATACAATACCAGCTTGTAAAGGTGCAGACAAATTGAGTCCAAGCTTTTTAAGCTCAGGAAAATAAGGAACAATTATAGATGGATTTCCTATGCCATTATCGATGGAATAACTTGTGGAATTATAGATAGAATTGGCATTTAAAGATTCAGAAAAATAAATAACAATATTTGTGTTATTAAAATAGGCAATCCTTAAAATTTCTGGGGCTTTAGTATCTGGATTTGATGCATTAATACTGTTTACTTTACCCGGTGTTCCGCCACTTGCATGAGCACTTACACTCCAGTTATCGCTGCCAGCGCAAGGGTTTAAAGGGTCTTTTTGTTCCAAACTATAACCACCAGCAGCTTTATCGGTGTTGCCATACCATTGATCAGAAAATTTTACTGTTGAAATGATTGTTCCTGTATTAGTACTTAGTGTTATTTCGGCACCAGTGTTAGTTAAGGAGCTATAGCTTTCGGCCACATAAGTATTTCCAAACACCACATCATCGCCATTCCCAGTTTTTTGCAAAATGGTTAAATAGTCGCCAGCTTGAATACTTGCGCATCCCATGATAGTGTTTGCACTTCCTGTTTTAAAATTATATCCCATCAAACTTATTGGCTTGCTTGTTTTATTGTAAAGCTCCACATATTCGGTAGCAGGCAAACCCACTGCGGGCGATTCATCGGCCATAATTTCATTAATTACTATATCAAAAGCTTGCGCTTGATATAGCGAAAACTTTTGTGTGGTGCTTGAAGCAATGGCGTTTCCTGCACAATCTTTAATCGTGCCATTGATACTTAGGGTATAGGTATTATTACTTAAAAAACTGCCATTAAAGGTAAGTAAAAGTTGATCATAAAGTGGTCCCGATAGTTGTATGGCGCTTGGAATTCCGATACCATTATCAACCACATAAAAAGAAGCACTTAACAAAGTTGTGCTATCTTGGGGTTCTGTAAATTTGATTCTTAATGTGTTTGCCGATTCTGCACACAGTGCTTTAATTAGAGGCGCCTTATTATCTGGATTACTGGCAGTAACACTATTAACAGCACCTGGAGTTCCTCCAGATGTATTCGTTGATGCCAACCAATTACTTTTTCCACCACAAGGATTTAATATATCTATTTGTTCTAAACTAAAGCCGCCATTGACTTTATCGGCATTGCCATACCAGGTATCATTATAATTTATAGCATGAATTACCTTGCCCGAAGTATCGGCTATAACCAGGGATGTTCCTGAGTTTGTAATGGCACTGGAAGATAAGCCGGGAACAACAATGGTTTTTCCAAAACTCTGCAAGCTTTGGTAGGCGTTGGCTGCACAAAGAATTACATACTCACCAGGATTGATGCTTGCCGATGGCAATGATTTAAAACTGCTTCCATATTTTAATTGCCATTGCGCCAAATTTATTGGGAATAGAGATCTGTTTAGTAACTCAACATATTCAAAATTTGGCAATCCAACTACAGGGTCAGGATCAGCCATAATTTCATTAATAACAATATCAAAAGGCTTTGCATTATAGTTAGAAAAATTTGCAGAAAGTGCTGCGGCACTGTTGTTTCCAGCACAATCGTTTAACAGGGCACTTAGCGTTACAGTATAGATTACATTTAACTGCATGGCGTTTGAAAACGAAAGTATAACACTTGATGTAGGGTTTCCATTAAAGCTTATAGTTGCAGCTACGCCTAAACCATTGTTAACGCTAAATTGCGAAGCAATAATATTTGTAGCATTAACAATAGGTTCGGTAAAATCAATTTCAATTTGATTGCTATTGATGATTCTGATGCTACCTAAATTAGGAGCTATGTTATCTGGATTAGGGCCAAATACTGAGTTCTTTTTACCCGGTGTTCCACCATCAACATTGTTAGATGCTGTCCAATTGGTTCCGGCAGCACAAGGGTTTGAAGGGTCAATCATTTCTAAAGACCATCCGCCTGCTGCTTTACCGGCATCGTTGTACCATTGATCGGAATAGGTAACCTGATGAATAATTTGTCCGTTATTGTCTTTAATGGTGAGTTTAGTGCCAGCATTTGTGATGGCGGTGCTGCTTAAACTTGTAACTGCTGCAACATTGCCGTAAATACTCATATCTGCTAAAGCTGCTGAATTTGTAATCACTAAAAAACTATCTGCTGGAATTACTACATTAGGTAAACTGCGTACCGTAGTTCCATGTTCAAATGTCCATCCATTGGTGCTAATATTATAATTAGTAGTGTTATGCAATTCAACAAACTCGGCATCTGGCAAACCCACAATTGGCGATGGATCGGCCATTATTTCATTAATTACTACATCAAACTGAGTAGGTAAAAAATATAAAAATGTATATCCTGAAGTTGTTACTGCATTGCCTGAGCAATCGGTTAAATTTAGACCTGTGATGGTGAAGTTAATACCAGCTTGTAAAGGATTAGCTAAAGTTAAACTAACACAATTGCCATAGCTACTTATTGCTGTTGGAATTCCAATCCCATTGTTAATATTAAAGTTTGAAGTAATAAGTGTTTGAGGATTGATGGACTCGCTAAAGCAAACATTAAGTGTGTTAGCATTAGGAGTTTCAACACCAACATACTGCGGTGATATATTATCGGGTGTTCCATTAAAAACTGAATTTACTTGTGCGGGCGTTCCGCCAGAAGGGTGATTACTTGCAATCCAATTGCCTCCACCAGCACAATTACTGGCAATTGTTGGATTTATTAATTCAAGTGTCCAACCACCTAAAGCTTTAGTAGCATCTTGGTACCAAGTGTCTTCATAAGATACGCTATCAATAAAAACACCTGCATTGGTTTTCAAGAAAATTCTATCTGAAGCATTGTTTAATGAAGGCCAAGAAGTAACCCCAATTACATTTCCAAAAGACTGATACAAGGCCGTATCGGCATTAGCGCAGAGCACTACATATTGGCCTGGCAAAATGCTAAAATTACCTAAAGTGCCATTTGTTGTAGGATCACTAATTTTCCACCCATTAAGATTAAAGGCATTTGTTGAACGGTTATAAATCTCTATAAACTCGGCATTGGGAAGCCCAACTAAAGGTGTTTGATCGGTATAAATTTCGTTGATAATAATATCTCTAAATTGTGCAGAAGAAGGCACTGTATAACTAAAGCTAACATTGCTAGCAGCTGCAATAACATTGCCAGCAAGATCTTGTATGTTATTGGTTACCAAAATATAATTGGTATTATTCACTAAACTATTGCTCAACACCAAATGTACAAGCGCAGGATTGCTATTATCTCTTGTGGCAGAAGCAATAATAATTCCATTGTTGATGTTGTAATTGATAATGTTTTCGCAATTGGCAATACTCACTGCTTCGCTAAATAAAACATCTACATTGTTATTGTTTAATGCTGTAGCGCTTATTAATTGTGGCGGTGTGGTGTCAAGTACAATTGAACCTACCGAAATATTATCAAAAAAATGTTTTTGAAAAAATGATGCAGTTGATTGAACAATTGAAAATCCAAAGAATCCGCTTGTTAAAACAGCAGCATCATTTACTGTACCCTCTAAGGTATAATTATTACCTGTTCCGCTCATATCGCGCTCAAGCGACCAATCATTTGTGGCAGTACGAACCACTTTAACTTTCATACTATTGTTCGAAAAATTAGTGATACCATCAAATCCATCAATAATTTTAAGATTAGTACCACTCAACCTTCTGTACAAACAAATATCATCTTGTGTACTACCAATACGCACAAAATAACCACTCGATGAAGCAAATTGCAAATTAGCATTATCAGAAGTTAAAAACACATCAACATAATTTGCACCCGAAGTATTAAACTGTAAATTGGCAAAAAACTCCCACTGGCAATCATTAATCAATGCATTTGGCGTGGATAAATAAAAGCTACTGCTAGCAATGGTTTTATTAGAACGCAACTGATTGTTTGTTGCAACAGGTACAATTACAAATACAGAATCATCGCCGGTCCATTGTGGTGTATTAGTAAAATCGCCATCTGCAAAATTATCAGCAACTTGACTATATGCTAAGCTTATGGTGAATATAAATATGGTTGTTAAAATGAATCTCATACCTTTAGTTTACAGGGATAGCAAAACGTAAATATAAAAATTACTTTTAAAAGTACTGTTTTTACCCAAGGATTTAACATTGCAAGCAAAAAAATAACTAGAACAAACAATTGCAAGCTTTTTAAGATACATATTTGAATTAAAAAACCACAGTAATTTAACCGTTTTTTAAGCTACTTTTGCTACCTAAATTTTAATTTATCCATGTGAAATAATTTTTGAAAATTTAATGAAAAGCGCAAGTGTTAAAGAGTTAAAAGCAGCCCTTCATAATTTAAGCCCTAAAGAAATGCTTGAAGTTTGCATGCTTATGGCCAAATACAAACGAGAAAATAAAGAGTTACTTTCATACCTACTTTACGAAGCCGATAATGAACAACAATACATTGAAAACATTAAACTTGAAATTGATACCTATTTCGAAAATTTAGTGGTTTTTAGCTTCAGCAATATGCTTAAAAAGCTCCGAAAAGCGTTGCGTATCGCTAATAAATACATTAAGTTTTCGGGCAGTAAAAATGTTGAAGTGGCTGTGCTTATATACTTATGCATTAAAATAAAACCTTTTACCCTGCAAACAACAAGTACTGCATTATTAAATTTATACAACCGTCAAATCATAAAGATTGACAAGGCTTTGCTTAAGTTAGAAGAAGATTTACAGTACGATTATAAAACTGATATTGAAGCCATTCAAATTAGATCAATATGACCATAACAGAAGCACAACAAGCCGTTGACCAGTGGATAAAAATCCATGGTGTAAGGTATTTTAACGAACTCACCAACATGGCCATTTTAACCGAAGAAGTAGGCGAAGTGGCACGAATTATTTCTAGAAAATATGGTGAACAATCTTTTAAAGAAGGTGATAAAAATGATCTTGGACAGGAGCTAGCCGATGTACTCTTTGTATTGATTTGCTTGGCCAATCAAACGGGTGTTGATTTGCAAAAACAACTTGAATTGAATATGGAAAGAAAGGGCAAACGCGATCATGACCGACATCACAACAACAGCAAACTATAGTTTTTATAGCTATTAAAAAATTGCAAAAAAGGCTTACAATCAATAATTATTGAAAAAAGATGTCATTTACACTCCTTTACATTAGGTATTTACAAGCTTTACGAGCCCTTAAAGAAGGTGGTTTAGGTTCATTGTTACTACCCTTTTTAATAGTGGGTTTATCGTTCGCTTCACATATAGCGTATAAAGATATGCGATATGGAGGATTACTCATATTGGCATTACTGCTCATTTGTATGAGTTTACATCTAAGTAGAAAAGATAAAACATTTGCGCAGTTGCATCTAACAAACTGGCATTTACAAATGTACGTTGAGTATGTTATATTAACGCTTCCTTTCACATTTACAGCGCTGTTTACAAAACATTTTTTTTATTTTCCTGCCTCATTAGCATTGCTTTGGCTTATTCCTTACTTGCATTATACGCCCGCTCAAAAAACTATTTTTAAAGGTATTTCAAGTGTATTTCCATCTGCACATTCTATAGAATGGATCAGTGGTTTTAGGACTTCATTTTTATCCATCATTCCATTGTATATGTTAGCAGTTGCCACCTGCTGGATGCGATTTTTACCACTGTTACTGCTTTGGGTTATAACCACTGCCCTACTCAACTTTTATAATGAGTATGAAGCACTTCACATCTTAAAAGCACAACACACAAATGCGCGCGATTTTTTGCATCAAAAAATAAAAAAGCACTGTTTTTATATTGCTTGTTTTTATACTCCTGTGCTTTTATTAAATGTTGTTTTCAATAACGATTTTTTAGAAATCAATGTGCTGTTTTTATTGGTACAATTCGCCTTAATTATTTTTGCAATTACTGCAAAGTATAGTAGCTATGTGCCAGCACAACAAAATATGGTTTCAAATAGCATAGTATCATTTGTTTCTATAGGTTCTATTGTGCCGTATTTACTGCCCTTGCCTGTAATATTTGCAATTGTATATTACAAAAAAGCACTTCAAAATTTAAACAACTATTTTCATGATTAGCATTAAAGATTTAAGTATTTCTTTTGACAGTAAAACTGTTTTAAATAACATCACTATTGAATTTAAGGAGCCGCAAATTATTGGTATTGCTGGTTTAAATGGCGCAGGAAAAAGCACTTTTTTTAATGCCCTTTCAGGTGTTATTAAAACAGAAAACGAAGTGATTTTACATCATCAAAAGCAAGTTGATTTTAACACCATAGCTTATCTCGAAACGAATAATTACTTCTACAGCAACATTACCGGAAATGAGTATTTGAGCATCTTTAAGGCCAGCAATGAACAGTTCCAGTTATCCACTTTTCAATCACATTTTAAGTTGCCGTTAGATGATTTAATTGAAACCTACTCAACCGGTATGAAAAAGAAATTGGCCTTACTGGGTGTATTAAAACAAGATAAACAAATTTATCTTTTTGATGAACCATTTAATGGACTAGATTTAGAAAGTAATAAAATTTTAGAATGGCTCATTACCGCCTTATATAACAAAGGAAAAACCATCTTTATTTCATCACATATTATTGACCCATTACTTGCCATTTGTCATCAAATTTGTTATTTAGAGGATGGTCGATTTACCAAAACATTTTTAAAAGAGGATTTCAATAATGTAGAAGAAGCCATTTTTGGAAAACTAAAACAGCAAGCGCAGCAAGGAATACAAGATGCTGTTTAAATTTTAGCACTTCATTTATTCCACACCTTTTTAAGATAAAATTACCTCGTTTCATTTGGGCAAATCCATCCCTCTGCCCGAAGTTTCGGCACGGAGGGATGGTCGGGCTATGCGCGCTACATGGTAGCTGCTGCTATCCCTTTTGCGGCTATACATTAAAATTTAAATCACGTTCATTACATTAATTTTATTTATTTGTCGAAATGCATAATGAATCACCTCATCATTTATTGCTCTTTAGGCTTGCGCTTTTCTGCTGCACTTTTTAAATAATAAATATTACTTTTGAAATTCAAGCAGATGGTAAAATCACAATAAAATTACATCCTAAATAAAAACTATACATGCTGAGTTATCTTAAAAAAGTTAACATGCTTGCTTATCCAAAGCATCTGTTTTATGCGCCACAATGGATAATTTTAGGGGTAAATAATGTTTGCAATTTACATTGTAAAATGTGCGATGTTGGGACAAAAAATACGCAAAGTAATTTTTACGATCATATGGTAGGAACGCATCCTATCAACATGCCCAAAGAGTTAATTTTTAAAATTATTGACCAAGTACATCAATATTTTCCAACAGCAAAATTAGGTTACGCCTTTACCGAGCCTAGTGTATATCCTTTTTTAAACGAGAGTTTACACTACGCCAAAAGTAAAAATATTTTCACTTCGCTTACCACCAATGCGTTGCAATTGGCCAAACAAGCCGATGAGTTCATCGATGCCGGATTAAATGAATTAAGCATTTCATTGGACGGCCCTCCCGAAATTCATAATCAAATCAGAGGCAATAAACAATCCTTCGAAAAAGCACTGGCAGGCATCGAAAAAATATTTAGCAATAAAAATAACAAGATTAAAGTATCTGTTTTTTGTGCCATCACCGAATGGAACATTGGTCATTTAACCGAGTTTTTAAATCATTTAAAATCATTTCCATTACAACAGGTTGGTTTTATGCATACGGTATTCAATACAACCGAACAGGCAGATGTACATAATCAACTGTATGGCACAAAATACTTTGCAACCTCAAGCAATGTAGAAGAGTTAAATTTTAACGCATACAATTTACCTCAACTATTTGAGGAGATAAGCGCCATTAAAAAAATGTCCTTAGAGTTTCCAATTCGTTTTCAGCCAGAAATAAATAGTTTAGGGCAATTGCAAGATTATTATCATCATCCTGAAATTAAGTTTGGCAAACTTTGCACCGATGCATTTAACCATTTAATGATTAAATCAGACGGCACTGTAATTCCAGCGCATAGCAGATGTTACAATATTAAAGCTGGTAATATGTATGATCAAACATTAAAAGAAATTTGGAATGCCGAAGTAGTTCAAAACCTAAGAAAAGATCTTTTAAAAGCAGGAGGTTTATTTCCATCTTGCACCAGGTGCTGCAGTGCTTATGCGGGGTAAATGTTATTTTTAAATTGACCTAGTATTAGCCTATAACTTCGATGTTATAAAGCCGAGCGCAGCTCTAGCAATTAAAAAACGCGAAGTTAAACTTAGCGTTTACGAGGTTTACGTGGAATATAAAATGTAAACTTTAAACATACTACCATTTAAACTAAAAAAGTTCCTGAATACTCAGGAACTTTATATTGTGGAGAATACCGGATTCGAACCGGTCGCCTTCCCGCTTTGCGGGACGCTCTGAATTATTTATTTTGAATTATTTGTTCTAGGTAAGTTCTACTTTTCATTTGCTTAATTGCTTTTTCTCTTAACATAGCTTCGCTTCTGGTTTCAAATATTTCTGTATAAACTAAAATCCATGGCTTTCCTTTCTTTGTTGACAAAGACCTCCCTGAATTGTGCCTAGATAATCGATCCTCTATATTTTGAGTATGACCAACATAATACTGATCAACATGAGATGAATATAAAATGTAAACTTTAAACATACTACCATTTAAACTAAAAAAGTTCCTGAATACTCAGGAACTTTATATTGTGGAGAATACCGGATTCGAACCGGTCGCCTCTTGCCTGCCAGGCAAGCGCTCTAGCCAAATGAGCTAATCCCCCGTTTTTATTTTGGATTGCAAATATAATTAAATTAGTAGTAATAAAAAGACTTTGAAATAATGATTTGATTATTCAATATTTTGCGGAAGCATTTTTTTAAACAATGTTACCACTTAATTTTTGTAAAAAATGTGATATTTCATCAGCTAATTAACGGTATCAGCTAATTAGCTCATTTTTTAATGCTATTTTCGCACAAATTAAAACTTGAAACATGAAGCATAAAATTTCAATTGCCGCGCTCTTATTCTTAACAGTTTGCAATTTGCTGGCGCAACCCAAGTTGATTGACAAAGCAGAAAAAAATGATAACCCATTTTTTATTCCTTACGAAAAATATGTGCTCCAAAATGGACTTACGATTATTGTTCATGAGGACCATAGCGACCCTATTGTACATACAGATGTAACTTACCACGTGGGTAGCGCACGCGAAGAATTAGGTCGTAGTGGATTTGCTCATTTTTATGAACACATGATGTTTCAAGGCAGCGACCATGTTGGCGATGAGCAGCATTTTAAAATAGTGTCGGCCGCTGGTGGTACTTTAAATGGAACAACCAATACAGATAGAACAAATTATTTTGAAACAATGCCTTCCAACCAATTGGAAGTGGCTTTGTGGCTTGAATCGGACCGTATGGGCTTTTTACTAGATGCAGTTACACAAAAGAAATTTGAAATACAGAGAAGCACCGTAAAAAATGAAAGAGGACAAAACTATGATAACAAACCTTATGGCCTAGTGAATGAAAAAATTGGGCAAGCAATGTATCCATATGGTCATCCTTATAATTGGCCAACAATAGGTTATATAAGCGATTTAAACAATGCCACTTTAGAAGATTTAAAACAATTTTTCTTACGTTGGTATGGCCCAAATAACGCTACTTTAACGGTTGTGGGAGATGTAAATACCAAAGATGTATTAAAATTAGCAGAAAAGTATTTTGGTAAAATTCCTACTTGCCCCGAAATTCCTAAAGTGGATAAAACTCCTGTTACGCTTGATAAAACTAGATACATTAGTTATGAAGATAACGTGCGCCAGCCAATGATATCTATTAATTTTCCTACGGTGCCACAAAACGATAAAGAAGAAATTGCGCTTGATGCTTTGGCAGAAATACTGAGTGGAAATAAAAATAGTCCAGTGTATAAAAAATTTATTTACGATCAAAAAGCTTTGAGTGCTTATTGCTCGCACCCCACACAGGAGTTAGCAGGTAAGTTTAACTTTACAGGAATTACCTTGCCAGGCGTTGCGTTAACAGATGTAGAAATGTTGTTTAATGATGTGTTGAACGAGTTTAAGACCAATGGCATTACTGATGCAGATGTGCAAAGTTTTAAGTTAAAAACAGAAGCAAGCTTATTAAATTCAATTGCAAGTGTTAATGGCAAAGCCGCGAGCTTGGCTAGCGGGCAAGTATATACTAACAACCCAAACAATTTAGCCGATTATTACACACAGCTAAAAAACTTAAAAGCCACTGATGTTATGCGTGTGTTTGATAAGTATATTTATAATCAGCCTGCTGTAATTTTGAGTGTTTACCCCAAAGGAAATCCAACAGCAGTGGCTCGTCCAAACAACTTTGAAATGGACACCAGTAAAGTGTATGAAAAAGCATTAAAAGCAGAAAAGAGCAATTTACAATACGCCAAAGCAAAAGATGATTTTGATAGATCTAAACAACCGATACCAGGACCCATAAATTCCTTAAAAGTTCCTGAGTATTGGGCAAAAACCTTGGATAATAACTTAAAAATGATTGGTACTTTTTCGGAAGAATTGCCGCTTGTTAGCATTCAATTGGCTGTTGGTGCTGGCCATGTTTTTGAACCTATTGAAAAGGCTGGTATTGCTACTCTTACGGCTGAAATGTTTAAAGAATCTACAGTTAATAATGCTGGCGAAGTATTAAGTCAGGCATTAAGTAATATGGGAAGTAGAATTGATGTAAATGCCAATTCAACTGAAATAGTATTTAATATTAATTCACTGCTTAAAAACTTAGATTCTACATTGGCAATTTTTAAAGAAATATTTTTTACACCAATCATGGATCAAGACGAGTTTGCGAAGGTAAAAAATCAATTGCTCCAAAACATCAGCAATCAAAATATGCAAGCCACATCTATAGCAAGTAATTCTTATAATAAATATTTATATGGCGATAAGCATATTTTTTCGACACCAGTAATTGGAACAGCAGAGAGCGTTGATAAAGTAAGCATCGAAGATGTAAGGAAATATTTTGAAGATTTTTTCTCGCCAAACAACAGCACTTTAGTTGTAGTAGGTAAGTTAACACAAGAAAGTGCGCTCAAAAAATTGAAATTTTTGAATGATTGGAAAAATAAGAACTTAGTGTTTCCAAAAGAAATGCCAATTCCTAACATTGAGAAAACTAAAATTTATTTTCAACACAAAGACAAAGCACCTCAAAGTGAAATTAGAATTGGTTACGTGGCTTTACCATTTGATGCTTATGGCGACTTTTATAACTGTCAGTTAATGAATTTTATATTAGGTGGTACTTTCAACAGCAGAATAAATTTAAATTTAAGGGAAGATAAAGGTTATACTTATGGGGCACGCTCTTCGTTTAACGGCTCAAAATACAAAGGTCCGTTTACGGTATCGGCGGGTGTTAAGGCAACTGCAACCGATAGCAGTGTTGTTGAAATGATGAAAGAAATAAAAAATTACAAAAAGTCTGGTATCACTGAAGAAGAGTTGGCCTACACTAAAAATTCGATTAGTTTATCGGAAGCACTAAGGTATGAAACCAACAGCCAAAAGGCAGGTTTTTTGAAAAGAATTGTGGAATATAATCTTGAAAAAGATTATTTAGAAAAGCAAAAGAACATTTTAAAATCGGCAACCAAACAATCGATAAATGCCACAGCTAATAAGTATTTGCAAGACGACAAGATGATAATTGTAGTGGTTGGCAATAGAGATTTAGTGTTGGAGCCTTTAAAAAAATTGGGTTATGAAATAGATGAGTACAACAGCGAAGGAAGATTTGTAATTACGCATAAAGCAGAAAAATAATTTTTTTCTAGGTAAGATACGTTTAATCTATTTGTTTTACAATGCTTGTTGCTTAACTGTGTTGGTTTTATCCCAATTACCCAGTGTAGATCTTTAGTGAATAATATTTTTAAATAATATCAGTTGCCCACACTCTAATACCGATTACACTTTCAATTTAGTCCAATTGCGGCATTACCTTATTGTACTAATTTCAGGTAGTATCGGCATTAACCATTGTAAATTTATTAAACAACTTTGGGCTATTTAATAAATACAATTGGTATTATTTTCTAAAAGAAATTAATTGTAAAATAAATATATTTAGCTGTTTGCAGCTCTTACCAAAGGCGCCACTTCTTTACCAATCAATTCAATTGAATTCAATAATTGTGCATGACTCAAATCAGCATTATCCATTTGAAAAGTAAACCTATCGATACCACCCAAACTCTCACTATGCCTCACTATTTTTTCTGCAATTTCTTGCGGATTCCCAACTAAATAGGCTCCTGTAGGGCCATTTTGAGCGGCGAATCTATCGAAGGTAACAGGTGGCCAACCACGCTCTTTGCCAATTCTGGTAAAGGTTTTAGCATAGCCTGGGTAATATTCTGATATTGCTTTTTCTGTGGTTTGCGATACATAACCTAAAGAATGCAATCCTACTTTCAACTTTTCTGGAGCATGACCAGCACGTTTTCCCGCCTCGCGATACAAATCAATTAAAGGTCTAAAACGATGTGTTTCGCCACCAATAATGGCAACCATTAAGGGCATGCCCAATGTTCCTGCTCGTGCAAAAGAGGCCGGTGTACCTCCTACTCCTAACCATATTGGCAAATCGTCTTGAAAAGGTCTAGGATAAATTGCTTGCGCGTGCAAAGGTGCTCTATATTTACCCGACCATGTAATGACTTCTGTTTGTTTTATCTGAAGCAACAACTCCAATTTTTCGGTAAAGAGTTCATCATAATCATTTAAGTTGTATCCAAATAAAGGAAATGCCTCTGTAAAGGAACCTCGCCCAACCACAATCTCGGCACGTCCTTTTGAAATTAAATCTAAAGTGGCAAAACTTTGAAAAATACGCACAGGGTCGGCTGCACTCAATACAGTTACGGCACTGCTTAATTTAATATGTTTAGTAAGTGCTGCAGCTGCTGCCAAAATTACAGTGTTGGCCGAATCCAAAAATTCGGCACGGTGATGTTCGCCTACACCAAAATAATCTAATCCAACTTCATCAGACTTTACAATCCTCTGCAATAATTCATCTAACGCATGCGCACTATTTTTTGCTCTTTCACTTGTGTTGCCCACATTGGCTGCAGCAAAACTATCAATACCAATTTCCATATTTTTATTTATGATGTAAAATTACAATTCTATTATTTGCAATGTATTTTTTAAGGAAGTGAATTTTAAAATTGTTATCAGCATAACAATGATAACCGATTATCTTTGCATTATAAAATATATGAATAAAAACACATGGCTTTCCTTATTAATCATATGCACAATTGTTGCATTATTGCTTGCCTGCCATTCTAAAAAAAATAAAATTACTCGTGCTTTTTATTATTGGAAATCGACCTTTGAGCTTAACCAAAAAGAATTACAACTGATAGAAAAACACAAGATCAACACCCTATACATTAAATATTTTGATGTGGTTTGGAATCAAGAAATAAATAGCGCAGTTCCGGTTGCAAAAATTTATTTTAAACAAGCTGTTCCTGAGCAATTACAAATCATTCCTGTGGTTTATATCACAAACAATGCACTCATTAAATGCCATAACGATAGCATCATATTTTTAGCAAATTCCATTTCTAAATTGATAGAAAATTATCAAACATTAAATAAAAATAAAATTAATGAAATACAAATTGATTGCGACTGGACCATAAGCACTAAAGTAAAATACTTTGAGCTGCTAAATGCACTAAAAAACACCTATTCACAGAATACGATAATCAGCGCTACTATTCGCCTTCATCAAATTAAATATGCTAGCACCACTGGTGTACCTCCTGTACAAAAAGGAATGCTAATGTATTATAATATGGGGCATATGCAAAGTCAAAAAATCAATTCTATTTTTAATGAAACTGATGCAGCAAAATATGCACCATACATTAAACAATATCCATTACCATTAGATGCAGTTTTACCCGTTTTTTCATGGGTAAAAGTTTTTCGAAATAATAAAATGATTAAACTACTTAATCAAACATCATTACAAAATTTAAAACAATCAGGACAATTTAAAAGCATTAATAACAATAGCATGCAAGCTATTAATACCAATAACTATAAAGATTTTTATTACCTTTCAAACGATATTTTTGTGGAAGAAAATATGAATCCAAAGCACAGTTTAAAAGCTGCAAAACATTTGCAACGCTATTTTAATTCCACTAATTTTACACTTGCACTTTTTCATTTGCAACAATCAAATTTAAATGAATTTACATACCAATATTTTGAAGATATATACACTACTTTTAACTAGTGTTTTATTATCTTTCTTTTCTTATGATATTATTATAGCCTGCGCTGGTGGCGATGAAGAAGATATTTTTGATTACTCGGCCTTTGCTCCAGAAATTATTGAACAACCAAAATACACTCCGTATTTTTTTACCTACAATCACCTCTATCCTGCGGATCCTGATTACAATCCAAGTAATTCTGATGACTACAATTTAAACGAATGGTATGCTTTTTTTGATCAAAAAATAACTAAAGAAGATTTAGCTTGGTTTATTTACTCAAGCACACCAGCGCAATTAGATGCCATTCATATATCGTTATGGGAAAAAGCAAAATTGCCAGATACTCTGCAACAAAAGTCATTAATTAATTTACGTTTAAAAGATGAGATGTCGGAAATTATTAATTATCTAAAATTATCGAAAAATGCGGAACCTGTTTTTAACCCTTCTAATTACGATTGGTACGAACCCATAGTGCATGATAGCAGCAGCGCCCAAAGTTTTGAAAAACCATTTTTAAAAGGCTTTATACGAACTAAAAATTTATTTTTAAAACATCGTTATGGCTTTCAGTTAATTCGTACCTATTTTTACAGTAATGATGCTAAAAAAGCCATCAACTTTTTAAATTTAATGCCCGCGCTTAATGCCAATAGTGGGAGTATTTATTATCGTTGTTTGGGTTATAAAGCAGCTTGTCTTTACCGTCAAAAGCAATTCGAAGAAAGTAATTTAATTTATGCGCAATTGTATGATGAATATGAACCTCAGCAACTCAGTGCTTATAGAAGTTTTCATTTATTAGAAGATTCAACATGGAACCACAATGTTTCATTAGCAAAAACAATACGGCAAAAAGAAAACATGTGGCTACTCTATGGTTTGTATGCCAACCCTTTAAAAGCAATGCATCATATCTATGAATTAAATCCTAAGAGTGATCTTATTGCTTTACTAATGGTACGAAATGTAAATATTATTGAAACAGCCAATTTACGCTATTCAAATGCAATTTATGCCAATGAAGAATCCTTGAATTACGGCTATTATCAGAGAGCGTCCTATGTAGATAGTAGCTTATTTACAACCAACTGGAATTTTGATTACAGTAACACACAAAAGGTATTGCAAGTGTTGCACCGCATCATTAACGAAAATAAAGTGCCAGCCATAACTCCTTATATGGTAAGCGCTGCTTATCTGCATGCGCTATCAAAACAATATGATGAAGCAAATAAACTTTGCAAACAAGCACTAAAAACAAGTAGCAATTCACTAATTATTAATCAAACAGAAATTATTAAAGCGTTTATTTTAGTGATGCAGTTAGATAAAGTGGACTTGCAACAAGAAATTGAAATTGAAAAACAATTAAAATTAATTACAGAAAATAAACCAAAGGCTTCGCGCGCCGAAAATGCACTTAACTACATTATGTTTGTATTAAGTCAAAAATATACGACACAAGGCAATTTAATTAAATCAGAATTATGTTATCCATCAAGTTTATATTACTACCAAAATAGCGATGATGCTGATGCCATGATTAAATTTATGGAAAAAGAGCAGCATAATGATTTAGAAAAATTACTATTGGCCCGGTATTCTTTAAAACTTGACAATATCAATCATATTAAAGCAACAAGATTACTTTACGAATATCGTTTTGAAGAAGCTTTAGCCCATTTTGAAAAAATTAATTTAGAAGATTATTTATATGCCGACCCTTTTACCATGCGCCTCATAGATTGCCACGATTGTGATTTCTCTGCCCCTCAGGATGAAAAATACACGCGTAGTTCATTTGTAAAAAAAATGATTGCCTTAAAGCAAAGTTTTGAAACAGAAAAAAGCAAAGAAACGCTGTCCAAAAATTTATTTATGTATGCCAACGCCCTCTACAATATGACTTATTTTGGCAATGGACGTTTTATAGCAAGCACACCTATTTCTTGGATGAATAACTACTATCTAAGTGATCTAAAAGAACAGGCCAAAACACATCAATATTATTACGATTGTACGGAGGCTTTAGCCTATTACAACAAAGCCTTAAGCATTACATCAAATAAAGAGTTTGCTGCACAATGTACATGGGCAGCTGCTAAATGTGAGCACAACTTAAAATTAATGGGTTACATGCCTTGGCAAACACAAGCATCAGTTGACTTTGAAGCAGGTGCTTATTATTTAGAAATGAAAACTAAATATGCGGGTACAAAATATTACAAAGAAGTGCTCAACGAATGCGGTTACTTTTGCTCTTATATAACTAAAGACACCACTTGCATTAGAGATAAATGGTCGTGGAGAAATAGGTAGTATAAAATCATTCAATATTGTGCTTTTTCTTAAGGCTTTTTAAATAATGCTCCCTCATAAATAAAAACATAGGGAAGCTAAAAGCATAGGCAACAAACACTGTCAAAATAAGGTATAGCCAAACCCTTTTCATTTTTAAGCGTAGCCCTTCAACAAGTATAAAAAATGTACCAGCAATGGCACCAGTCCAAAAGTCCATTGTTAAACTTTTGGCATAATAATTAGCTGTCCAAGTGCTTGTAATAAAATCCATCACTACAAAATTACCCTCATTTGCTATTGTGCCAAGCATTACCATATAAAATGTAAACCCGCCGCCAATAATAGCAAGGAGCAAATAGAAGTATTGTTTGAAGTTTAAATTATTGAACATAAAAAATTAAATTGATATGCATCAATATTAATAAAAAACAGGGCAATTTTTACAAACTACTTTAATTTAATATTTAATAGCAAAAGCAAATTGTGAAAAAAAATTTACAAAGTTTCAATACTTGATTTTAATCAAATTACGCAGTATGAATTGTTAGTGAACAATATTTTTCAATGATATTGGAAGCTCACCTCCTATTTTTTATTTTGAGTATAGCTCGCCTTTTGACACAATTAACGATGTAGTATATAAATAAAAAAAGCACCGAGCACACCTCCAAAAGAGGCTTTCGCTCAGTGCTTATAACGGTTGTTAAAGTAGTCCCTTAATCTACAATAACTTCCATTATTTTTTAAACAATCACAGGGTGTTAAGGCAAAAGCGCTGCCAGGCTCATCAAAATGAGCATACGTTATGAGCGTGCCTTTTTATAAAAGTATGGTGATGATAAAAAATGTTATAATCTAAATCACACTTTTTTTACATCGATTAGGATCTATGAAAAATTTGGAATTAAATATCAATATTGATAGGAAATACATTATAGGCATTAGGATACGAATAAACATAATGACATTTGGTTACCTTTTTACCTCTACGATAAATATTGATTGTATACCATACTTTTGAACAAGGATCGATTGAATTAGAAGTGTATACCTCCAATTTATCATCCATGTAGGCACCACGCATTACTTTTAAACTATCGCATGATGAGAAAACAACTGAATCGGAGCTATAACCAGTCATGTTTGTTTTAAAAACAAAAGTTGTTTTAATCTTTGCCCGCATCTCAATAGTGTAAACCGAGCCATCAGCCGCTTTCTTTGAAAATTTGCTTAAAGTGTCTAAATCAGGCAACTGATAACCCTCGGCCATTGCGCCCGGTATAATATAAAGATATTTTTTATGGTCTTGAGTAAGACTTAATTTCCCATTTTTATCTGTCTTCCCTTCCTGCATTTCCTGCATATGCTTACGGCCATAATCGGGGAACCAATCCCCATCTTTGGCGTTGTTGCCTACTTTTACTGGATGCTGCCATACTTTTAGTAGCTGAACAGTTGCGTTAGGTATAGGTTTGCGCGTATAGCTATCTATAACTAAAAAATGTAATTCATCTGGATATACCTCTTTTTTACAAGCGGCAAAACTCGCCAGAAGCATTATAAATACGATTGATTTTATGATTAATTTTTTCATATTAAACGATTATTAATTAATAAATTATTTACCATTCTTTCTAATTAACTATACGAAAATAAAACTTTTTTAAGAATAACAGCATTTTTAAAGATTTTATTTTGTTGTTAACGTATAGCCCTTCCGTCAATTGCCGCTCTGGCGTTTTCAGGACTTTTATATTCGTAGTAGTCGTCAATTTGCTTTGGTTGCGTAATAAAAATAGCTGAAATAATATTTACAAAACCAAACAGTTTGAATGCGGTTGCTCTGTCGTCTGTGCTATCAATTTGTCCGGGCTGAACCGCGTTATTTCCAATTACTCTAACACTGTTTAATGCTGTGTGCATTTTTTCAGGTAGTCCTTTTTTTACAAGACTCCCAATATCGTCATCAATATTGTCGCCTTTTTCTCCTAAATGTTTGCATAATTTTTGCACTACTAAACGCAATAAAGCAGCAGCACCTCTTGGCGAAAGTTCAATTATATTTCTGGCTTCTTCAAAGTCCTTTTTTATGTCATCGGGCAAATCAATGTTTGGATGCGGGGCAGCACCTGCTGTTGGATAAACCATTCGTTGTTGACCATTGCTATCTTCAAGCCATACCGTGTGTTGTTTACAATGTTTACATTGCGAAAACACAAGTTCATCAATGTGTGTATGCCAAACTAAGTTGCCCCCAGTAATTGCAGTTTTTTTGTCAAACTTTTTTGCATAGCTCCAAACGTGTCCTGAAAATGCTCCGCAAATTGGGCAGTTAAATGAAGTTGAATCAAATTGAATTGGTGTGTAATTTGTCATGTTTTAGTTTATGTTTTAATCATTCTAAGATTAATTTTGTACTCTTCGGTGTTTTTTTCGCTCCATGCTTTGTTAATAATATCAGTATGTGTGGCGTACTGCTCGCTTTCCTATAGTCCTCCTTTTCTCCACTCATCGGTGAACTCCTTTCCAATCTCAATGCTTTTTCACCGTTGTTTAATTCAATTTTCTTACACCAAAACTGCCAAGCGCCATTTGCAACATCAACATTTCAAAATAGTGCTCGCTGTTCAAGAATTGCGAATCAATCAATACTTTTAATCTACCTGTATTTTAAAATCCAACTTTTTAAGCTAACTACTAACGTTTTGGCGAAATGCGATTTGTGGGCTTTCCTGCACAAAGGTTATTTCTGAGAACTAAACCTTCGGCTAACACAAAACAACCAAGCAGAGACGAAACCCAACCTATTAACAATGCACTGTTATAGGCTGGTTCTTAAGTCAAACTATCCGAATACAGTTTAATACTTGTGTTAATGAAAAATTTCTATTCATGTTTAACAATTACTTTTTTTGTCACATTTTCATTGGCCGTTTTGATGTTTATTAAATAAACGCCATTGGTCAAATGATCTGTAGTTAAGCGGTAATTATTATGGTTTACTCGGGTATTGTTAATTACGGTTCCCATAACAGAATAGAGTGTTATTTCTTCAATAGTTTCGTTACTATTGATATCACAAAAAGTGTTCGAAGGATTAGGAAATAGTAGAATATTTTTACCCAAGGAGGCAGTTTGCTCCTTTGTTTGCATATTCTTTTTAGATTCAAAATCATTATAGTAAGCACTGCTCATTCCATCATCTGTTCCTGTTGGCGGTGACACTCTTTCGCTAGAATAACAGAAAGGTATATTAATTATTTCAGCTTGAAAAACAGCATCATCATGGGTGTAAAATCCAGGTTCCAAACTAATATAATTTCCTGCTTTATAAAATACAGCCTGATTACTTAACACAGACACATCACCGCAATGCAGACTTTGCATCATAGCATCTATACCGCCGTTTATAGGGTAAAGAGGCCCTCCACCGGTATAATTTATATTTTGATCGCAAATAGGATTATTTAAAATATTATTACCCGCTCTAATATAATTTTGTGCTCTAAAAGTATTTGATGCGAGCAATTTATTTTCGTGTGTAATAAACTCAGGCATACCAGTTAATTCGTGCATTACCCATGCAATATTTTCATCTGTAATTTGTACATGACTCTGATTTTCGGTAGGCGCATAAACAATATCAAAATAAGTGCGCTCGTGGTTTAAGTCTACAAATTTTGAATTTCCATTAAAAGTTAAGTTAATAAATCCTTGTGTAACAATATTATTATTTTTCAAAATATGCTCGTATTGTATGGCGCCAATAGAACTCATTAAAGGAATAAAACAAAGTTTGTCGTTGTTGCTGGAATTATCTACCCAGCCTAAATTACAGGCTCCAAGTACCTGCCCCACTGCATTTGTAACCATATTGGGCAATTCACTTTCTAGATCTTTTAAATCTGTTCTAAAAGACCCTGGTGCCAAATCTAAAGCCATGGTATTTTTAACTCTTACCGATTGTTGTGTAATACCGACAGGACCCATGGTTGATAAAAATGCCGCAAGACAATAGGGTGGATCAAAATCGAATACTTTTTTGTAGTTGTTATCGTTTTGTGGGAGCGAAAAAATATCCAAATTCAGAAGTCCATCAATATCCAACACTTTATCACCAGGTTGATGAGTAGATGATTGTGTTGTTCCCAAACGACTGCCATTACTAATAGCTATTTTAGTACAATGCTGCGGCCAACCCATGTATGGATTGCTTAATAGTTCGGTTCTTTCTATCGATGGCGATGGAGTAGTAAAAGTAGTTGGTAATAGTAAATTGGTTTCGAGGCACGAATAATTTACCAACTGCGATGCAGAAGGACAAGTTAACTTGTTGTACTTTTCTTCTAGATCACTTCCCAATCCTTTTAGGTGTTTCAAAGTATATTGAACACCCAATGGAATATTAGCGCCCATTTGCGGTGAATCGAAACTAATAAATTTTTCTACCCAATCGGTATGCCCTTCGGCTTCCAGTTTATTAATAGCATAACGGGCAACAAGACCACCCATGCTGGCACCACACACCACCATTTTTTCGGAGCTATTATTGTCAACTAACTTTTGATGTAGCTGCACTAAAATAGAATAGAGCGCTTCTCCATTAGATTCAATATATGCTTCACCGCTATGAAAATCTACGAAGCAAATATCATAACCTGCACAACACAATTGGTTTAAAAGTGCTGGTGCTTTTTCTATTCTTAAAGGATCATTGGCATGATGCCCTTCTGCATCTACACCCGTAACTAAAGTGGCCCAATTAAAGGTTGAATATCCAACAAACGAACCATGATGTTGAGGAGATGAATTAAAAGCAGCCACACATTCAAATTCGAATACGGGTGGAGATGGAATCCAGTCTTGACTGAAATAATCACCCATATTGTACTCATTATCGGCAATCGACTTTTTTTCAAATGAAATTCCTTCTACAAACACAAAAGGTTTTATAATTGAATCATGATTATGAATAGAAGTTTTATAAAAACAAGTAGCTTTTTCGGTACTCCCCAAATGGTCATTTACTCTGGCATAATTGGGGTTGTTTTGAATTAATTGCTGATACTGTGTTGGCAGGTAATAGTTAGATGATTCGATTATTCCGTCATAGTGTACATATTTTTTAGCTGCAAATGGACAATCTGTTTCAATTTGCGCAAAAAGCTTTGCACTTATTATAGTTAATATAAATAGTAGTTTTTTCATGTTGATTGTTTTAGTCTAAATAAATTAATTTTAAAGTTTTATACTGTAATTTAAGACTGTTTTACTCGTGAATAATATAAATAAATCACAGCGATTATACATAAGAACTTCAAGTATAAAGTGATCCCCCACCACTAATTCATCAACGTTTTTTACGTTATCGATTAATATTTTATATCTACGTAAAAATAAATTTTAGGATTGGGTGGTGTACCAGTGGGATAAAAAGCATAAGTAGCATTGGCTTCAAATGTGAAGGTCTTTTTTACTTTATCCCATTTAATAATCTTATAATCTATGATAGAGTCTACAAAAAATTCTCTTGGATTACTACCACTAACACTAAAATTTATAAATGAATTACGGTCCTTAGTGATAGTTGTACGAAAAAAACTTGTATCCAACTTTTCAGTTTCAATGTCAAACTCAAGTTTTATTCTCCCATAATTAAACTCTGCCTTTTGATCTTTTCTTTGAAAGGGAATATCAAACGAGGATAAAAGAACATTGTTGCGAGAAATTTCCTTGTATATCAACCCATCCTTGTCACCTATGTCGCTTGCTGTTTTTTTATGTAACAGCTTGCTTCTATCATCTAAAAGAAACACTTCACTATCGTTAACTTTGATGTAAACAACATTACATCCTTTCGCTTTCTGCTCTGGCTCTGAAATTTCTTTTGAGCAAGCATTAATAATGAATGAACTAATAAAAAGTATGGCAATTAAAGGGAAATTTTTCATAAGATTTATTTTAGATTATTAATAATTATTTAAATGGTTTACTGCGATTACAATAGTCTTAATTGTTTCTAATTTATTTAAATTTTGTTTTTAAAATTCAAAGCTAATATTTTCAAGAAATAAACAAATTAGAAACATTTTTTGTATCAATTTTTCGTGTTAGATAAATCAATTTGTTTTTGCATTTGAATCATCAACAAGGTTAATTCTTCAATTTTTACTTGTTGCAGTTTTACCATTTCGCCCAAGTCGGCTCCTTCTTTCTCAATCTCTTGTGCACTTGGCATGCCCGGCAAATGTTTATTCTCTTCAATATAGCTTTCAATGGTTTTTAAATCCATTAATTCATAGCTTGTATCAAAAACATAATCGCCCCAATTTTGAATATCAACTCGTAGTTTTTTGCATTTTACATTACCATCTACCACTAGCTTGTAGTTAAATAAATCGTAGTTAGCACTTGGATGAACACCAATACCAAGTCTTCCATCATTAGAGAGTGTCATTCTTGTACCAGATTTAATACCACCATCTGATGTTAAAACTCCGCCATAAGCTCCATCTCCATTAATAGTTGTAAACATTAAATCGCCAATAGTATTACTATATATTACTGCCCCTCCGCTGTATCCATTTTCACCGGTTGTGTTCCAAGCTCCCCCAACTTCTCTAAAGGCATTAAATCCCAAATAAGAAGTAGCCCAACCTGATGCCTCGGTACGCATAGCGCCAAATGTTACAATATCTGCTTGACTCGCTTTAATTTCGAATTTTCCTCTCGGCATTCCAGTTCCAACCCCGGCTTTTTTATTTAAATGATCTACAAAAAACACAGGATTCTGAGCATCCGCAGCATTTTCAACTAATATATTTCCATTTTTTAAGTGGAATTTTTCGACTGGCGCATCTGTTCCAATACCTAAATGATAATTGGCAATTAAGTTGCCTGAATTTGAGTTGCCAATCAAAACATCATTGCCACAAAAGTTATTTAACTTAAGATCCATATGCGTATTGCCACTAATTTCCCTTGTTGATTCAATAACTCCACTTTCACCATCGCTACCCATATACAGTGCTGGTCTTGAAGGGTAATTTTGGTTTCTTACAGTAAGATATCCGTTAAAGTAATTGTAATTTTCGCTAGCCCAATTAGGAATACATGTAGGCATATCGGGCGCAATGTTGCCAATGACTGGGATTACGTTTTCAAAACTTAATCCACCCATTGTGCCATTGCCACCAATGTATTTGATCGCAGCAGCACTGCCAATTTTTAAGCCTCCGCTCAACCTAAGATTGCCATTAACATCTAATTTTTCGCTTGGTTGACTCACCCCAAATCCAACATTTCCATTTCCTGCCAATCTTAAGCGCTCTTGATTATTGCTTTTAAAAACTACTGCGGTTGTATCTGTTGAGCCTATAAACTCTGCGGCATCAATATTAGCATTACCTGTACGACTCCAATCTTTAGGCGAAGGCATGCTTAAATAGGCGCTATTTTTTGAAATACATCCATGCGCATCAGTAATAATTAATCTATATTCTCCACCATTTAAATTTGCAAGGTTAGCTGATGTGCTATTTGAAACATCGCTCCACTGATAGTTGTAAGGTGGAGTGCCTCCATTAACTGTGGTGGTAATACTTCCATTGAAACAATCTACACAACTTACATTAAAACCATTAAACTGGCTCAGTGTAAATTGACTTTCAATAGCATTAGGTTGTACTATTTGAATACCTGTATCTAGCACCGCTTTTCCATGCTCAAAAACCCTAACAGCATTATAACCTGCACTCAAATCATCGGGGCTTAAACTAAAACTACCATTCTTCCACATTACACTATAATCGCCTAAACCACCACTTATATTTAAAGTAGCCTTTCCATCTCTTCCTCCAAAGCAACTCGCACCTTGCACATTACTAAAACTTACCTGAATTGGCAATGGCTCTGTAACTGTTACACTGCCATTGCTTGTACAATAATTGGCATCAGTAACAACAAAGCTGTAATTGCCTGCAGTTAATCCTTTTCTAATACTTGCACTATCGCCATTGCTCCACATATACTGATACGGTGGTGTGCCCCCATTAGCTATAATTTCTATACTTCCGTTGTTGTTTCCATAAGGACTAACTTGATAGCCATCATAATCACTCAATCTACTTTCTATTGAAAATGCTCTCGGCTGTTTAATTTCAAAAGTATCGGTTTGAATATTATTATTTACATCAGTGGTTGTTACAAAATAAATACCTGCTGGCTTATCTGTTATTTTTGCCGTTGTTTCTCCTGTATTCCATAAAAAGGTGTAAGGTTCGGTTCCAAAGCTTGGGAGGGCTTCAAGTACTCCAGTGTTGTTTCCGTTGCACTTAATGTTATACCCACCAATATGTGAATCGCTTTTAATTATTGTTGATGTACTTTGCGCATTACTTTGTGTAGTTGCTAGTAAAATCATTGAGGCACTAATACCCGACAATAAATGCAGGCCCTTGCCGAGCTTTGTTTTTAAGTAGTTTGTTAGTTTCATTGTTTTAATTTTTTAATGATTAGTTTAACTTTTATGGTACTTTTCATTTGTATTTCGAAATGCATTTGATTGCATGACAATGATAGATAGTTCCAAAATTTTAATTTGTCACCCCGAATGATGATTTTTAAAATATTTTTTTTACATCACTAAAAAACGCTACAAACCCTGTAAACAATGATATTTCAGATTCAATTAAAGTCCTAAAAAAAGAAATAAGGTATTGATTTACGAAAAAACGGGGTGACAAAAATCATCAGATTTTAATCTCAACAGGAAAATTTATTGATATTAAAGTCCTACTTTAAGAAAAAAAACGAAGTGTAATTTTACACTAAACATATCATTAAAAAACTAATAAAAGCATTGATATGTATGTGTTATCGAGTTGTAATAAAACCAAAAAATTGCATCGTTGATTATAAATATTTTTAACCCAAATTATGCAGTTGCAATCGTTGGCAAACAAAATTTTACAATAATATCAAGTGCTAACGTACTGTTATGGATTAAAAGAATAGCAGGCTATTTTTAACTAAAAAAATGGGAGTAAGTGCTTGCTATTGAAGGAAAATAATTTGTGTAGGTTTCCAATGCAGAAGTAGGGTTAATTCTGGAAATGCTAAATCCCTGCTTGGCTATTCTTCAGTATATTGTATAACAAATCGCGCGCTCTAAACAATTGCGCTTTTACAGTGCCAAGTGGCAAGTCTAACTTTTCGGATATTTCCTCGTACGAGAGTTCATCAAAATAGCGCATTTCAACTAAGGTGCGGTACTTAGGTTTAAGCTTTTCTACCACATCGCGCATTAAAATGCTTTTCTGCTTTTTAATAAAATTTTCCTCAGGGTCTAAACTTGGTGCTTTAATATCCATAGATAGTTCGCCACCTTCATCATTCTCAAAGGGTTTATCGATAGAAATAGTAGCGTTATTTTTCTTTTTGCGAATAAAATCAATACAATTATTTGTGGCAATTTTAAATAACCAAGTGCTAAATGCAAAGTTGGGCGTGTATTGCGCTAAACGGTTAAAAGCCTTGCCAAATGCTTCTATTGTTAAATCATCGGCATCGTCTTTATTGTTTACCATTTTTAGCAACATAAAGTAAACCGATTCCTTGTAACGTCCCATCAATTCGGCATAAGCACGTTGGTCGCCATGCTCTAGAGCCAATAAAACTAATTTATAGTCGTATTGACCTTTTTCGGTTAAATTATTACCTATTTCCATTTGTGTTTTTTTACAAAAGCGTTGCCAATATATATAATTGGGTAAAAAACTAATAATAATATTTCAAAAAAGATCGCAAAGAATAACAAATCCGATTCCTTCATTAAGATCATGCTCTTACGCAGAACTACTATTTGAGTGACAACCTTCAAGCCAAAAATTGCTAAAACAATTGTAGGCTCAAATGAACTAAATAATAACGCTGCAAAGCTTATAAAAAATAGATATTGTGTTAAACTTCCTAAGCCCAACATCATTTTGTGTGATGATTTATAGTGTTTGGCTGTAGTTAAATGTCTGCGTTTTTGCTTAATCCAAGCACCAAGGCTTGTCTTAGGATCACTATAGGTAAAAGAACTGGGATGTAACTCAATAATTGTGTTTTGTTTGGTGGCAACTTTATTGATAAATAAATCATCATCGCCCGATTGAATATGGTATTGCGAAGCAAAGCCTTTGTGACGAAAAAACAATGTTTTAGTGTAGGCCAAATTACGTCCTACTCCCATATAGGTTTTGCCCGCTAGTGAAAAAGACAAGTATTGAAGTCCAATAAAAAAAGCATCAAAACGAATCAGTTTATTAAGAAAACCACTTGTTTTTTTGTACGGGCCATAACCAATAACAACTTCTTTATCATTACTAAAGTTGCGCGCCATACAGGCAATCCATTGGTTGTCGCCAGGAACGCAATCGGCATCGGTGAGCAGTAAATGTTCATATTTAGCACCTTTAATGCCTAATGTTAAAGCTAGTTTTTTATCATGTGCTTTAATATCATCTTCATTAAGCTCTACCACATGCAAGTTGGCATACTTTTTTTGAAACTCCTCTAAAATATCGGTCGATTCATCCACAGAACAGTCGTTAACCACTACAATTTGATATTGCGGATATTCTTGCTGAAAAAACAAGGGAATACTTTTATGTAATTTTAAAGCTTCGTTTTTTGCACAAATAACTACCGATATTGGTGGTTGTGTATGAAAATCACTTTTAGGTTTAAACCATGCTAAGCGAGCATAATACAGCAAATAATATAACAGCTGCACCATTGCGGCTAAACAAAAAATACTAAAAACTAAAACACCTATTGGAAACGCTATCATAAAATAAAACACCTTAAGCTGCAAAGGTACTAGACCCTTTATTTTTTTTACATCCTTACAGTTTTTAGTATAAACAAAGTAATTAACATAATAATGCACAAACTTGTGATAGCAAGGAGAAAAAAATTGCGTTCTTTTGCACTCCCAATGATTTTATTGAACCTAATAAAAAACAAGTCATTTTTAAAGCTGCTTTGGCTAATGGCCACAGTATGCCTTGCGGTAAGTTGTGCACAAGTGGTGCGCCCCACAGGAGGTAAAACAGACAATGCTGCGCCCAAAGTAATTAGTTTTTTGCCCGAAAATAAATCATTACAATTTAGAGGAAAATCTCTCAGCATTATGTTTGATGAGTTTTTTACAGTAAAAGATGTAAGTAAGCAATGGATTATTTCGCCACCTCTAAAAAAAATGCCCGAATATAAAATTAAAGGCAAGTTGCTCATCATAACTTTTGATGATACCTTAAAAGAAAATACCACCTACAATTTTAACTTTGGAAAGTCTATTGCAGATGTTAACGAAGGTAACGAAGCCATTGGCTTGAGCTATATTTTTAGCACAGGCACTTTTATCGATTCATTGCAGTTGTCGGGAAACATTTCCCTTGCATTGAATAATGGAAAAGAAAAGGATGTTTTAGTAATGCTATATGACGAAAATAGATGCAAACAAGATTCTTTTCCTTACAAAATACTACCTGATTATTTTGCCATAAGTGATGCATCTGGAAATTACACACTTAATTATATAAAACCTGGAAAATACAAAGCTATAGCGCTTAAGGATGCCAACAACAACTTTCTTTTTGATAGTTTTGAAGAGCCTATTGGTTTTAGTGACTCCATTATTAACGTGCTTTCAAATACTACGCTTGATTTTAAATTATTTAAAGAAATAGAAGAAAAAACATACCTAAAAAACAAAAGCAATGGCGAATATGGCTGTTTTAATTTGTTCTTTAATAAAGCTATGCCATACCTTCAAATTGAACCACTTCATACAACTAAACAAAAGGACTGGGCCATTATAGAAATGAGTAAGTTTAAAGATACAGTAAATATTTATCTTAAAGACTTTAGTAATGATACCATAAAATTATTGCTCAAAAATAAAGATGTAGTGATTGATACGGTTGAGTTTCCTGTACTTGCAAAAGATAAATTTAGTTCAAAAGGGAAGCGCATATCTACTCTCAAAGCAAATATAAAAGTTAACCCTTCCGATGGCGCAATTAGAGACTTAAACAGTCGTATTGCGCTCTCTATTTATCATCCTGTAGCTCTCCTTAACCTTGATAGTATTATTTTTTTAGAAGGTAAAAAAGAAATTCCATTTCATCTCATAAAAGCAGATAGTATTGGTAGAAAGTATGAATTTGAATGTAAGTTGATGAATGACAGCAACTATAGTTTAACGCTTTTACCTGGTGCTATTACCGATTGTTTGGGTTATAAAAACGACACTACAAAGTCGAGCTTTAAAGAGCCTACCTTAGAAACTTTGGGAAACATTTATTTAACCGTAAGTGCCGACAGCAGTGCTAAAAATATTGATTTTACGAAAATGCATTTGTTGCTTCAATTGTTAAATGAAAAGGGAGAACTACTTCGATCCCAAAAACTTACAAATTACGAAACCATCAGTTACTTAAACCTTAAACCAGGCAATTACAAGGCTCAAATAATTATTGATGGAAATAACAATAATCAATGGGATACTGGAAAGTTCCTTAACAAGCAACAAGCCGAAAAAATTATTTTTTTGAACACAACCATGAATCTGAGAGCCAATTGGGATTTAGAGGAGGAATGGAAATTGATAATAAAATAACCACTAAATGCTGTTTTTAATTGCAAAACCTTTGCTTTAAACCCAATTTATCCAAAATAAGGCCATTTAAAGCTTTTTATCATTTTACAAACCTATTTTTTATACCTTTGCAGGCTATGTTTAAAAAGGCCATTTACTTTTTTATTGTAATTGTAATAAGCACAGTGCTTTTTTCCTGCAAGGGAAGCTATCAGCGTTTGCTTAAAAGTGCCGATTATGAATTAAAGTATAAAAAAGCCATTGAATATTACGAAAAGAAAGATTATGCGCGCGCTTTACCGCTGCTCGAAGAATTAGTAACTGTGATGAGAGGTACTGCTAGAGCAGAAAAAATTCACTATTATTTTGCACAAACAAACTACGCTATCGAGGATTATTTATTGGCTAGTTATCACTTTAAAGATTTTGCTAGAACCTATCCTCAAAGCCCTTGGGTAGAAGAAGCTACTTATTTAAGTGCCTATTGCTTTTATTTAACATCACCGCCCTACAGTCTAGATCAGTCCAATACATCAAGTGCCATTCAAGAAATGCAGGTATTTATTAATCTATATCCTCAAACTTCACATTTACAAGAGTGCAATCAAATCATAGATAAACTGCGTTTAAAATTAGAAAACAAGGCTTTTGATATAAGTAAATTATATTATAATACTACCAATTATCAAGCTGCTATTGTTGCGTTTCAAAATTTTCAAAAAGATTTTCCTGATAGCAAATACAGAGAAGAAGCTGGATACTTACAAGTAAAATCTTCTCATTTGTTGGCTATCAACAGTGTAGAAACTAAGATGCCCGAACGTTTAAAAACAACACAAGACTTGTGTCAAAAATACTTAGATACTTTTCCAAAAGGGAAATATTATAGTGCTGCAGAGAGTATTTTAGAAGCCTCAAAGCGAATGTCAAAAAATAGTAAAAAACAATCATCAATAAATTAAATCATGAACTACAAAAAAGTGAATGCAGAGAACACCACAATTACCCGCGATTTGCGCGATATTGACGCCAAAACAGGTAATTTGTATGAGTCTTTAACCATTATTGCCAAGCGTTCTAACCAAATTGCAGCAGAAATGAAAGAAGAATTATCAAGTAAATTAAGCGAGTTTGCTTCAACTTCCGATAATTTAGAAGAGATTTTCGAAAATCGTGAGCAAATTGAAATATCAAAGCATTACGAAAAACTTCCTAAACCTGTATTAATTGCAATACAAGAATTTATGGAAGATAAAATTTACCACCGCAAACCGGAGGCTGAATAATTTCATCTTAAATCAAATTTAATATCCGAAGTGTCAAATTGATGTCTTCGGATATTGTTGTTTAATACCATCAAATGAAAGGCAAAAGAATCCTATTAGGTATTAGTGGCGGCATTGCAGCTTATAAATGTTGTGCATTGGTGCGTTTAATGGTAAAGGCAGGTGCCCACGTACAAGTAGTATTAACTCCCGATGCTGCGGAGTTTGTAAGCCCTTTAACACTTTCTGTATTATCAAAAAATAGGGTTTTATCTGCATTTAGCACACAAGATGGCCAATGGAATAACCATGTTGACTTGGCCTTACAGTCAGATTTATTAATTATTGCACCAGCCACAGCCAACACACTTGGTAAAATGGCCAATGGACTTTGTGATAATCTTTTATTAGCAACCTATTTAAGTGCTAAATGTTCTGTGATGTTTGCGCCTGCCATGGATCTTGATATGCATGAGCATCCTTCGGTAAAACAAAATATCAAACAATTAATTTCATACGGAAATCATCTTATACCCGCCGAAAGTGGTGAACTAGCCAGCGGTTTAGTTGGTGCTGGGCGCATGGCGGAGCCCGAAACCATCATGCAACATATTGTTAATTATTTTGATGGAGATAAAAAACTAAAAGGAAAACAAGTGCTGGTAACTGCCGGTCCAACATATGAAGCAATAGACCCTGTTCGCTTTATAGGAAACCACTCTACCGGAAAAATGGGTTTAGCTATTGCAACTGCATTTGCAGCGCAGGGTGCAGAGGTTATTTTAATATGCGGTCCAGGAGTGCAACAATTAAGCAACAATTCCAATATTAATAGAATTGATGTTATTGCTGCAAGCGAAATGCATCAAGTTTGTGTTCACCATTTTAAAAAAGCCGATATCACCATTATGGCTGCCGCGGTAGCCGATTACAAGCCTGCACAAGCAGCTACTCAAAAAATAAAAAAGAAAGGCGAAAATTTAATTATAGATTTATTAAAAAACCCTGATATTTTACAAGATTTGGGAACTAAAAAAACAGCCAAACAGCTGTTAATTGGATTTGCCTTAGAAACACAAAATGAATTAGAACACGCTAAAGATAAACTTAAGCGCAAAAACTTAGACGCCATAATTCTAAACTCTTTAAATGACAAAGGCGCTGGTTTTGGAGGAGATACCAACAAAGTAACTTTTATTTTTAAAAGCAAAAAAAACAAAGCCCTGCCATTAATGAGCAAACAAATGGTGGCCGAAACTTTGGTTGTAGAGGTAGTTAAATTGATGGAATAAAAATTTCCTTTTTATTTACTGATTTAAATCATTTTTTAAGCCAGTTAGCCACATTACTTTTGTTCCATATTGGAAACAAGTACGCAAAATCTAATTCAAAAATACAATGTAGCAGGCCCGCGCTATACCAGCTATCCCACTGTGCCTTATTGGGAAGAAAATCTGGATATAGAACAATGGTTAAGCTCGGTGAAGCAAACATTTGCAACAAGCAACACCAAAGAAGGCATCAGCCTTTATATTCATTTACCATTTTGCGAAAGTTTATGCACTTATTGTGGTTGTAATAAACACATTACTAAAAACCATGCTGTAGAGGAGCCTCATTTAAATTTTATTTTAAAGGAATGGCAAATGTACAGCGTCCTTTTTGAGGAAAAGCCTGTCATCAAAGAATTGCATTTGGGAGGTGGTACACCCACATTTTTTAGTCCCCAAAATTTAAAGTATTTTATCGAAAGTATTTTTAAGGATGCCTCTTTAGCAAACAATGCAGCTTTAAGTTTTGAGGCACATCCTGGCAATACCAGTCCGGAGCATTTAGAAGTATTAAGCAGTTTAGGCTTTACACGCATTAGTTTAGGGGTGCAAGATTTTAATCTTAAAGTACAGAAAGCAATTCATCGTTTGCAAAGTTTTGAGCAAACAAAAGCAGCCACCATTGGTGCTCGAAAAACAGGATATAGCTCTCTGAATTTCGATTTAATTTATGGATTGCCCTTTCAAACGGTTGAAAGCATGGTAAATACCATCACAAAAACAATTGCTTTAAAACCCGAAAGAATTGCATTTTATAGTTATGCACATGTTCCTTGGTTAAAGCCTAGTCAACGTGGGTATGACGAAAATGATTTACCCACACCAACGATAAAAAGAGTGTTGTACGAAACAGGAAAGGAGTTGTTAATTCAAGCTGGTTATGTTGAAATTGGCATTGATCATTTTGCTTTGCCAACAGATGAATTATACACGGCCATGCAAGTGAAGAAATTGCATCGCAACTTTATGGGATACACTGCAGCACATACCAATTTAATGATAGGCTTAGGCGTTTCATCTATTTCCGATTCATGGAATGCCTTTGCGCAAAATGTAAAAACCGTAAAGGAGTATGAAGCATTGCTCAGTCAAAATCAATGGCCCTTTCTAAAAGGACATTTACTTCATAAAGAAGATTTAGTGCTAAGAAAACACATCTTAAATTTGATGTGTAATTTCTCAACAGAATGGTCAAAACAAGATGATTACTGTGAACAAATTCCGCAAGCTTTAGAAAAATTAAAAGAAGCAGAAGCAGATGGATTAATAAGGTATACGCAACATGGCATAGAAGTTACAAATGCGGGTATTCCTTTTGTGCGCAATATTTGTATGGCATTTGATGCGCGCCTGATGAGTAAAGCACCTCAAACCAATTTGTTTAGTAGTACAGTTTAGTGGTTTCTCACAGATGGCACAGATTTTCACAGATGCTTAATTAATGATACGGATAATGCTTTCTTTGTCAACTAATTTATCGGAGTTAAAATTTACAAGTAAGCCTAGTTTTTTATTTGAAAGTCTAAGGTAAGTGAGTAATTGCTTTTTGTGCACATTGTGCATGAGTTCTACAGATTTTATCTCAACAATTACCTGTTCTTCCACAATTAAATCTAATCTGAAACCAATATCTAATTTTACTTCTTTATAAACAACAGGCACTGGTACTTGATTTCTTACCTTTAAACCTATGGTATTAAGCTCATAAGTTAAAGCAGCTTCATACACACTTTCAAGTAAACCTGGTCCTAATTCATTAAAAACAGCAAAAATTGCACCTCTGGTTTTATAAGTTATTTCATTAATGTCCATAGTTTATGTTTTAAAAGTAATTGATATCAATTTTAAGAATTTTCTGTGTCAATCCGTGTTATCTGTGAGAAATTATATTCTGTGTTAATCCGTGATATCTGTGAGAGATTATTACTTCTGTGTTAATCAGTGCTATCTGTGAGAAATTTAATTTTCTGTGTTAATCAGTGCTATCTGTGAGAAATTTAATTTTCTGTGTTAATCCGTGTTATCTGTGAGAAATTATATTTAAGCCTCAATTATCCTTTTAATTTCCTCAAGGGGCAAATTAAATAACACATCTAATACCGATAAATTAGCCACAAACTCCTCCCCTATTTGCTTGTAAACAGGCAATTCAAAAGTTTGGTAAATAATATTCAATTGATGCTCAGCAAACAAATTTTCATTGTTGTATTTTTTTGCACCCTGCCCCGATAAATAAATAGTAGCAGCCATTTGCAAGCATAAATCAATATTTCGTTCATTCTTTTGCAAACCCTTATCCTCTAATGAAGAGGCCAGAACAACCTTAGTTTTAATGTCCAATAAACTACAAATTACCTTTATAAATGCAGCACTTAAATGGCTCAAATTATCATGTTTTTGCAGTAATATTGATTCAATTAAATTAAACCTTTCTTTAAAAAATGGCGCCTTTAGATAGGCATCTTTAATTTTATTAAGATGTTCTTTTTGCCATAATTTGCTATCATCTGTAATGGCATCTAAATAAGTCGAGTTTACTCCTTTTGTTTTTTTAAGGGGCACAGTCAGCAGCACCTTTTTACCATCTTTTCCCTTAATGTAATTTCTGTTGGGCAAGCCTTTTCCAGGTAGTTGTGCATTATCTAAAATAATAAAAACATCGGCCTTTTTCATCTTATGAAAATAACCTAACCAAGGCAAATAATTTGGTTGATGAATGGCAACTATCAATGAGGGTGAGATGAGTTTAAAAAATGAGTATTGAACAAATTCATTTCAATAAGTGAAGCATCATTTTCGTTTGTAAAAGTGCGGCCAGTTTTTACAAAACCTAGGTTGCTAAAAAATTGAATGGCTCTAACATTGGCCTCAAAAACTGTCAAATAAACTTCTTCTAATTTTAAAATTTGAAAAGCATAATGTAAAAGCATATTACTTGCAGCCATAGCTACACCTGTGCCCCAATATTTTTTTTCTCCAATAGTAATTCCAAATTCTGCTTTTGCCGATGTTAATTCTATTTTCATTAAACTCACCATTCCCACCGGTTTTTGGTTGAGTTGATGTATTATAATATACTTTTTTTTAGCAGCATCACTTAGTGTCTTTTCAAGCCAAAGATTTTGCTGTTCATCACTTAGTGGAGGTCTTTTTGAAAAATAAAAATTGATTTCTGAATCATAATTCCATTTGGTTACAATATCAAGATACTTTTTTTCTAATGGAACCAGTTCTACCAATTTTTTTTATTTTATTACTTTACACTACGCAGTAATTCAAAAGATTCGGCATATTTAACAGCAATCTGAGCTCCTCTTACACGTGCTAAACCCTGTATAAAATCGGCATCACAATAAGTTCTAAAATTTTGTGTTTCGTAAAACTCTAGCGCCTCACATTTTTTTCGAATATGCTTTTCTTCTAACTTATAAAATGCTGTTGTACTAAAGTTAATAGTATCCCAAGGTAAATCGTATCCAAAACAGGTAAAATGTTTAAAGGCACGCATGCCTTCTTCATAAATGGTTTGATGATCTTGGTGCAACGACCTGCTTGAAGGCATAAAAACAGTAGTAGGATTGATAATACTTCTAATTTTTACCAAATCTTCGAGTATTTCTTGCCTAAAACTTTGAAATTTACGAACCGGATAATTTTTTAAAATCAAATTTTTTGCCGGAATACCTAAATGTGCAGTTGCCTTTTTAACTTCTGTTTCGAGGGCATTTTTTGGAAACCCCTCGGGCACCGATTCTTCACAAATAGAAAAGGCCAAATAAAACACATCATTTCCTTCTTCCAACAAGCGCGATATTGTGCCACCACAGCCCAATTCTCCATCATCGGTATGCGGAGCTAAAATCAAAACATTTCCTTCAACAAGCATTTTTATGCATTTATGGCTCAAATTTAATCGAAAATATCGTTGTAGCAAAACTACCCTTTTACAAATCTAAAGTTTTATCTATTGCTTATTTAACAAATAAGCTATTTTTGCAATCTATATATTTTGAAAAAAAAATACCTCATACTTGTTAGCGCATCATTTCCATACGGACTTCGCGAACCCTTTTTGGAAACTGAATTAAAACAGCATGCCTTACATTTTGACAGAATATATTTGCTCGTTCCCAAGCTTGCAAAAGAACAAAGCCATCATTTTAATTTTGAACTGCCTAAAAATGTTATCGTAGCTCAGTTCGATTATGCCATAGGATTTTGGGAAAGGTTTACAGGATTAAGTTTTCTTTTTAGTTATGTTTTTTGGAAAGAAATCAATATTATTAAATTTCATTACCACTTAAAACTAAACAGAAACATCCTTAAGACTTTATTTAGCGCGCTTATTAGAGCAAATCACTTTACAGTTCATTTAAAGAAGTTCTTAAAGGCCAATAGAATTCCATTTCATCGCACCACTTGCTATACCTATTGGTGTAATGAATACACACTTGGCATGGGCAATTTAAGAAGAAAATATAAAATTGCTGGCGCTTTTACACGTTTGCACAACTGGGATTTGTATTTCGAAAGAGCACCCGATCACTATTTACCACTAAGGAGTCGTATGTTTCAGCGACTAGATGGTGTTTTTCCTGTATCTGAACAAACCAAACAATACATTTTAAAAAAAGTGCCCGATGTAGATCCAGAAAAACTATTGGTAAGCTATTTAGGTGTTGAAAAAGAAGTGGAGTTAAGATTAGAAAATAAAGGCAAAACTCTTAAGATTTTAAGCCTTGCTTTTTTAGGTAAAATAAAACGTATAGACCTTTTAGTAGCAGCCTTAGAGCAGTTAGAGGGGTTTGATGTAGAGTGGCATCATATTGGCAAGGGAAACGACCATCTTGATTTAAAACAATATGCTTTTAACAGGTTGTTTAATAAATCTAATATCAAATATGTTTTAACAGGAGATATTCCAAAAAAGCAGGTATACGAGTATTTACATAAATATCATTTTGATACTTTAATTAATACAAGTAGTTATGAAGGAATACCAGTGAGTATGATGGAAGCGATGTCATTTTCTATACCAGTTATTGGAACAAATGTAGGAGGTGTTTCTGAAATTATTCAAAATGGGAAAAATGGTTATTTACTCTCTGCAAATCCTGAAGTAAATGAAATTATTGAAGTGTTAACAAAGCTGTATAATTTAGATGAGCATGCGTATTTAAATTTAAGACAAAATGCTTATCAAACCTGGCAAAGTAAGTTTAATGCAGAGGCTAATTATTCGGAATTAATTTATAATATGGTACAACTAAGTAAAAATTATTAATCTTGCCTCAAACACTAGAAAATATTCTCTTAGATCAAGGTAAAAAAGTATATTTTGCCAGCGACTTTCACTTAGGTGTGCCTAACAAAGCGCATAGTTTACTACGCGAAAAAAAATTGGTAAAATGGCTCTCGACTATTGAACAAGATGCTCAACATATTTTTTTAGTGGGCGATATTTTTGATTTTTGGTTCGAATACAAAACTGTTGTTCCAAGAGGCTACACGCGTCTTTTAGGCAAGTTAGCCTCAATGGTCGACAATGGAATTAAAATACATTACTTTACAGGAAACCACGATATGTGGACTTTTGGTTATCTAGAAGAAGAATTAGGTGTAAAATTATATCGCAATCCAATAGAAATAAATATAAACAATCAACTTTTTTATATTGGACATGGCGATGGATTAGGCCCTGGAGACAATGGTTATAAGTTTATTAAAAAAGTGTTTGCATCACCCATTTCACAGTGGCTTTTTGCAAGATTGCACCCAAATTTTGCAATTGGCTTAGCTAATTTTTGGTCTGGAAAAAGTAGAGCTGCAAATGGCCCGGTTGATGAAATTTTTTTAGGTGAAGATAAAGAATGGCTTATTATATACTGTAAAGAAGTACTTCAAAAAAAACATTACAATTATTTTGTTTTTGGACATCGACATTTGTTGTTAAATATATCTTTGCAAAACAATTCGCGCTACATCAATTTAGGCGACTGGTTTAAAAAACCCCATTGCGCTGTTTTTGATGGCCTATCTTTGCAATTAAAACAAGTTGATGGAAGGTTATTATAAATAGTTTACGTGAGTATACTTCACAAATAAAGATAAGGAGTTTACGTAAGTATACTGCACAAATAAAGATAAGGAGTTTACGTAAGTAAACTGCACGTTTTAATGAAAAAAAATTGAGGTGACCATTGTCACCTCAATTAAAAAGAGATTTAAAATAATAAAAAGTGAGGGGAATTAAAAGGAGTTAGATGTTAGGAATAAAAAAAATGAATGAAGGAGTTGACTACTGTCAATGACTGAATTCATTTTTTGCAATGACGACACAGATGACTTCTTTTTATTCCCCGAACCTGCACTCGTAGTTCAATTGGATAGAATCCCAGATTCCGATTCTGGCGATGGGGGTTCGAATCCCTTCGGGTGCACAAAATAAAGTACATGAGTAAATTAAAGGAATTAGCGCAAGAGTTGTTAAAAGAAGTTTACTTTAAAACCGCACGCAGCGGTGGTAAAGGGGGGCAAAATGTAAACAAAGTGGAAACCAAGGTGGAGCTCTATTTTAATATTGATCAATCAGCTTTACTAAGCAATGAACAAAAATTAAAATTACATCAATTACATATTCATAAAATAAATAGTGAAGGTGTATTAAGGCTCATAGCGCAAGCAGCACGCACGCAACTTGAAAACAAACAAAAAGTGCAAGTTAAGTTTGTGTATTTAATTGTAGATGCATTTACACCACAAAAATCGAGAACAGCTACTAAAGTGCCACAAAAATCAAAAGCGCAGCGCCTTATCAGTAAAAAACTGCATGCCCAAAAAATCGCCAATAGAAAGGTGAATTTTGGAGATGATTAAATAATTAAAAAAGCTCGTGTAGGTAAGAGTTCTTTTGAATAGCAATTGTATCTACTCAATTAGATTACCAACAATATTTATTTATCAGGGAAATAAGTATTAGGTCTTTTGTATGGCGCATGTGTTAAAAAAATCAATGGAAACTCTGTTAGAACTTTCCTCCTTTGTACCTATCTATCCATACAAAAAAAGTTAAACAATATTACCCTAAAAACTAAATGGCAAACTTTTAATTTTAAAATTGTACACACTTAATTTCATCGTATTATAAATAAATCTGTATTTAAATTAATTCTATTTATGAAATTTGCAGAATAACCGCATCTATTGATTTCAAACAATGTCATAACAATATGTTAACATACCCAACAATAAACCAAAAAAAGTTAATTGGCGCCATTTTAAGGATTAAAACAAGGGCCAACAATAATTAAAAACCAAATACGTTTTGTCAATTGGGAAAAGTTTTAGTAAAATTGCCCCTCTTTTTAAAAAATCAATACAAACTAAAATCAATTAATAAATTAAAACATGAGCAATCAAAATTCTTCTTCAGGCGGTTTTAAATCGTTATTTGCATCCTTGGCCATAGTTGTTGCCTTTGCAATAGGTGTGTTAGTGTACGTGGTAGTTTTAGGCGCTGCCAGTAATTTTGATGCTGAAGGGCATCCGCTTCCGGGTAATTATTTAGGGATGATGTACAAAGGTGGATTCATTGTACCTATCTTAATGGGTATATTTATTACAATCGTTATTTTTTCTATCGAAAGAGCATTAACTATCTCTAGAGCCAAAGGAAAAGGAAACATCGAAGGTTTTGTTAGAAACATTAAAAATTTAGTATCAGGTAATCAATTTGATGCTGCTATTGCTGAATGCAACAAACAACAAGGCTCTTTAGCAAACGTTGTGCGTGCAGGCATCGAAAAAATTCAATCTATTAAAGGAGAATCTATGGATAAAGAAAGTCGTGTAGCTGCAATTCAAAAAGAAATTGAAGAAGCTACAGCACTTGAGTTACCTATGCTTTCTAAAAACCTAGTAATTATTTCTACATGTGCTACTATTGCTACACTATGGGGACTAATTGGAACGGTATTAGGGATGATTCGTTCATTTGCGGCTTTATCTAACGCTGGTGCGCCTGATACAACTGCATTGGCAACTGGTATCTCTGAGGCCTTAATCAACACAGCATTAGGTATTACTGCTTCGGTAATTGGGATCATTATGTATAACTATTTTTCAACTAAAATTGATGCTATTACATACAGTATGGACGAAGCTGGTTTTACCATTGTTCAATCTGTAAACGTTAGCAAGTAATTAAAATTAAGTACTTGTTGCTTATATAATTTTAAAACAAAAGAACATGCCTAAAATAAAAATGCCGAAGGCAAACCCTTCGCTAGATATGACACCCATGGTGGATTTGGCTTTCCTTTTGGTTACCTTTTTTATGCTTACAGCTTCGGTAAGGGTTTCTGAGCCTGTGGTGGTGGATACACCTTCCTCAACTTCAGATAAAATATTACCTGATAACGTTTTATTGGTAAGTGTTGACAAGTTTGGTAAAGCGTTTTTTAATATTAGCAACCCTGCTGTTAGGATAAGTACCCTAGAACGTATGGGCGAGCAATATAAAATTACTTTTACCGACCAAGAAAAAAAGCGCTTTGGAGCCATGACAAGCATTGGTGTGCCTATGGAAAAACTAAAAGAATATATTAATTTAGATGATTCACAAAGGCAAAAAGTTAAATCTCCAGGTGTACCCATAGATTCGTTAAACAACCAATTGGGCGAATGGATTCAGTTTGGTCGTATTGAAGCGGCAAAACAAGCAAAAGCTGAAAAAGATAAAGCTGAAGGCGCTGGACGCGAATTTAAATACGAACCTATGCGTTTTGCAATTAAAGCAGATGGTGCAGCTAATTATATTGCTGTGCAAGATGTAATTAAAATATTTACTAAAAAAGATATCTATCGTTTTAACTTGATTACAAATCTGGAACAACCAGAAGAGTAAAAACAAAATGATAAGTTTAACACATTTAAAAAATATAAATAAATGGCTGAAGTAAATACCGGTGATGGTGGTGGTGGCCACGGTAAGCACGATAAAAAACGTGCCAAGAAACTATCTACAAGAATCGACATGACACCCATGGTGGATTTGGCTTTTTTGTTGTTGACATTCTTTGTAATGACTTCTACATTTAACAAGGCTAAAACCATGGAAATTAACTTTCCTGCTGAACCTAAAGCAGAGGATGAGAGACAAAAAGTGAACAATGCACTTACTTTTATCATGAGCAAAGACAACTCAATATATTATTATTATGGAGAGTTTTTTCCTGCTGCAAATAAAGACGGAAAACCTGCAACAGAATTAACGAAAACTGATTTTTCTAAAGATGGTTTGCACAAATTATTGCTTGATAGAAATAAACCAACCATTGAAGAAATCAACACACTCTCTGAACAGTTAAAAAAAGGTGAAATAGCTGATACTACATACAAGCGCAAAGCAATTTACGCTAAGGGAAACAAAGCAGCCTTAACCGTGCTTATTAAAGCTGATGATAAAGCAGTGTACAAAAACGTAATTGATTTGATTGATGAATTAAATGTTTGTCAAGTAGGAAAATATGCTGTAGTAGATATGATGCCAGCCGAGTTTGAATTAGTTACAGCCGCTGGCGCTAAGTAGTTAAAAATACATTAAACGTATAATAAAATGGCAGAAAATTCGATGTTTAGCAATTGGGACAATGTAGTTTCCGATGGCCGTAACGATTTAGTGTTTGAAAACAGAAATAAAGAATATGGTGCATTTGACATTCGCAGAAAATATAATAATTATGTAAACAGAGCATTAATTATAAGCTGTTTATCTTTTGTGTTGTTGGTATCTGCACCCAAAATTTATTCCTGGATTGTGGCACAAGCAGATGCTGAGAAAGTAGTAGAAATGGATATGACACAAATTGACTTGGAGGCACCGCCACCAGTGGATGAAACAGAACCTCCTCCCCCGCCACCACCACCACCACCAGTGATGGAAACGGTAAAGTTTACACCTCCAGTAGTTGTTGATGAAGAAGTAATTGAGGAAACACCAATTATTACTCAAGAAGTGGAAACTCAAATTGCAACGGTAACTAACGAAGGAACTACAGATGAGATTATTATACCTGAAGAAACTGGTAATGGTGCTGTAGCCGAAAATCCTGAAACGCCTTTTGTTTCGGTTGAAGAAATGCCTGGTTTTCCTGGTGGAGAAGAAGCACTTTTTAAGTATTTGGGTAAAAACATCAATTATCCAGCCATGGAAAAAGATGCAGGTATATCAGGTACTGTATATGTTTACTTTGTAATCAATAAAGAAGGAAAAGTTTCTAATGCAGAAATAAAAAGAGGTGTAAAAGGTGGCCCAGGCTTAGATAAAGAAGCTTTACGTGTAATTTCTAACATGCCAGCTTGGAGTGTTGGTAAACAAAATGGTCGCCCAGCGGCAGTACAGTTTACTCTACCTGTTAAGTTTGTATTAAAATAGCATTTTTAAATATTCTTTAAAGAGCGCAATTCTATTGGTTTTGCGCTCTTTTTTATGAATTAATTTTTTTCATAAAAGTCTTTAGACAAATGCCTGAGCATTTGTCTTGCTGAGCAAAGCCAAGCAACCCTGCGTTTATAAAGGGACAAAAATCTTTGTACACCAAATGATAATTCCTTATCATTGCCCTACAAAGTGAAAAAAGTATTTATATATCTGTTTTTAGTGTTTCTGCTGTTTAATTTCAGTAGTGTAATGCTGGCATTAAAATTATGTCAGTGGCAGGCTAAATACGAAATGGCGCATAAAATGAAAATGCAACAGAAAACAGAGCGCCTTACATTTCATAAAAACCATTTTAAGCAGCGTTTAAAACACGGAAGCGAGTTCGATTGGGACAATAAGCGTTTTGATGTGGTAAATGCAAGCTATGATGCCGATAGTGTATTTGTTGATGCCATCAATGATACCCGCGAGAAAGGAATTTTGCATTACATTGGTAAGTTTATGCATCAGCAAAATAAACAACATAAAAATCCCTTAAAAATAAGCAGCTTAAGTTTGTTGCTGTTTCAAGCACCATTGCCTTATAAGATTGACTTTGTGGTGCCGATTATACCTTTTGCTACTTGTTATTGTTCACCCACTTTACTCATTCCTAAAATTTTTAAGCACATTAAATCACCTCCCCCAAGGTTAGCTTAAACTTTATTAAAATCACAACTATTTTACAAAATTTTACGATAGTTATGATACTTGCCGAAGATGAAAAATGATGAATGTGCTTTTAAAGCAATTTCAGCCTCATTTGTTTATTTTTTCGGCTATAAATATTTCAAATAAAGAAATATCTCAACTATTACTCACCCATGTGCCCAAGGGTTTTTGAAACCCTAACACAAAATAATTTATTAATAATGAAAAATAAGCTATTCATATATTTGGCTTTTATAGCCAATATTGTTGTTTATGGACAAGAAACTCAACAAAAAAACGATTCCTTAAAAAACACCGTTACCCTATCAGAAATGGTAATTAGCGCAAACAAAGTAGAAGAAGATAAAAAGCAAATTGCCCAACAAATAGAAACAATAAGCAGTTTGCAAATAAGAAAATTAAACACACAAAGCACGGCAGATTTGTTACTGCAAACTGGATTTGTAAATGTGCAAAAAAGCCAGCAAGGTGGTGGTAGTATTATTATGCGTGGGTTTGAAGCAAGCAGAGTTTTACTTGTAGTAGATGGCGTAAGAATGAATAATTTAATTTATCGTGCCGGCCATTTACAAAATGCCATTACCGTGGATCAAAATATGCTCGAAAGAGTTGAAGTGCTCTTTGGCCCATCGTCAACAGTATATGGAAGCGATGCATTGGGTGGCGTAGTGGCGTTTTATAGTAAAAATCCTATGTTTGCCCAAGGTGAAGAAAAATTGAAAACACAAGTGGGCTTTTTTACACGTTACGGTAGTGTAAATAATGAAAAAACAGGTCATTTCGATTTTAATGTTGGCACCAAAAAATTGGCATCACTTACCTCATTTACTGTAAGCGATTTTGATGATTTAAAAATGGGAAAATCGAAAAACCCATACTATAAAACAGGTTTTGGAGAACGCAACTATTATGTGGAAAGAATCAATGGTAAAGACTCTTTAGTAAGTAATGCAAACAAATACTTGCAAAAGTTTTCGGGTTACACACAATATGATTTGCTGCAAAAATTTAGCTACAAGCAAAGCGATAAAATTACGCATCTTTTAAGCTATCAATACAGTAACAGTAGTAATATTCCGCGATACGATAGATTAACTGATCCAAAAGGTAATGGCTTAAATTCGGCAGAATGGTATTACGGACCGCAACTAAGAATGTTGGGAATCTACAACGTTAATGCAAAAAATCTCAATGGTTTTTTTAATACAATAAATGCCAACCTAAGCTATCAAAAAATAGAAGAAAGCAGGCACAATAGAAATTTCAATTCGAGCAATAAAAACAGCAGAATTGAAAAAGTAGATGTGTATGGTTTAAATATTGATTTCCAAAGAAAAAAGGGGAAGGCCGATACGCGCTTAGGCATTGATGCGCAATACAATACCGTTAATTCAACCGCTTTCAAAACAAACATTAATACAGGTGAAAAATCTGCTTTAGATACCCGTTATCCTGATGGAAAAAACCAAATGTATAATTTGGCTATGTATGCAACTAATACGTATAGGATAACCGAAAAACTTATCTTAAACGATGGGCTAAGGTTGGCGCAAATAAACTTAAATAGCAGTTTTCAAAATAAAGACTTTTTTCCATTTCCGTATAATGAAATTAAACAAAACAACACCGCTTTAAGTGGCAATTTGGGACTCGTTTATTTGCCTAATGATAAATGGAAAATTGGTTTGGTTGGAAGTACCGGATTTAGGGCGCCAAATGTAGATGATATAAGCAAAGTATTTGAAAGTGCCCCTGGTAGAATTGTATTGCCTAATCCAAACTTAAAGCCAGAAAAAACATATAATGCCGACCTTCAAATTACAAAAGTATTTGGCAAATTACTAAGATGGGAAAATGTATTTTTCTATACCTTGTTTAGTGACGCTCTGGTATCAAGTAAATATAACTTTAATGGTGAAGATTCAATTATGTATGATGGGGTTAAAAGTGAAGTTTTTGCCATTCAAAATAAACAATCGGCATACATCTATGGCGCTAACAGCAATGTTTACGTTAGTTTGCTCGAACATATCAATATTTCGGGTGGCGTTACCTATACTTATGGTAGAATTAATACCGATTCTGTTGACTATCCACTCGACCACATTTCGCCATTGTATGGAAGAGGAAGTATAAAATACTTTGTGAATAAATTTGAAGCCGAAATTTTTATGATTTTTAATGGGTGGAAACGAATTAAAGATTTTAATTTAGGCGGTGAAGATAATCAGCAGTATGCTCCACCAGAGGGAATGCCTGCCTGGTATACAGCTAATTTAAGATTAAGCTATAGCATCAATAGAAACCTTACTTTACAAACAGGTATCGATAACATTTTTGATACACAATATCGCGTGTTTGCTAGCGGCATAAACGCCCCAGGAAGAAATATTTTTGGAACTCTAAGAATGAGTTTTTAATTATTAAATTGTAATTCCAAGAAGCCTTATTCAGCAATGGATAGGGCTTTTTGTTTTACTCCTCATACCCAAATTGCTTGAGCATGTAATCGTTATTTCGCCAATCTTTCTTCACTTTTACAAAAAGTTCGAGGAATACTTTTTTATCAAAAAACTTTTCAATATCAATGCGGGCTTGTGTACCAACACGCTTTAAACCTGAACCTTGATGCCCAATGATAATACCCTTTTGCGATTCGCGGGAAACAAATATTAAAGCCCTTATTTTTAAAATGGTGGGTTCATCTTTAAAACTTTCTACATAAACCTCGCAACTATATGGAATTTCTTTATCGTAATTGATGAGTATTTTTTCACGAATAATTTCGCTCACAAAAAACTTTTCTGGACGATCGGTTAATTGATCCTTATCGTAAAAAGCAGGTGAATCGGGCAATAGCGCAACAATTCTTTTGGTAAGATAATCGGTATTAAATTTTTCTAAGGCTGATATTGGAATAATTTCTGCCTCAGGCAATAGAGTAGCCCAAGCGGCACTTGTTGTTTCAAGTTCTTCAGGTTTTATTAAATCAATTTTGTTGAGCAAAACCACAATTTTACTTCCCGATTTTTTGAGTTTTTCCATCAACTCATCTTCCAATTGATCTTTGCTTGTAACATCAATAATCAATAAAAGTACATCTGCATCTGATAAAGCGGTGTAAACAAACTTCATCATTGATTCATGCATTTTGTAATGGGGCGTAAGTATGCCAGGCGTATCCGAATAAACAATTTGATGCTCATCTGAGCTAACTATACCTAGTATACGGTGGCGTGTGGTTTGTGCCTTAGAAGTAATAATGCTTAATTTCTCACCTACTAAAATATTCATTAAAGTAGATTTGCCTGCGTTTGGTTTTCCAATAATATTTACAAATCCTGCCTTGTGTGCCATGTTTAATTTTTTACAAAGTAACGATTATTATGTGAATGATGAGTTATATAGAGCACTATTGTGAGGGCCATACAGTAATAACATCTTATTGTTAATTAATAATATATTTTACAATTACATGCTTGCTGTTCTTAGGCATAATAAGTCAAGCTAAACAATACTTTTGCATTGTATTAATTTTCCTAAAATGAAGCATTTATTATTTATGTGTGCTCATTTATGCAGATTACGCGTGATGTATAATTGATCAACAAAATTTTGCAAAAAACAGGCGTTCACAAACTGCATTGGATTGGCATAATGAACCATTGTGAAAATGGGAGTATGTGCCTAAAATTTAAGTTAAATGATTTGCTTAGGTTTCTAATGCGAATTTGGGTTTAATTCGCATTCAAAATAAGTTGAAATAATTTATTCCGTTTTACTTTGCGTAGAGAGCAGCCACTGAATATTTTTATTGATAAATTGCATCATCAACAATGCTTTTTGCAGAGCATCGGCTTCATTGAGCGCATTTACTTTATAAACACCATCATCAAAATTCACTAATTTTAAATAGCCTTTGGTATGCAAAAACTCAATGTTATAAGGCAAAGCAAGTAAAGCTTCGAAATCGATATTTACCGAAAAATTTAGTTTTGTATTTTCAAAAACATAACTCCCCTCAAACTCTTCAATCAGTTCCCAACCTCTGGGTAGTGTTTCCATCATAATCAATTATGCCGGAAGATACAGCTAATTTTCGGATTTTAATCCTCAAAAGGAGATTGGCACTAACCCATCAACAAATTACACCCTCTCACATCGCTATGGTCAACCCTTCCTAAAACCTCAAAACTGCCATTGTTTAGCATTTTACCAGCATCTTGGGTAGCAATAAAGGCACAAGAATAAATGTTGGCTAAATCAATTACATTAATAACACCAGTTTTATTTGTTGCTAAAATTGTGAAAGGATCATTTAAATCTCTTATCAGTATTTTCATGTGTTTTGGACAATAAAACTGACCGTTTTCTTTAGAATAAGCTTGCGATAACAATTCTGTCATGCCATACTCAGAATGAATAGCTTTTGCGTTTAAATTTTGTTGTAAAGTTTCGTATAATTCGGCTCGCGTAATTTCTTTTCTGCGGCCTTTCATACCACCTGTTTCCATGATAATGAAATTACTTAAATCGCAAGGAAATTTTTCTGCTAATTCTAACAAAGCAAAGGTTACTCCCATAAAGAAAACCTTTTGCGTTTTGTTCTTTTGCAAGCTTTGAATTACATTAACAAAACTGTCATTAAGTTGAGGATAAAAACCACTTTGTGCCTTTCCGCTGGCTTTCACCAAATAATCCATCATATAAATAAGCGATGAACCTGTTCTTTCTAAATAGGATGGCAATAAACAAACAAATGTAAAGTCCTTTTCATTGCCATAAAACTGCCTGAAACAGTGCAAAAAACTTTTGATATACAATTGTTCATCTTTAACAAAATGTGTACTATTTACCATGCCCGTTGTGCCGCTGGAAGTAAACAAAATAGCAGGTTCAAACTGGCCAGTTACAATTTTTTGCTGTTTAAAAAAACTGATCGGTAAAAATGGAATTTTATCAATGCTTTGTATAGCATCAATATCCACTTTTAATAAATCTATATAGCGTTTATAAACCTCATTATGTGTAGCTTGATAACGAAAAATAGACAAAGCTGTTTTTTCAAAATCATGCTCATTTTGAATGTCAAAAACTTGTTTTTCGAGTGCTTGTTCGAGCAATAGATCTAATTTTTATGGTGCATTATGCCGATATAGCTTCAATATCTTTATTGACTTTCTTTACCAAGCCTTGCAATACTTTACCCGGACCAGCTTCATAAAAATGAGTTGCACCATCGGCAATCATTTGCTCAACCGTTTGCGTCCACTTAACTGGTGCGGTTAATTGTGCTATTAAGTTATTTTTAATAGCAGTTGGATCTGTAACCGCCTTAGCTGTATAGTTTTGATACACGGGGCAAATAGGATTGCTAAACAAAGTTTCGCTAATTGCTTTTTCTAATTCTTTTTGCGCTGGCATCATTAAAGGAGAGTGAAAGGCACCACCTACTTGTAATACCAATGCTCTTTTTGCGCCTGCTGCTTTTAATTTTTCGCAGGCTTCGTTAATGCCTTCAATACTTCCAGAAATAACCAATTGGCCTGGGCAATTATAATTGGCAGCAACCACTACTTGATTTGTAATAGAAGCGCAAACTTCTTCCACAATTTTATCATCTAAACCCAATACAGCCGCCATGGTGCTTGGTTGTAATTCGCATGCTTTTTGCATGGCATCGGCTCTCCTTGCCACCAAACGCAAAGCATCTTGAAAGGTTAAAGTTTGATTGGCCACTAAAGCCGAAAACTCGCCAAGTGAGTGACCAGCCACCATATCGGGTTTAAAGGCATCTCCTATGCTTTTTATAACTGCTATAGAGTGCAAAAATACCGCAGGTTGGGTAACATTGGTTTGTTTTAACTGCTCCTCAGTTCCTTCGAACATGATTTGCGTAATTTCAAATCCAAGAATTTGATTGGCCTCATCAAACAAATTTTTAACAGCCTCGCTGTTTTGATACAACTCTTTGCCCATGCCCGAAAATTGAGCACCTTGACCCGGAAAAACGTATGCGTTCATATAAGTTTTTTAAATTATTAGCAACAAAAAAGGAGGTGATGTACCTCCTTTTTTATCAATATTTTATTTTAATTATTTAGCCCCTTGCCAAACAAAAGCGCCTTTTTTGTCAATATAAGCAGAGTTACCATCTCTTAAACCACCTACTTTAACAAAGGCCATTTCGTTTTTAAAATCAGATGGGAAAGCAAAATCTTTATCAATAATCACCTTGCCATTTTTGTCAATGTATTTCCATGTACCATCTTTCATTTCACCAATTTTTACGCAGGCTAAACCTTCAGAAAAAGGCATGGCTTGATCGAATTTTGGGTTTATTACAATTTTACCTGACTTGTCCATATAACCCCATTTACCCGTTTTAAAATCGCCTACCCTAAAGCTAGCCAAACCTTCGCTAAACTGATTTGCTTTGTCAAATTGAGCTTCAATAACCCATTTGCCTGCTTTATCAATAAAACCATATTTTCCTCTGGCTTCATTTCCAACTCTTACGTTTGCTAAACCATCTCTAAATTCAAAGGCATCGTCATAATTTGCAGGAATTACCATTTTACCTGTTTTGTCAATATAGCCCCACTTTCCTGTTTTAAAATTTCCTGTTTTAACTCTTGCTAAGCCTTCGCTAAAATCGTAAGCTGCTTCAAAAGTTGCAGGTAAAATTTCTTTTCCCGTTTTATCAATATAGCCAAACTTTAATCCTTTTTGAAAGCGTGCAGCACCATCATTAAAATTATAGGTATAATCTGCGTTTGATTCAATTACAATCTTCCCTGTTTTATCGATATACTTCCATTTGCCTTCCAACTTAACTACGGCCATTCCTTCTTTAAACTTAAATGCTTCATCATATTGGGCGGCTATCACCATCTTACCAGACTTATCAATAAACCCTTTTTTTCCTTTCTCTTTTACTACAGCTAAGCCATCATAAAATTGGTCGGCAAACGCATATTGACCTGAAATGATGACTTTGCCACTTTGATTGATATAACCATATTTTCCTTTTTCTTCAAAAGGATATAAGCCATCTTGGGCTTTACTAACTGAAAACGAAATTGTTAAAGCCGCAACAGCTAAAACAAATTTACCTTTTAAATTTAATTGTATCATAGCAAATGAACTATATTCTTATGTTTTGAAAGCAGTTTATCTTTATTAGATAAAACAAGCAACGATTTACAAAGATGAATAATATTTCTTAAAAAACTACACAGAATTTATTATTCTTTTAAAAAATGTATCTTTCGCTTTTGAAAAAGGTTAAAAGTCAACATTTTAATACAATTTATGCCATTATCTTATATCAGCAAACTCGGAGGCGATGTTAAATTAGGTTTTTGGCAAATGGCAGAATCATCTGAGACTTTACTTAAAATTTGCGCTTTGCATTCCTATGAATATGATGATTATGCAGCACTGCATCATGAAAAAGTAAAAAAACAATGGCTTAGTGCACGACTCCTTGCTCAAAAAATTTGTGGCCAAAATGCGCAAGTTTATTATGACGACTTTGGGAAACCACATTGTTTTGGCTTTGGAGGTATTTCAATTTCTCACTCAGGTGAGTATGTTTTATTAGCTACCGATCCAAACAATCCCATTGGTGTAGATATTGAGCTCATTACTCAAAAAATAATTCGAATAAAAGACAAATTTATTTCCTTAGAAGAGGAAGCACTTTTTGAATATTTCAGAAATGAAAAACTGTTTATGTTTTATCATTTGATATGGAGTTTTAAAGAAGCGGCCTTTAAATTATATGGCAAAAAAGGACTTATTTTTAAAAAGCATATTATTTTAAGAGAACTGCAAACAAATAAGATGAACACAATAAACGGTGTACTAATAATCAATAATGAGGAGGTTGAAATTACAGGAAACTTTTTATTTATTGGAGGTTATGTAATTTGCACCTGCCAGTATAAGTAAAGCTCTTTCAATTTTTATATTGATAAATAATGTAAGGTTTTTCGTTTTGGCATAGTCTACAAAATGCATTACTTTTGCCCATATGGTAAAAAACATTTACAGCCAATTTATTGATGCGCCAAAAAAGCAGTTTTGTGTTTTGGTTGACCCCGATAAACATCATGTTGACAGTTTAAAGCAATTTACACAGCAGCTTTCCAAAACCAATCAAGTTGATTTTATTCTGGTAGGAGGCAGTTTATTGCGCAAGAACAACTTTGATAAAACAATTGCGCTATTAAAAGCTGAAACAGATGTACCTGTAATAATTTTTCCAGGAAACACCATGCAAATTAGCAAACATGCTGATGCTATTTTATTGCTTTCATTAATCTCAGGCAGAAATGCAGAAATGCTAATTGGCAATCATGTACTTGCTGCACCTTTAATTAAAGAAGCTAATTTAGAGACCATCTCAACAGGTTATATGTTAATTGATGGTGGGCAAACAACCACTGTTCAATATATGAGTAACACTTTCCCTATTCCGTCAAACAAGCCCGAAATTGCTGCAGCTACAGCTTTGGCTGGACAAATGTTGGGTATGCAAATGATTTATATGGATGCTGGAAGTGGCGCACACCAATCGGTTCCACTAAATATGATTAAGGCTGTTAAACATGAAATAAATATTCCATTGATTATTGGAGGTGGTATTAAAGACGCCAAAAGCGTTACAGCATGCTGCAAAGCGGGTGCAGATGTTATTGTAGTAGGTAATTTATTTGAAGAAAAACCCGAAATGGTAAGAGCATTAGCAGATGCGATGGTTTAAAATTTGATGAAAATAAAGTACGTGCTCACGTCCTATTTTTGATTAAAACCAAATTCCGCGTTATACCAATTACACTTTCAATTTAGTCCAATTGCAGCATGGCCTTATTGTGATAATTTCGAGAACTATCGGCATTACCCATTGCATTTTTATTTTTAAGTTCGACTAAAAAATAAATGCAATGGGTATTATTTATTTTTCGTCAATAATTTGAAGATCAATAGCACGATTAACTTTTTCATCAGTAAGCGCAAATTTAATTACCTGTTCCATTTCTGTTACATAATGAAATTGCATATTTGCTAAATAATCCTGTTTAATTTCTTCAATATCTTTTCTGTTCTCGGCACACAAAATTACCTCATTAATACCAGCACGTTTAGCCGCCAGTATTTTTTCTTTAATGCCACCTACGGGCAATACTTTTCCTCTTAATGTAATTTCGCCGGTCATAGCTAAATTGGCTTTTACTTTACGTTGTGTAAATGCCGAGGTAAGTGCTGTAAGCATTGTTATACCTGCCGAAGGGCCATCTTTAGGTGTAGCGCCCTCGGGCACATGAATGTGTATGTTCCAGTTATTAAAAACTTCGGATGGAATATTGAAAAGATCGTTGTGTGATTTTAAATATTCAAGTGCAATTACAGCTGATTCTTTCATTACATCGCCCAAATTTCCGGTTAGTGTTAATTTGCCGCCAGTTTTAGGGCTTTTACTTAAACTCACTTCAATAAATAAAATATCACCACCTACAGCTGTCCAGGCCAAACCAGTAACCACACCAGCTACGCTATTATCTTGGTACTTATCGCGATGAAACATTTCAGGACCAAGTATTTTTTTGATATCAACAGGAGTAAGTTTACTGTTATATTTTTCTTTCATGGCAATATAACGCGCGTTTGCTCTAATGGCTTTGGCTATTTGCTTTTCAAGCGCACGCACACCACTTTCGCGGGTGTAATCTTCAATAATTTTTTCTAAAGCAGTATCAGTAAATTGTAATTGGCTTTTCTTTAAACCATGCTCTTCTAACTGTCGGGGAACTAAATGACGTTTTGCAATTTCAAGCTTTTCTTCGAGCGTATAACCGCTTACATCAATAATTTCTAATCTATCGCGCAAGGCAGGCTGTATGGTGCTCAACGAATTGGCTGTGGCAATAAACATTACTTTGCTTAAATCATATTCTAACTCTAAAAAATTATCATAAAATGCATTGTTTTGTTCTGGATCAAGCACTTCTAAGAGTGCAGAAGAAGGATCGCCATGATAGCTGCTTGCCACTTTATCAATTTCATCTAAAATAAAAACAGGGTTTGATGATTTTGCCTTTTTTATATTTTGAACAATTCGGCCTGGCATAGCGCCAATGTATGTTTTGCGATGTCCTCTAATTTCTGCTTCATCGTGCACGCCACCCAAACTCATGCGTATAAACTTTCTTCCAAGGGCTTTGGCAATTGATTTCCCCAAAGATGTTTTTCCAACGCCCGGAGGGCCATATAAACATAAAATAGGAGCTTTCATATTGCCTTTCATTTTAAGTACCGCCAAATGTTCAATAATGCGGTCTTTTACTTTTTCTAAGCCAAAATGATCGTCATCTAAAATTTTTTGCGCTTTTTTTAGGTCAAATCTGTCTTTAGTGTATTCGTTCCAAGGCAAATCTAAGAGTGTATCCACATAATTGGTTTGCACCGAATACTCTGCAGAATTAGGATTCATGCGTTGTAGTTTTTGCAACTCTTTAGTGAAGGTTTCAGCAACTTCAGCACTCCATTTTTTCTTTTCCGCTCTCTTTTGATATTCACTAACTTCTTTTTCTATTGAATTACCAAGCTCCTCTTGTATGGTTTTAAGCTGTTGACTTAGGAAATAGTCCCTTTGCTGCTTATCCATATCAACCTTTACCTTGCTTTGTATTTGGTTTTTTAGTTCTAACATTTGCAACTCTTTGCTAAGATGTTGCAATACATAAGTAGCTCTGTCTTTTAAATCGGCTACCTCGAGCATCTTTTGCTTTTCGGCAACAGGTGCATTCATGTTAGATGAAATAAAGTTAATTAAGAAAGATGGGCTTTCAATGTTTTTAATGGCGAAAGCTGCCTCAGATGGAATGTTTGGCGACTTATTGATGATTTGCAATGCTAAATCCTTAAGTGAAGCCACAAGCGCTAAAAATTCCTTTTCGTTTTTACCGGGTCTAGTTTCTTCAAAAGGCAGGATTGATGCTTTTAAATAAGGGTCTTGCTGCACTACTTCTTTTAATTCAAAACGCTTTTTGCCTTGAATAATTACAGTGGTATTACCATCAGGCATGCGCAACATTTTTACGATGTAGGCAACGGTACCAATTTTATTCAAATCATCGGGTGTTGGATCTTCAATTTTATCATCCTTTTGTGAAAGTACGCCAATAATTTTATCTCCTTTATAGGCATCTTTAATAAGTTTGATGGATTTATCTCTTCCAACTGTAATAGGAATAACAACACCAGGAAAAAGCACCGTGTTTCGCAATGATAAAATTGGTAGCACATCAGGAATTTTTTCGGCATTCATTTGCTCTTCATCTTCGGTAGATAATAGCGGAATAAACTCTGCTTCATCATCAACTATCTGATCAAAATTCCTTATTTCAAAATTAAAATTATCGTTTTCCATTGTCATTATTTCAGTTTAAAAACCTTCATTTGGCCAACCTTATTACAAGGGACAAAATGTCAGCACTTCTATTTCGTTTTCATTACAAAGCATATTCAACAAGCAAAAAAGGTTATCTTAAATAATTGATAACGATATTTTTACACTATTTTGATTTTTTGTAGGCTGTTTCACATTTCAATTGTTGTGCCAATGATTTGATGTGCAATTTAGGCAGAAATAATTTACAAAAAAATTATTTACTTTCAATTAAAATACTAAAATATAAAACTAAATTATAATATA
>CAIKXD010000270.1 GCA_903831265.1 uncultured Bacteroidota bacterium
ATACTAAAATGAATTATATACCAGACCAAAAGGTGCAAATAGACATATAATTGTAAGAGCAAGTTGTTTTGACTTTTTCCAGAGTGATTTCCTTAATTGTTTCTGTGAAGAATTCACTTAGGTCTGATAAATCATTAAAGAACACATTTGTAAATTTTCTTTTGATATGCTTCCACATTTTTTCTGCTGGATTTAGTTCAGGGCTATATGGAGGTAGGAATAGCAGTTTTATATTTGATGGAATTTTTAAACATTTAGCTTTGTGAAAGGCTCCGTTATCCAATACAATTATTTTAAATTCTTTTGGATTATTCTCTGAGAACATATCCAAATAAACTTGAAAAGTTTCTGCATTGCAGAATGGCATTTCTAATAAAAATTTATTTCCTGTTACTGGAGAAAATGCCCCAAATAAATAGGTATATTTAAATACCTGTTGAAAAGTACATACTGGCTGAACGCCTCTTGCTGCTAAGCCTCTTCCATATTTTGTATGTAATCCAAAACGGCTTTCATCTTCAAAGTACAAGTTTATGCTTTCATACGCTGATGGCACATTTAATGAAATTGAAGCTATTTCTTGAACGAAGCTTTTTTAAAAGACTCAACTGCTAATTCGTCTTTTTTAACATGACTTTTTCTAGCAACTTTTACACTTGAACCAAAATTACGCATAGCATACTTTAAGATTGTATTGTATTTAACTTCCTTATTAAACTCTTTTTCTATCCATTGCTGCAATTCAATATAACCTGCTAAGCCATTTTTAGGGTCTTTCAATTTCTTTTCAATGAGGAGTTTTTCTTCTGGAGTTATAACTGAAGGCTTACCACTATTGCCTTTTCTTGCATTGGATAACAATTTTTCAAGACCACCTGAAATATAAGCGGTTCGCCAATTATGAATACTTTGACTACAAGCGCCCACCTCTTCCATTAAGGCTCTTTTTGAGATGCCTAAATCTCCCATTTTCTTTATGGAAATTAGCATTTTCAATCGAGGATGAAGCATTGGTGTTGATGTTTTTAGCAACAGACGCAACTCCTTGATTGATTCCTTTACTGGTATAAATAATGAATTTGACATAGTGAATTATATTTGAGACCAAAGATAAAACAAAAAAACCAATATACAAAATATTGGTCTATTTATTATTTCACTTTAGTATAACTTTAAGAAATAAAAACAATTGCGAATCATACTCAACTTGAATATTTTTTCCTAAACAAACTTAAAATTACTTGCTATACTTAGGGCAACAAAATAAGCAATAAATAAAGATAGAAAGAACGATATTGCTATTTGAACCTTAGTAGTGTTAATTCCCAAACGTATTAACAATTTCTTAAGAAGAAATTTATAAACAAAGTAGGTAATCACAACTGATGTGATCCCCCATAAAAATAAGAAAAAATCTGGAGGTATTATAAAAGCTAGATTCATAAAAAAATAGTTTAGTTATTAAGGATTTTTTATTTCTTTTCGAATTTGTTTACCTTAAACTATAATCATGTGTTTTATTGATTATATCCATCAAATATAATGCATTTGGCTATATAGAAAAAATGGATAACCCTTTATAATTTTTCAACTTTTGACTTAAGCATTTCTAAAAAATCCAATAGGCCAATCACTTCAACACCATTATTGAGGGGATAACTTTCATTATTAGCATTAACTATAAATTTGTGCGTAGCTTTAATGTCGTTGCAGGCCTCAAAAAAACCTCTACCCAACTTTGGTGCAGTTGATTTTTTAATTTCAATCGCCCAAACCTCTTGTTGAGGGGTTTGCAAAACTAAATCAATTTCAATTTGAGTTGCAGTTCGATAATAACTATAAGTCCATTGATTGTTTAAAATATTTAATATGCTTTCAGTAACAAATCCTTCCCAGCTTGCTCCCATTGCCGGGTGTGAAAGTAATGCTTCTATGTTTGACAAGCCTAAAAGAGAATGTAAAATTCCTGAATCTCGAAGATAGATTTTAGGCGTTTTTACCAATCTTTTTTTTATGTTGCCCGACCAAGGAGATAATTGCCTTACCATATAAAAATCGGTTAGTACATCTAAATGACTTTTAATTGTAGTATGACTTAATTCCAAGCTTCTACCCAGTTCGCTATAGTTAATTTGATTTCCATTATAATGCGCAAGCATTTTCCAAAATCTTTTGAGTATTGGTGGAGCAATATTTACTCCCATTGAAGGAAGATCTCTTTCCATATATGTTGAGATAAAATCAATTCTCCAGAGCCAACTATCTTGATTGCTAGAAGCTAAATAACTATCGGGAAAACCACCCCTTAACCATTTTTTTTCAAGATCAAAAGGGTCTCCTTCTTCTTGATAGAGCTCAGATGTTGTAAATGGAGTTAACTCCAAGTATCGGATTCTACCGGCTAATGATTCAGAAGACTTTTGAAGCAGTTCTCTTGAAGATGAACCCAATAACAAAAAATGGCCGGCCTTTTCGCCCTTACGTTTTCTTGCATCAACAATGCCTCTAATTATTCGAAATAAATCAGGTTTTCGCTGAACCTCATCAATTACTAATAATTTATCTGAAAATCTTTTTAAGTAAGCCTCTGCATCGGCCAACTTATTAAAATCACTATCTGATTCTAAATCCAAGTAGTTTGCTTTTTTTTTAACCCTCTGGGAAACTTCAATGGCAAGTGTCGTTTTACCAACTTGTCTTGGCCCCAATAAGGCAACAACTGGCATGGCTTCTATAGCATCATAAAGTCTTTCTTGTATTTCACGTTTTATCATTGTCAACAAAGATACACACAAACTTGCAAATTGCAAACTATGTTTTCAATTTGCAAGGATAATTGCTTTTATTTTCAGTTCATTGGGCAATCTGGCTATATGCAGTTCACCCAAGTTTCTCCTCTTTCAACCCCAACAACTTCTCCTTCAACAATCTCAAATAAGCAATGGTTTGTTCGCGCTTGTCGTCAAACATTTCGGGGCTTTGTTCTAGGTACTGTTTGGCGCCTTGTATGGTAAATCCTTTTTGGTTAATTAGTTCGTTTACTTTAGCAATGGCTTCAATGTCTTTAGTGGTAAAAAGGCGATTACCATTCTTGTTTTTGTGCGGCTTAATTATTTCAAATTGCTTGTCCCAAAAACGTATTTGTGAGGCATTTAATTTCAACATGGCAGCCACTTCGCCAATGGTGTAGTATAATTTTTCTATTTCTTTTTCTTTGTAAGGCATCGCGCTCAAAAATACAAAATTAGAAATAGCCTGCTTAAATTATTATTGAAAATACATTGATTGCGTTAAAACTTTTCTCTCTGCAATTTATAGAGTTCATCTGTAGAAACAAATGCAACAAAGCCTTTTTTGGCTAATCCTTTTATCAACATTTTATCTCCACTCCAAATTTTACATGTAAAATGTTTTGATAAAGCTATATAAGGAGCATCTTTAGGATCAATGTCGGCAACTAATTTCTCTGCAAACAACCATGCTGTAAGCTTAATTTGTTCTTCAGAAATAAAATTGATATCCTTACATATTTGAAATTCTGCTTCTCGAACTTGTTCTACATTCATTCCCGAAATTTTGCTTAATTTATGATGATACTTATAAATTTCTGTTCGCAAAAAATTTGGCGCAATAAAATTGAAATTATTACCTGAATTTATAAGTAGGTCGCCAATTTTTCCTTTGGAATTCAAGATGCCACTAAAAACTATGTTTGCATCAACAATAAGATTCACTTTAAAAACTTCTTTTTATTCTTTGCCCACCAATCTGCGTTCATTTCATCAGCAAGTTCATCAATATCCTTTTGTTTAGCTTTTGATTTAGTAGTTGCTTCAAGGTATTTAATATAATCGATCAATCTTTGTAAGCCAAAACTATCAATAGAAGAAGAAACTGTAATTGTTATTTGCTTATTGTTTGTTCTATCAATTATCATGATTTTTTTTTCGTAAGTCAAAGATAAAAAAAATAATTAAGTGTTTCTAATGTTTTTTTATCAGTTGAATGAGTAAGTTAAAATGATTATTTATACTTTTAATTTACATTGAAAATAAGAAATAGCTTGCTTAAATTATTATTGAAATATTGCAAAGCCCGTAAAAATCTTCATCTTTGTTATTAAAAGCAACGCATTTTAAAATGAAAGAAGCAATCATTGAACATAAAATTATCTTTAAAGCCACACCCTCACAAGTGTACAATGCCATTATGGATGCCGAAAACCATAGCGATTTTACCAATTCAGAAGTAGTGATTGTAAACCAAGAAGGCACCATTTTTTCGGCTTATGATGGTTATATCGAAGGAAAAAATGTGACTTTAATTGATGGAAAAAAAATTGTTCAACTGTGGCAAGCGCTCGAAGAAGATTGGCCCGAGGAACATGTGTCGGAAGTTTCTTTTGAATTTGAACCGCATGATGAAGGCACCTTAATGAAGTTTACGCATAAAAATGTGCCCGAAAAAATGTTTAAATCAATAGAACAAGGTTGGAAAGATCATTACTGGGCCTTAATGCACGAATGGTTTGAAGCATGAATGCGCTTTCGGTAAATATTAAATGTTTATTGCATATCGCTTTAATTACATTTATTGCATTGCACACACAAACAATAAAAGCGAATACAGATTCCTTAAAATATGCCAAGGATTATGCAAAAGCCAAACAATATCTTACCGAAGGAAAAAAGCAAAAAGCATTAAAATCATTATCAAAACTGGTAAGCGAAAATTCTTTTCGACCCGAGGCGGCTCTGTTAATTGCACATGTGCATGAAAACGATAAAAATTACACAGAGGCAGCTAAATATTTTACATTGGCTTTGAGGGCAAAACCTAAAGATGCTCTGCTCTATTTTAGCAGGGGAAATTGCTACTTTGCTTTAAAGAAATTTAATTTAGCTGTGGCTGATTATAATACCACCATACGTTATGATTCCTTATTTTTAGGCGCTTACAACAACATGGCCTTAGTTCGTATTTTTAACCAAGGTAATTCAAAAGAAAATATCAGAGAGGAAGATTTTAGAATTGCACGAGATAACATCAAAAAATTTGAACAAAAAGGCGATATTGTCGATACACAAGTATTGCAAAATTTAGGCCTCATTTATTTGTACCTATTCGATTTTAAATCATCCGAAAACTACTTTAACCGCATAATTTTGATTGACAGCACCCATGCCAACGCCCATTTTTATAAAGGTTTATGCAATTATTATTTAAGAGCATTCGATTTAGCATTAATATCCTTTAAAAAAGCAAATGACTATCATTACGAAAATAAAAATCAATTAGAGGAGTTTATAAGTTTTACTACTTTCGTGATTGAACAAATGAAATTACCCGAAAACAAAAAACAATGACAACACTACCAAAAGGAAGTAAAAAGCTCATAAATGCCTGGTCCACCTACGATTTGGCTAACTCTGTTTACAACCTTGTAATAACTGCAACTATTTTTCCCATTTATTACAACGCGGTTACTACAGTTAAAAACGATGCTGGTGAAGTGATTAGTGATACTGTCAATTTTTTAGGATATAATTTTAAGAATTCGGCCCTATATGAATATGCTATTGCTTTTGCTTACCTAATTGTAGCAGTGCTTTCACCAGTGTTATCGGGTGTTGCCGATTATGGTGGAAGCAAGAAAAAATTTATGCAAATATTTTGTTACTTAGGTGCTGTGTCATGTTTGCTAATGTATTTTTTTGATAAAGATACAGTAACGCTGGGCATCATTTTGGCTGTTTTAGCTTGTGTTGGCTATAGCGGTAGTATGGTTTTTTATAATGCCTATTTACCCGAAATTGCTGAGCCCGAGCAGCAAGACAAAGTAAGCGCAAAAGGATTTGCTATGGGCTATTGGGGCAGTTCATTATTACTCATTATAAATTTAATGATGGTTCAAAAGCCTGAATGGTTTGGTTTAACCTCTGCCGGACAAGCCACTAAAATTGCCTTTTTAACGGTGGGTTTATGGTGGGCTGGTTTTGCACAAATTCCATTTTATTATTTACCAAAAGGCCAAAGAAAAGATGGCAAAAGAACCACACTAATAAAAGGATATCAAGAATTGGCTAAGGTATGGGCAGAGTTGAAACACAATATTCAATTAAAGCGATTTTTAGCAGCGTTTTTTATTTATAGCATGGGCGTGCAAACCGTAATGCTTGTAGCAACCTTATTTGGTTCCAAAGAAATAAAAGATGCCGAAGGCAAAGGGATGGATACAGGAAAATTAATTACAGTAATCCTAATTATTCAGTTTGTAGCCATGGCGGGGGCTTATTTATTTTCTTTTTTATCTCGAAAAAAAGGTAATTTGTTTACCCTTAAAATTGCCACTTTATTTTGGGTAATAGTTTGTATTGGCACGTACGCTTTTGTTTTTACACCAACGCATTTTTATTTAGTTGCGGTGTGTGTTGGCCTGGTAATGGGTGGTATTCAATCGCTTTCAAGAAGCACGTATAGTAAAATGTTACCCGAAACCAAAGACCATACTTCGTATTTTAGTTTTTATGATGTATGCGAAAAAATGAGTATTGTTTTAGGTATGCTTTGCTTTGCTTTAATAACCGAAAACAGTAGTTCTATGCGAACCCCTATCTTGGCTTTAATTGTATTTTTTGTAGTTGGCTTTTTGCTTTTGTTACGCATCCCAAAAATGCAGGAACAAAATAGTTAATTATGATTAGCGCATCGGGAATTAAAGGAGCATTACATTTGGTTGGCACGGACGCCAACCAATTACAAATTACAAAATTTAAGTAAATAATGTTTGAAATAGGTAGCAAAAAGTTTGTTTATTTAATTGCCTTTATTTGTTTTACAAGCACTTTATTGCTTATCTTTTTAAGCAAGGGCACATACGATCCCGGTGATGGAGTTCAGCATTACTTGATTGCGAAATATGCTATAAAACACCCGCTGCTTTTACTAGATCATTGGGGGAAACCAATATACACGCTGCTATGTATGCCTTTTGCTCAGGCTGGATTTATAGGCAGTAACATTTACAACCTTATTTGTAATGTCACAACTTCATTATTAGCTTATCAAATAGCGCTTAAAATGGAATTTAAAAATGCCTGGATAGCTTTTATTTTGGTCTTCTTTTCTCCCTTGTTTTTTATGACATCTTTTAGTGGTTTAACTGAACCAACTTTTGCGCTCATTTTAACTGCATCAATTTTGTTAATGCTTAATTATAAGTACATTATTGCTGCTTTATTGATTTCATTTTTGCCTTTTGCTAGAACCGAAGGCTTTTTTATTATACCAATTTTTGTGCTGTATTTAATTATGCATAAACAATGGAAAGCTATTGTTTTAACGGGCTTTGCCTCCTTTGTGTATTCTTTAATTGGTTTTTTTGTTTTAGATGATTTTTTTTGGATACTTCATCAAAATCCATACAAAGGAGCTATTGACATATACGGAAAAGGACCTCTTATGCACTTTGTAGCTGCTAACGATCGTTTATTTGGATTGCCCTTAGTGGTATTGTTTATAGCAGGTTGTGTGAGTTTGATAATGGGAAAAAGTAAAAATAATAGTAATTATAAGACCTTTGTTATTCTTCTTGTTGGATCGTTTGTCGTTTATTTTGTAATGCATTCTGTATTTTGGTGGAAAGGCTTATTTGGTTCTTTAGGTTTACATAGAGTAATGGCGGGCGTTGCACCATTGTTTGGTGTGGTTGCACTTTGCGGTTATAATTTAATTGCACACTTCTTACCACATAAAGTTTATCTTAAAAAATTTGTTTTGAGCCTTATTATACTAGCCGTAGTTGTTTATCCTTTTAAACAATATCGACCACCGCTTAAACCAGATACAGAAATGCAAGTGCTTATCAATACTTCAAATTGGATACATGCTAATTCTATTTCTTCAAACCATAAAGTGTATTGTATGTATCCGATATTGGCTATGTTGCTTGATGTTGATCCGTTTAATCAATACAAATATATAAGCACCTGTATGTTAAAGTATCCCGATTTTAGCAATGCATTAAAAACAGACGATTTAATTATTTGGGATGCTCATTTCGGAAATGAATGTGGTTTTTTACCCGAAGAAATTGCCAAGCTTTCTAAAGTAAAAAAAATCGCCACTTTCAGTCAATCCAACAATGCAAAGCAAGAGTTTAAGGTGGTAGTATTTAAAGTAACCAACTAAATACAAATTCTGCATTATACCGATTACACTTTCAATTTAGTCCAATTATGGCATAGCCTTTTTGTACTAATTTCAATTAGTATGGTCATTAACCATTGCATATTTATTTTTTAGTTGGACTATTAAAATAAATGCAATTGGTATTAAAAACCTACTCAAACAATTTTACTTCAATCTTAAGTACTTTATATTATTCTAAAATTTTAATAAATAAGCATGCAAACCGCGTAAGCTGGGTAAAAGATAATATAAAGGCATAAAAAAAGAGGTGCTCCTGAATGGAACACCTCTTTTTAGTTTTATGTTTGAAAATTACTTAGTAATTGTAAGCTTAGATGCTTGAGTTTTTGAATTACTATTGATTTGCACAAAGTAATTACCTTGTGGAATATTCGTTAAATCTAAATCAGCAAAATGATTTCCTGTCATTAGTTGACCTCTGTCGAATTTCTTTACCAATTTACCTTCCATATCTAATATTGAAATAACTACTCTAGAAAACTGCTCCACATTAAAGTTAACTCTTGTAGATTGCGCTGCAGGATTTGGGAAAACTTGCATATCAAAGTTGTTTGCATAATTTTCTTTAATTGCATCAGCAGTAGGCGAAGCCACCAAAATATCATCAAGGAATAATAAGTTATCGTCATGTGTATCAGATAAGAAACCAATATAAATAGTTTGACCTGCATAAGCAGCTAAACTTATAGAGTCTGGTCTTAGGAAACCTCTAAAACGAGCAGAATCTCCTGTAAATTCTGCATATTGTCCATCAGCACCATGCACAAAACCTGGCGAAAAAGTATAACTTGCGTAAGAACTATCTGGCAATGGGCTTAATCTTGATTCGTACTCAGCAAATACTTTTAGTGTATCTGTAAAACTAGTTTCAATATTTGTAGTTTTAGAAACTAATACTTTGTAACCATCCATATACAAAGGGGTTTGATATGGTGCTGATTTCCACTTTAAATAAAAACTTGCGTCTGTAATTGTAATTGGTGGGGTCATTAACCAATTTTGAATAGGTGTTGTTGCATCGTTGGTCCATGAATTACTTACGGCAACAATATTATTTGTGTCCATAATGTCATAGCCAAGACCGCCAAACCATTCTCCTGGACGAGATTGAGAGCTTCCGTCAGGTAAACCATCGCCATCAAAATTAATCCAAAAAGTTTCGTTACCAGTTGGTGGATTTAAACTAAAAGTGTCGGGTGCGCCAGTTTGGAAATCTTCGAAAAGAAGAACCGCTTGAGCATTAGATGTAAAACTTAATGCAACTAATAGAGTTGCGCTTAGTAGAATTTTTTTCATAAGCTTTTTTAATATTATATTTTTGCAAATATAAATTAATTACGTTAAAATAACATCATTTTAAAGTGTTAATGTTTAAATTTTATTAAACCCAAATTAATCAATAGGAGATTTAAAAAATCGAACTACTTGATTTAGTTGGGTTAATCCCGATTTAGAAAATGTTATCAGATTTGTAAAAATCTGATTTACAATTTCTTTATCGTTTACGCATTTCTAATGCGTATTCTGGGTTATGTGCCTGAAAACATAAGTATTACTTTGGGCTAAATAATTTTAAAGATTATTCCAAATGTCTTTCTTGTAACCTATTTTATAATCAATGGCACTCGCCAACAAGCTATTGAATAGGCAATTTACCTTACTTTCTAAATAATTATTCTCAATCGAAATATACACAATTAAGCAAAATTTATAGATGAATTATTAATTGGAATCCTCATGTTCCATTAAAATTTATTGCGTATCAATATTTTTTGATGTTCTCACTTTAAGATCTTCGCTAAAACTTAGCTTAATTAAAATGAGTTTTAAAATATCATCATCAAAATAGCTAGAATTTAGTGTTTAGGTATAAAAAAAATGAGTACTTTCGGCTGCTTTTATTTAAAAAAACATGGAAAATAAAGATCATTCGCAAGGAGTGTTATGGGAAGTTTTTATACAAGGTAACCCAGGAATACCGCACAAACATGCCGGAAGTTTACATGCACCAGATGCAGAAATGGCGCTGCAAGCGGCACGCGATGTTTATACGCGCAGAAGTGAAGGTATTAGCATTTGGGTTGTACCTGCTGCAAATATCACTGCCAGTAGTCCCGAAGACAATGGTTCTTTTTTCGAACCTTCAAACGACAAACCATACCGCCACCCTACTTTTTATAAAGTACCCGATGGTGTAAAATATTTGTAAAAATGAATGAATTAGAAACTGCCAAATACCAACTATGCCTAAGATTGGGCGATAGTGCTTTAATTTTAGGTCATCGCATCTCAGAATGGTGTGGCCATGCTCCAATTTTAGAAGAAGACATTGCTTTAACAAATGTTGCTCTAGATTTTGTAGGCCTCTCAAGAAATCTTTTGACCTACGCAGCTCAATTGCAAAATGAAGGTAAAACTGAAGACGATTTAGCTTATTTACGCGATGTGGTGCTTTACCGAAATGCACTTATAACTGAGCAGCCTAATGGCGATTTTGCTGTAACTATGGTGCGCCAATTTTTTTATGATGTTTTTTCTTATTTCTTTTATAGTGAACTTTGCAATAGTCACGACATCACTTTAAAAGGTATTGCTGAAAAAGCGGTAAAAGAAATTGATTATCACTTAAGACACAGTACTGAATGGTTATATAGACTTGGAGATGGCACTGCCGAAAGTCATCAAAAAACCAAAGATGCTGTTGAGGAACTTTGGATGTACACAGGTGATATGTTCGATATTGATCAAAATTACAGGTTACTTCAAGAAAACAATATTGTTCCCGATATGAATAAGATTAAAGAGCTGTGGAATTTAAAAGTAAAAACAGTATTCGAGACCGCAACTATAAATGTTCCTGAGCTTGGTTACATGCAAAGTGGTAGTTTAAAGGGATCTCATACCGAACATTTAGGCTTTTTATTGGCCGAAATGCAGCATATACAGAGGTCATATCCTAACAGTACTTGGTAAATAATTTTTTATTTCTACCCTAAAAGTCAAAATTACTACCTTATCCTTAGTACCATTTTACTTAATAAATTTCTTATTTTTATGCTTACTACCGATGTTAAATAAGTAATGGCCTAAATTTGTTACAAGGTATTTGCTCCAAACTTATTTCCGATCGGCGTTTACCAATGTAAGATTTTAAGTTATTGGTATAATTTATAAATCACATTGGTATAATTTACAGCATATATATCTATCCAATATTTTAGTACAATTTATCATACAATCAATACAATAAGTGTAACTTTGCACTCTCAAATTTAAAAACATGGAAGTAGTAGAAAAAAAATCGGCAGAAGTAGCTAAATTTTTAGCTGCATTAAACGTTAAAGAATTGAATTACGGTGCCTCAACAGGCTTAAATCATTTAAGTACAAAAGGTGCAAAACTTGATTCATATTCTCCAGTAGATGGTAGTTTAATTGGTAGCGTAAATTGTGCTACTGAGGCCGACTATCAGCAAGTAATGAAAACAGCCACTGAGGCATTTAAAGAATGGCGTAATATTCCTGCACCAAAGCGTGGAGAAATTGTGCGTCAAATGGGTGAGCAATTTAGAAAGTATAAGGAGCCACTTGGGCAATTAGTGAGTTACGAAATGGGTAAAAGCTTGCAAGAAGGCTTAGGTGAAGTGCAAGAAATTATTGATATCTGCGATTTTGCAGTAGGTTTATCTCGCCAATTGTATGGGTTAACTATGCATAGCGAAAGACCTCAACATCGTATGTACGAGCAATGGCATGCACTAGGCGTGGTTGGAATTATTTCTGCCTTTAATTTTCCTGTAGCCGTTTGGAGCTGGAATGCAATGATAGCTTGGGTTTGTGGAGATGTTTGTATTTGGAAACCAAGTTCAAAAACACCTTTGTGTGGTATTGCCTGTCAAAATATTATTGCCGAAGTATTAAAAAATAACAATGTGCCAGAAGGTGTAAGTTGTTTGGTAACAGGTAATGCTATGGGCGATTTAATTAATAATGACCATCGTATTCCATTGGTATCTTTTACTGGTTCTACTAGAATAGGAAGAAAAGTTTCGAGCTTAGTTGCTGGACGTTTTGGCAATACTATTTTAGAATTAGGTGGTAACAATGCTATCATTGTTTCTGAACATGCCGATTTAAGTATGGTGTTGGTAGGTGCTGTGTTTGGTGCTGTTGGAACTGCCGGTCAGCGCTGTACTTCAACAAGAAGATTAATTATCCACGAAAGTGTTTATGATAAAACAATAGATGTGCTTAAAAAGGCATACGCACAATTGAGCATTGGCAATCCTTTAGACAAAAATAATCATGTAGGCCCATTGATTGACAAAGGCGCTGTAAATGACTATTTAAATGCGATTGAACAAGCTAAAACACAAGGTGGCAATATGATTGTTGATGGTGGCGTTCAAGAAGTTGCCGGATATGAAGGTGGTTGCTATGTGAAGCCATGTATTATTGAAGCAAAAAACTCATATGAAATTGTGCAACAAGAAACTTTTGCTCCTATCTTATATGTAATGAAGTATTCAACTATTGAAGAAGCAATAGCGATGCAAAATGGCGTTCCTCAAGGTTTATCTTCTTCTATATTTACAAATAGCATGCGCGAAATGGAATTGTTTTTATCTGTAAATGGTTCTGATTGTGGTATTGCAAACGTAAACATTGGAACATCGGGTGCCGAAATTGGTGGTGCATTTGGTGGTGAAAAAGAAACAGGCGGTGGTCGCGAAAGTGGTTCAGATGCTTGGAAAGCTTACATGCGCAGACAAACAAACACTATTAATTATGGCAGTCAGTTGCCGCTCGCTCAGGGTATAAAATTCGATATTTAATCATTCAAGCCGCTTAGCAATAGGCGGCTTTTTTTAAACTTATAAATTGCAAAAAGTAATTTCAAATATTGCATTTATCTTGCTCTTGGCAACGCTTTTAATATCATGTGCCAATAAAAAAAATAAAGTTGCAGCAAATAACGTAACAATGAATCCGCAAGATATTATCTTGTTCTTCCTTGATTCTTTGCAGCATCATGATCTAAAGAAAGTAGTAACAGTAAATGGGAAATCAGATACCATTATAATTGCTCATGCCGATTGGATTAAAGCAATGGATTTTTTGGAGGCTATTAACACCAATAAACCTGCATACAAAGGCACATTAAGCATTGATACTAGTCGCAATGTTGATACACTCATTTATCATCTTACATGTAACGATAAAAAGCTGAATGTAAAAGAAGCGTTAATCTATTATCATAACAATCAACTTTTACACATGAGCTTAAAATCTTTCGGCAGTAATTTTCTATTTAACAATGCCAAAGAAATTTACTTCAATCCCTCAAAAGGTTATTACATCAAGGGTTTTCAAAAGTTAGATTTACTCTCAGATCATGAAGTTGCTTATACTATTCTGGTAAATAAAATGTAATAAATATGGCAGAATCATTTGAAATTCCAACAACAAAAGATAAGAACTTACGCTACAAACTACTTTATGATCAAGCAAAAGCCTTATTATCAGCAGAAACTAATCAATTAGCTAATATGGCCAATTTATGTGCTGTACTTAAATATGGCATGGGCTTTTTTTGGGTTGGATTTTATATCATCAAAGACAATGAATTAGTTCTAGGTCCTTTTCAGGGAACGGTTGCTTGCACGCGTATTGCAAAAGGACGCGGTGTATGTGGCACTGCTTGGGCCGAAGAGCAAACAATCTTAGTGGAGAATGTGGATCATTTCCCTGGTCATATTGCCTGCAGTAGCCTATCAAAATCGGAAATTGTTGTGCCACTATTTGATATCAATAATAATATATTTGGTGTATTAGATGTTGATAGCGACAAGCTTAATGATTTTGATGAAATAGATCAGCATTGGCTGGAGTTGCTTGTTGGGCTTATTCAGCCTTATTACAGTTTATAACTCAATCCGAATGACGTGCCCAACGCGCTATATTTGGTGTTAATACCACTTAATTTTTGACTCACAGAAAATAGATTATTGCTAACTTGTGGAGTTAATACCAACATTAATTTATCATTTAAACTACAAACTTTTTTTGCACTTTTACAACAAATTACTTCACATGAAAACCTTTGCAGTGCTCATGATCTGTTTATTGAGTGTTATTGATGGACATGCTCAACCCGTTACCAAAACTATTGAACCATTTTATTACAATAAACAATTCATTTTATGGGCATGCATTGTTGCCGCAGTAATGATATTGATGCTCATTTCAAGTAAATATTTGAATAAAAAGTTTAAAAATAATAAACAATAAATTACGATTGACTAATTTACAATCAGTAACAATGACCATATTTTCGTCTAAATTTAAAAGTAAATTTTATTTTAGATAAGCAAGTACATGGCCTACAAGCATTACCAATTGACCTTTGTAGCTAATAATTGATATCAAATATTTACTTTAATTCATTTAAAAAACTAAAATAGTTTAAAATTTATTTGGAAGTACGAAATGTTTTTATTTACCTTTGATTGTTATTAAATCAATAGTTTTGACCTCTAAAATATCAATATATGTATTTCAGCAGCAATTTTAAGTTTTTACGTAGTCGTAAAAAACGCTCACAAGAAGAAGTAGCAGCAGGTTTGGGCATTAAGCGGAGTTCCATAAATAATTATGAAAACGAATATGCCCTTCCCGGCATAGATATGTTGCCAACAATTTCCAAATACTTTGGAATTAGTATTGACTTTCTATTAAATGAAGAATTATCTACCATGTCGGAAAGCAAACTCCGCGAGCTCGAGTTGGGTCATGATGCCTATATTAAAGGAACTAAACTCAGAATTTTAGCCACTACGGTAGATAGCAAAAACCGCGATAATATAGAGTTAGTGCCACACAAAGCGCGTGCTGGTTATACTGCCGGTTACAATGATCCAGAATTTATTAGCGCTTTACCTACATTTCAATTGCCCTTTTTAAGTAAAGAAAGAAAATACCGTACCTTTCAAATCAATGGCGATAGTATGTTGCCTATTCCAGATAAATCTTTTGTTACCGCGCAATTTTTAGAAAACTGGAATGATATAAAAGATGGGCATGCATATGTTTTGCTTACACAAGACGATGGCATTGTATTTAAAGTAGTTTACAATAACATCAAAGTCAAAAAGAAACTATTACTTAAATCGCTCAACTTTGTTTACGAACCTTACGAAGTAAGCATTGGCGAAATCAAAGAAGTTTGGGAGTTTGTCAACTATATCAGCACCCAAATGCCCGAATCAAATCAAAGCAAAGAAGAGGTAAACAAAAGCGTAACACTAATTCAAGAAGAAATGCGCAAAATTGCCGAAGTACTGCAAAGAAAACCGCAAACATTGCTTAAAAGAAAACCACACGCGAGGTAGTTTTCAATTAGCTAATTAGCTGATATCGTTGATTAGCTGATGGTATTGCTGTTCTGGAATACTGTAATTCAATTTGAAAATGAATAGTTTTTCTCTGCGCCCTCTGCGACTACTTTGCGCGCTTTGCGGTTAATCTGTTAATCTGTGGCAAAAATTTAGTTAGCTAATTAGCTGATACCGTTGATTAGCTGATGATATTGCTGTTTTGGAATACTGTAATTCAATTTGAAAATGAATAGTTTTTCTCGGCGCCCTCTGCGACTTCTTTGCGCGCTTTGCGGTTAATCTGTGAATCTGTGGCAAAAAA
>CAIKXD010000271.1 GCA_903831265.1 uncultured Bacteroidota bacterium
ACCACAAATCTTTCTGCGGAGCACAATGCCGCCAATTTCTTTTAGGTGCTGTTATGGGATGGGCTATTGAAGCACGATTTTTCTTATGTCAATTGTGTTTCCTTGTGGGTCAATAATGTGAACAAAATAAAGTCCGTTTCCTCCCCACGCTGTCAAGTTCAAATAATCACTTTGCTGAGTAATACTTGTCTGAAATACCTGCTGCCCAAGCGAATTTTCAATTTTCAATTGATAACCATTCATGATTAAAAAGTTTCCATAGTCAATTGTGATATGGTCGTTTGTTGGATTGGGAAAAACTTTTATTGTGTTTGAATTACTTGGTGGGTTAAGGGACGTAATTGTCGTATTTATAATCAATGTGTCTGTAACAGTTATAAACGTTGTATCAGTTATTGTTGCTATACATGTGTCTGCAATATTAATTATAGCGATGTTTGAAGTATCTATGCAGTTTCCAGAGGTCGTAATAACTCTAATTGGTTGGTTATGCTCGGATAGTTGAACGTTCGCAATATTCAATGTTGCAGAGTTTACACCTGAATAGTTTCCAAAATTGTTTAGTGTCTGAAAACCTTGCCCTAAATCACTTTGCCAAACATAACTTGGACTTGGATCTGATGTTGTGGCGGTAAAGGCTGCAATGCTACCTGAGAGTAAAGAGTTTGTTAGCGGATTAATAGTGGTATTATTTGCACAATTTACAGCGTTATATAGAGCTGTTATTTCTTGTTGGGTTAATACGCGATTCCAAATACCTATATCGTCCATTTTACCGACAAAACCACAAAAAGGACTGATATTTGCTCGTGCCCCTGCTCTAAAAAAGGTGCCATAATTAACAATGGCCATTCCACTTATAGTTGATTCAAGTTGGTTATTAATATATAAACTCATTGTCTGTGTAACAAAATCGTAAGTATAGATTGCATTTAACCAATTATTGATCTGATAGTTATTTGGATTGGGGGTGCCGATAATACCATTACCAACAGAAATTTGCCCTAATTCATTTATGCCAATTACATGCCCATTGGGGAAAGATTGATTGTTTGTAAAATTTCCAAAAACCTCATGTTGCCCACAAGGAAGAATATATAAAGTATCTGGGTTAAACCATAATGAAACTGTGAAATTTTGGTTTAAATTTTGACTTGGAAAATCTACCACTGCATTTCCATCAAAGCCATAAGATGCAGTGCTAATACCAAATCGATCATTTGACAATGTGGCTCCATTCAATGTGCCATGGTATCCATTCCCACTTTCATCATTCACATTACCATTAAACGGCCACCACCCAACAAGTCCATTTGTCGGTACATAATTGGGCACATTTTGAGCCATTGTTGCTATAGTCATTCCAAATGTAGCCATAGCTGTTAAAAGTAAAGTTTTTGTTTTCATTTGTTTTTATGTTTAATTATATCTGATTTTTTTTAATGGCCTTTCCCATAACGATTTGCGGCTAAAAGATGTTGGCGCTTTTGAAGCACAAATTATCTTATGAAAACCACAATTCAAATGTAAAACAAATTTTCATTAGAAGCAGAATGCAGCCAATATATTTTAGCCGCTGTTAGGCGCAGATGTTTATCGCAATGGTTGTTTATTCCAATATTTTCAGCATGTCTTTCCAATGAACTATTTCAACCACTGAAGTTCCATTAGTGGGAAAGGTCTTTAATTTTATTTTCTTACCGGATTTACTTTCAATAACACCAAAAATTATTTGACCATACATTGATTTAAATGCTGAAAAATCTCCAATATTTATTTCTGAAATAGATTTATACTTCTCAAGTTTTGGTGAATTTTCTTTTAACTGATTAATTCTCTTCTCATCTGCACTTATTAATACTTGCTTTTCTATTTCCTTCTTTTGATTTTTAATTTCAAAAGCTGTTCCCTTTAATAACCATGGTAATCTTGGGTCATCTAGTTTAATTTCAGATAAAATATTTTGATGACTATTCTTTCCAATATAACTTTGACTACCTAAAATAATGAATGGAAATATTCTTCTTAAGTCACTGTCCTTAGCAACTACTTTAGAAATTATTTTCCAACGAATACTTCTATTAAAATCATCTTTTAATGCTTTTTTCTCAAAGGCTGATAAAATCAAATAGTGTGCATAATAAGTTTCACTAGTTTTAATTGTCCTTTGTCCAACAACACCATAATTAGCATTGTAATTTGTCTCAGTTTTATAATTTAAAACTGTAGAACCTGGATAGTACTTTAATGCTCCTGAACCAGTAGTTGTGCTAGATGATATTCCTGTTTGTCCATAAATAGGAAGATAAATTTCACGCTCAAAAGTTTGAGGACTGCTTGTACCATATTTGAAGAAAATGATGCAACTAGCACTATCATAATTCTTTGTTAATTTGTATCCTTTTTCCACTAAAGTTCGGTTAACGTATATAGAAAGTTCATTAAATAATAAGAAGTTTGAGGCAACTGAGCTGTCATAGGGCAAAATGATATAAGTTCTATCAGTCAATTCATTTTCGTCACCATAACTATCAATAGAAATAGGCAATGAGTTATTTATTATTTTAGTCGGCATGCAGCCTAAAAAAGCAATTAGAATAAAGTAAGTTATAAGTTTCTTCATATTCAGAAATTCAAATTGACATTTGTGCCTAACGATTTGCGGCTAAAGAAAGTTGGCGATTTTGAAGCACTAACTTTCTTTTGAAAACCACATTTCAAATGTAAAATAAAATTTCATTAGAAGTACAATGCAGCCAATTTTTTTTAGCCGCTGTTAGCACTTGTAGTTCACGACAT
>CAIKXD010000272.1 GCA_903831265.1 uncultured Bacteroidota bacterium
CAACAAAACCAAACCCTGCGATTTTCTGAATTGATTGGTTTCTGTAAAAACATCCTTTACCAGCCCCCTTTGATCATCGGCTACAAAAGAATTAAGACAAAAAAATGCGGTTATTCCAACCAACCATACCATTACAAAACTTCTTTTCATATTAGGAGATATTTTAAAGGTATTGGAAAGGTAAACAGCAAAGGCTTCTATAAATCAACCGATGTTTTTTTTAACGGGAATTTAGATATTAAAAATGATAGCAATAAGCGCTTGAAAAATATTTTCAGCCTGAACTTCTTTGAAAATTCAGGCTGAAAATGGTTATACTATTTCAGATGCCTTCGACGCCTTCAAATCTCTTGTATTTTTTTGCACGGCAATTGCAGCAAACAAACTGAGCACAAAAGCCATGGCATAAAATCCTTTTTCACTTTTTTCAAGATCCGCATTCCATAGTCCAACCATTAATAAAACAATAGATAAAATAGTACTAAACCACGCAATGCCATAATAAATATTGGTTACCGGAATACCCTCCAGCTGATCCCGCACTGCTTTTTGCAGCGAGATGGCTGCAAATAGACCAAACATTAAAACAGTAAAATAATAACCCTTTTCATTGAGTTGCATTGTTGCATTCCATAAACCAATAATGAATGCGACTGTACCGATAAAAAAGGCTGCCCATGCTGCTGCAATAAATGCTGCTGAGGGTTGCTGTAATTGTTGTTGTTCCATAATTATATTTTTATAGAACAAAAATATGGGCGGGTATTTTTATAATTTTTGACCAATGTCAAAAAACGAAAATACAAATGTTAAAACTGGCTGCGTATCCTGCTGAGGGTTTCTTGGCTGATACCAAGATAGGAAGCTACTGCACCCAGTGGTACTCTTTCTAAAATATGCGGTGTTTGCTCAAGAAGATTTTCATACAATTCCTTTGCTGTTTTAAACTGAGCATTTACAAAACGTTCTTCTAAGCGGATATAATATTTTTCATACACAATCCTAACCAACCGCTCAATTTCATGAAACTGATCTAATAATTGGGTCAATTGTTCTTTTGAAATAGACCATAAAACACAACCTTCTAGCAATTGTATATTTTCTACCGCCGGATCGCCCGTAATAAAACTATGAAAGGAAGTAACGAAATCATTTTCAAATCCAAACCAATGTGTTATTTCTTTTCCATCCAGATTATAAAATCCCCTTATTGCACCTTTTTCCAAAAAGTACAATTGTTTGCATACCTGCCCTTCGTTAAGAAGGCTTTCATTTTTTGATAAGGTTATTTTTTTGAAACAGTCCTGCAGCGCCTCTTTTGCTGCCGCACTCAGGGGATGGTAATTTTCTATTTGGCTAAAAAGATGATGCATTGAATATCCTTTATTAATATAGTTAAAGATAAGGATGCTGAACATAACAGACGAATCGCCCGTGCATTCAAATCATAAAAAAGCCCCCGCAAATGCAGGGGCATTAACCAAAACTGAAACTATTTTTTCATTTCATTTATTTGCACCTGCGGAGCAATTGATCTTTCGGCATTTTCCACTCCTGCCACACAGTCATAAATTCCTTCATCACTTCAGTAGAAAGCGGCGATATATTTTTTATTTCAGTTTCAATTGTATCCATTACTGTTATTAAACAGAAAGCTAATTAAATTTTGGGGCAACTTACTGAAGCACAAATACAAAAAAGCTGCAACAACAATTCTGCTATTACAGCTTAGTTAAACCCCTGAAGCAATTTTTATTGAATAATAATTTTATTCAGTTTCATTTCTCCTG
>CAIKXD010000273.1 GCA_903831265.1 uncultured Bacteroidota bacterium
ATTTGCCGAACTATTTGCAAACCCATTTGTTACACTTAATCAATAATAATAATAAATTAAAATTATGGCTCTAAAACAAGGCGACAAAGCACCAGATTTCAAACTTTTTAATACCGATAAAACAGAAGTTAGTTTAAGCGATTTTAGCGGTAAAAATTTAATTGTACATTTTTTCCCGGCAGCATTTACAGGTATTTGTACAAAACAATTATGCACTTTGCGTGATGGTATTTCACTATATCACAACGATAAAACAGATGTTGTAGCAATTTCGGTAGATTCATTATTTGCGCTTGCTAAATTCAAAGAAGAACAAAATTTAAATTTTACACTTTTGAGCGATTTCAATAAGGTAACCTCCACAGATTTTGGTGCTATTTATTTTGATTGGATTTTGGGCATGAAAGGTGTTTCTAAAAGAGCAGCCTTTGTAATTGATAAAAACGGTACTATTCAATATGCCGAAGTGCTTGAATCTGCTGGCGATTTGCCTAATTTTGTAGCCATTGATGAAGTTTTGAATAACCTAAACTAACTGTCAAAAGGGGGATTTAAAAAACGAACTAATCAAAATATTGTTATCTATTTTTACTTCACCTACAGTTATAAATACTCAATTCAAGCAGTAAAACAATAACTTAAAATATTACCTCGGTATTATCTTATTTAAAACAAAAAGGGATTTGAAAATTTCAAATCCCTTTTTTTGTACTTCAAACAATTTTATACCAATTGTATTTATTAATACCGATACAACTTTAAACTAGTACAACAAGGCTTGGCCGCCATTGGACTAAATTGAAAGTGTAATCGGTATTAATTTTCTTGTCAATAAATTTCAGATTATTCGTAACATAAATCATCTATCAACTATTTCATTCCTTTGGCTTCGGCAATTAATTTGTCGTTGTTCTTTACATAAGCATCATCTTTATCTTCCAATGCAAGAGCTTTAGATTTTTCGGCTGTTTCAATTGCACCTTTAGCATCTTTTAATTTTAATTGAATTTTTGCTTTCAAATGCCATACCCAATATGCTTTAGGATTTAGTTCAACAGCTTTATCAATCCATTCTAATGCTTGCTTCATGTCTTTGTTGTTGTCATAATAATAACTTGCTGCACTGTAATAAGGTTTTTTATCGGCAGGAGCCATAGCAGTTTCAATGCTTTTCATCACTTTTGCATCAATTTCGGTGGTGAGTTTAAAAGCAACTCTTGTTTGATCCCATAAAAGCTCTACATTGCAAGTAGTGGCTGTAATATCAGCAAAATTAATAGTAAACGTTTCAACTTTTTGAGTTAATGCAGTTGGTTTAACACTTACACGTAATATCTCATCTTCTTTTTTGTAATCACCTACATTACCACCTAAAGTTAAGTCTTTATAAAACATAATGTCCCAAGCATCTTTCCCTGGCATTGTGTATAATGCATAGGTACCAGCAGCAATAGGATTTCCTTCAATTTTAGTATCTTCACCAATGGTTATTTTTGATGCACCGTTGGCACCTGTGCGCCATATACTACCAAAGGCTACCACATCGCCATAAATAACCCTGCCTTTAGCACTTGGTCTGCTATATTCAATGCCTATTTCACCTAAACCAAAATTTTGTTTAATAGTTTGTAAAGGGCTTGGAGCAGGTGTTTTCAATGTTTGCGCCTGCATATTGCTGGCTAAAAACAATCCTAAAATTGATAATTGTAATTTTTTTATAAAATTCATTTTTATTAATTAATTGGTTAATATTTTATTTAGTACAAAGCTATTTTATTATTGTTTATGTTAATGTTATTTTGTTCAAATTAATCTTAAACGCTCATTTCATTTAAGGCCTTTACTAGCTGATCTAGTTCCTTGCATGTGGTGTATATATTGGGTGTAATTCTGCAACCTTGCACATTGGCGTAACTTATTGCTACAGTCCAAATTTTATATTTTTTCAACAAAGTTTCTGCCATCACTGCAGGTGTCATATTTTTTATACCAACATTGGCAATGGCGCAACTGCGTGCAGGTTCAAGTGGTGTATTTAAAATAACATTTGAGTTGTTTGCAATTTTACTGGTCCAATATTTTTTCAAAAATTGCAGACGTTCCTCCTTTCTTTTTGAACCTATACTCTTATAAAAGTTAATGGCAAATGGAATGGTTAGTTCTGTGTGCATGGGATGAGTGCCCGTATGATTTAGTTTTCTAATGTCATTTGCGGCATAGCCTTGCTCGCCAAAAAGAGGCCATAAACCTTCAATATTATTTTTTTGAACATACAGTATACCTGCCCCTAAAGGCACACTGAGCCACTTGTGTAGGCTACTTGCATAGTAGTCGCAGTTTAAATCGCTAATTTTAAATTCAAAGTGTGCAATTGCATGCGCCCCATCAACTAATACTTTAACGCCTTTAGCATGTGCCATATCACATATTTTCTTTACAGGAAGTATTTGTCCGGTAATATTTATCATGTGCGAAAGCATGATTAGCTTGGTGTTTTTTGTGATAGCACTTTCATACAAATGCACAATTTCATCATCATTTTTTGGATGATTTGGGATGGAAATAATTTTATTGATAATACCATATCTTTTTTCTTGCTGTTTAAACATATCTAACATGGCACCATAATCTTGTTCAGCCATAATGGCTTCATCGCCCACTTTCCAATCTAAACCGCAGATAACAGTGTCCATTCCTTCGGTAGTATTGCGAGTAATAATAATTTCGTCCTTTTGGCAGCCAACTAATGCTGCAACTGTTTCGCGCACCATTACCTTATCGTTTGCCATTTTGGTGCGTTTGTAAAATGAGGCCTCATAGTTTAATTGTTGCAATTGCTCTATACAAGCATCTAATATTGGCTTTGGCATTAAATTGTAATAACCATTTTCTAAGTTAATGTAATCTGGTTTTAATTGGTATTGATTTCTCAAACCCGACCAAAAATCATCATCATCTGCCAATGATTCAGATGGGCTAAGATGATGCGCTGCAAATAACTTTTCAAGTCCAAATGGGATAGCTATACCTGATAAGGCCATGGATTTTAAGAAATCTCGTTTGTGCATAAGATGGAAAAATATATTATAAGTATTCCTTTAAAAAAGGCTCCATTTCTATTTCAATATCCTTACGTAATTGAATTAACTTTTTAGCATAGTGTTCCATATGCTTTTCTTTTTCAGTCATTGGGATCCATGACTTTACTGGCTTTGGTTTTCCATCTTCATCTACCGAAACAAAAACAATAACACAATGTGTAGTTTTGTTGAATTCAAATTCGGAAATTTTTTTAGAAAATACATCAACTGCAATATGAATACTTGTTTTGCCTGTATAAATAACTTTGGCCACTACTTTTACTAAATTGCCAATTAAAATAGGTTTGTAAAATCTAATGCCACCGGCATAAATTGTTACACAGTATCCTTCGGCCCACGATGAAGCACAAGCAAAAGCGGTTTGATCAATCCACTTCATTACTGCGCCACCGTGCACTTTTCCTCCAAAATTTACATCACTAGGTTCGCTAATAAATTGAAAGGTTATTTTATTTTCCATGATTGGGGGATATTTAAATTTTATTTTCGTTAGAAAAATAATGAATAATTATTTAATTCGTTAATTATATTGAAAAAAATAGAAGCCTATTAATATCCGTTGACAACAATAAGTGCAGGCTTGTAGTTTGTTTTTTATAATTGCTAGAGCTCTGCTCGGCCTAATAACATTTAAATTAAAAGTTAATTTTGGCTAAGTTTAAAAGCATCAGTAATATTTATTTATAGGCAATAAATTTACCTTTCGATTATCTAAAATAGCTTTCAAACCACTTTCACGCAATTAATTTCGATCGCTATCGGAATGCTAAATTAAAATAACCCGAAGCATAGCTTTGGTTTTACTGCGGTTCGACTTTCCTGTGGAGATAAAAAACAAAACCCCTGCATTGCAAGGGTTTTGTAAGAGGTGGTACCTCCAGGAATCGAACCAGGGACACACAGATTTTCAGTCTGTTGCTCTACCAACTGAGCTAAGGTACCTTCTTTTTAAGGGCTGCAAATGTAATGCTTTTTTTTATTCTTCAAAATAAAGATGTTAAAAGCACTAAAAAACTTTGAAATTATATTTTGATAGTGCGTGACGTGGTTTTGGAAGAAATTTTTAATGTATTAATTATTAGCACTATAGGTCTTTGACTGGGCCCAAACAGCGATTTTATTCATGATTATTATTTTTATTGAAAATTTAATTTGCAAAAAAAAATATTTACTGTACTTTTGCCGCCCTTGATGTCCGATAGTGTAATGGTAACACTCCAGATTTTGATTCTGTCATTCAAGGTTCGAATCCTTGTCGGACAACATTAAAAGGCTCTGCTTATACAGCAGAGCTTTTTTTTTGGAACAATAATTGATTTTCAAACAATAGCTTAATTGAGATAATAGGCAGCAACACCTTTTATAAAGTTATACGAATCGTTTATTTTAACTATTTTTGCCCTAATGATTAAATATTTCAGCTATTTCTTTTCTCTAATCATACTGGCCTCAATGATGTTTGCTTGCAAGCCTGTACGTAAATCTTATGTGCCATATCGCAAAAGAAATAAATGTGGATGCCCTACTTATGGTTTACATTATAAAGAGCAACATGGTAAAACCTATTGCGCTCAAGCGCTGGTAAAATCAGAATTATTTTAGTAGTTGATACACTGTAAAGCTACTCAAGTAGGCTAATGCTGCCATAAAAACAAATTGAATTATTGGCCATTTATACCCTTTGGTTTCGCGATAAACAACTGCTATAGTGCTCATACATTGCATTGCAAAAGCATAAAAGAGCATTAAAGAAAATGCCACAGCAGTGCTATAAACTGGTTGCAAGGTAATAGGATTGATTTCTTCTTTCATTTTAACGCGAATGCTTCGTTCGTCAGCATCATCTCCCACGCTGTATATGGTAGCCATTGTGCCCACAAATACCTCGCGAGCAGCAAAACTTGTAACCAAACTTATACCTATTTTCCAATCGAATCCTAATGGCGCAATTAAAGGCTCAATTGTTTTTCCTGCAATTCCTGCGTATGAAGCCTCAAGCTGCTCTGCTGCAATTCTGTTGTTTTTTTCTACTTCAGCTAATGAAGATGATGCATATTTTTGTTCTATATCTTTCATACGATTGCCGGGCGCAAATGAGGCCATCAACCAAAGTATAATTGAAATTGCAATTATGATTTTACCTGCTTCAAATAAAAAAACTTTTACTTTATCATAAATTACCATGCCTACCTGTTTGGCCTGTGGCAACCTGTAAATAGGCAATTCCATAATAAAATAGCTTTGTTCTTTACTTTTAATTAAAAATTTTAAAACAAAAGCAGCTCCTATAGCAGCAAGGAATCCAATAAGGTACAAGGCCATTAATATTAAACCTTGTATATTAATAATGCCCCATAAATTTTTACTTGGAACAACTAAGGCAATGAGCAGTGTGTAAACTGGCAAACGTGCGCTGCAACTCATGAGTGGCGTTACTAAAATAGTTATTAAACGTTCCTTTGTATTGCTAATGGTGCGAGCGCCCATGATGGCAGGCACAGCGCAGGCCGCACCACTAATTAACGGGATGATTGATTTTCCATTTAAACCAAATTTGCGCATCATTTTATCCATAATAAAACTAACGCGTGCCATGTAGCCGCTATCTTCTAAGATGGCAATAAAGGCAAATAAAAATGCTATTTGAGGAATAAATACTACTACACCGCTTAAGCCAGCTAAAATACCTTTGGTGATTATGTCATTTAAAATGCCTTTTGGCAGGGCGTTTCCTATAATATCACTAAACCATGCAAATGAATTTTCTATCCATTCCATGGGCAAGGCACTAAAAGTAAAAATGAATTGAAATATACTAAAAAGTACCAATAGAAATATGGCAAAGCCCCATACTTTATGAGTAAAAATATTATCTAATTTTTGGGTGATTGGGTTTATGTCTCTATTTTTATAGCTTAAGCAAGTGTCTGTTATTTTACCAATCAATTTGAACCTACACAGCGATTCGGAGGTTTGTAATTGAATAAGATTGACAACTTCATTTTTGAAAAAATCTTTGATTTGCGAATCTATAGTAGTTTTAAAAAACAAGTTGTGATTAATGCACTGTACAAAGGCATTAAAAGCTGACTTGCCCTCTAAAGCAGCTTGCAGTCCTTGCCAATTATGATTACTTATTTCATTTGTTGGCAAAAGTGGAGCACTACTTTTTAAGCTGCTTTTTTCAATTTGATTTTTCAAATCATCAATGCCAGTTCCTTCTTTTGAATTTACTTTTACCACAGGTACGCCAAGCATATTGCTTAACTTAGGTACATCTATTTCAATAGTTTTTCGCAGGGCCACATCTATCATGTTGAGCACTAAAATTACTGGCATACCAATATCGATGAGTTGTGTACATAAATACAAACTGCGTTTAAGGTTCGAAGAATCTGCTACAACCAGCGTTAATTGTGGATAATTTGGATGTTGCTCATTACACAGTGCAGCAGCGGTAACTTGTTCATCAATAGATTTAGGAAAAAGACTATAAGTGCCCGGTAAATCAATAATTTCAACTTTTTTACCATTAGGAAGTTTACAATATCCTACATGTAAATCAACGGTTACACCTGGAAAATTCCCTGTTTTTTGTCGTAAGCCAGTCAGTAAGTTGAATAGGGTAGATTTTCCAGAGTTGGGGTTGCCTGCCATGGCAATACGAAATCCAATATCTTGCTCTTGTGTTGAAAAAAGTCCCAAAATAGCTATTTATGATTTTTGCAAAACAACGAAAGCAGCTTCACTTTTACGCAAACTAAGTGAATAACCTGCAACAGCAATTGCCATAGGATCTCCCATAGGGGCAAAGCGCTCTAAAGTAATAACTTCGCCAGGTAAACAGCCCATCTCCATTAATTTTAAGGCAATATTTTCATCATTAAAATGGTGTATAGTACCATGTTCGCCAACTTTTAAATCGCACAACAAAATTTCTGACATAGTTTTTACCTTGTATTATAAGGAATGCAAAATTAACAGAAATCTTTGTACGGTGGTAATCACTTAAAAAGGGTATATTTTACATTTATGATTTTATATTGACGATTGATGTCTTTATTGATTTTTATTTGGAAGAGTAGGGGAGATAAAAGTGGAAAAGAAAAATAATGAGATAGCTTTGGGGAGCTCTGTTTGGACCACGGAAGATAAGATCAGTTTGTGATTAAGCGTTTTAAAAACTCATTTAAATTTACTATCGCTTCTTTCATTTGCCATGAGGTTTTATTTCTGGGCTCCACATAATTAGAGATAGCTCTTATCTGAGCAGATGGTAGCTTGTGTTGTAAGCAACAGTAAAGAAATGCTGCACCTTCCATGCTTTCGATTTGCGCCTTACTATGGCTTTCCATTGTTTTTATACTTTGTGCATTTCCATGAACTTTATTTACTGTTTGTCCTTTTACATGTTTTAATGCCTTAATTAGCGGTAAATTAGGCAGGTTGGCATTAGTTAAACCATTGGAAGTGTATGGATAATCATTATGGGTCAATAAGTTTAAATCTGCTATACTAAGCCATGCATCGCCATCTTCGGCGCCCAATTCGTAAAAATAATCATCAACAACATTTACAATTTCTCCAAGTATAATATTCTTGTCTATTGCACCAGCCACACCGGCATTTATAGCACAGTCGTATTTATATGCAGCTAATAGTGTACTCAAGTAAAAAGTAGTAAATACCATTCCAACACCTGTGATGAGTATATCTACCTGATGATGATTTGTTTGAAATCTTGAAAGATGATTATTCAGTATTTCGGGTGCTCCCAATGCTTCTATAAGAGGTGCTACTTCAAATTTGGTGGCGCTTACAATCAAAATTTTCATGCACTAAAAATATATAAATAATTTTATAACGAAATAAAAATAAATGGTGCACATCTTACAATGTTTATATTTGCATCATTATTAAATTACTATGATTTACGTAACAAGGAAAGAACATTTTAATGCCGCACATAAAGTATGGCGTGCCGACTGGAGTGAAGAAAAAAATACAGAAGTTTTTGGCAAATGCGCCAATAAAAACTGGCATGGCCACAATTACGATTTGTATGTTACCGTAAAGGGCAATCCTAATCCTGAAACAGGCTTTGTTATTGACTTAAAATATCTTAGTAAATTAATTAAAAGCGAAATAATTGAAGTGCTTGATCATCGTAACTTAAATTTAGATGTTCCATTTATGGCAGGCAAAATGGCATCAACAGAAATATTAGCCATAGAAATATGGAAACAATTAGCGCCCCACATTGTTACTCATGGGTGCAATCTGCACAGCATAAAATTGTACGAAACAGAAAATAATTTTGTGGAATACTTTGGCGAAAAAATCATTTAAAGCTACAAGAAATGGACGGTTACGAAAAAAAAGAGCATTATGATGAAGAATCATTAAATAAAATTTCTTCAGGTTATTTAGATATTTTAAAAGAAGTGGGTGAGCAACCTGATCGTGAAGGTTTACTAAAAACGCCTATTCGTGCTGCAAAGGCCATGCAATACCTTACACATGGCTATGATTTGGATCCAAACGCTATACTCCGCAGTGCCATGTTTAAAGAAGATTATAAACAAATGGTGATTGTAAAAGATATTGAAGTGTATTCGTTATGCGAGCATCATTTATTGCCTTTTTTTGGAAAAGCTCATATTGCTTATATTCCCAACGGTTACATTGTAGGATTAAGTAAAATTCCACGCATAGTAGATGCTTTTGCAAGAAGATTGCAGGTACAAGAGCGACTAACTACCGAAATAAGAGATTGCATACAAGAAACTTTGAAACCAATAGGAGTAGCAGTAGTTATTGAGTGCAGCCATTTATGTATGCAAATGAGAGGTATTCAAAAACAAAACTCTGTAACTACAACTTCAGCGTTTACAGGTGAGTTTTTAAAAGACACCACGCGCAGCGAATTTATTAGTTTAATTCAAAGCAAACTGCATTAAATTTAATGCCCTTTCTTTAATTGAATTTTAAAAGTGATATCCTGAATTCCGTTAATTAATTTACTTAGTAGATTGTAGTACAAGGCTATCAAGCAAATGATAGTCATGCCAAGAATTACTAATAAGTTCACAAAATAAGTGTTGTAATAATTACCTGCAAAATATTTTTTTGGTGCATAAAAATGCGATCTCACTTGATGATTATTAGATGCATCGTAAAATATATTGTTTTCATTGGGATGCAAACTATTTGATTCGGCATATATTCCTTCTTCTAATGGACGGTTATTTTTTACAAGCTCCTCGATACGTGCATTATGAAAACTTAATTTAGTTTGTTCCATCATTTGCTTTTGTAATTCAGCACTAGCATGTTGGGTAAAGTAGTTGTCTAAAAGGGCAGTGTATTTTTTATAAGAATCAATATTTGATTGCTTTAAAGCAGTTAAAAAACTTTTCGCTTCGGTTAAGTTAATTGAGTTAGTTAAAGCGCCTTTAAAACCTGCTCCTGCAAGTTCATTGCGAATAATTTGCTTAGAAACATCATCTTTATTATCTAATAATTCCATCATTTTATTATACCACAATCCTTTCTTGTAGGAAGCTTTAACAATTTCTTTTTCGAAAGAATAAATATTTTTTTCGTAGGCATTGTTTTTAAACTGATTAACCACTAAGGCTTCAAAAGCCCAACGAGAGGCCATAATTTCGCCCGATTTAGGTACAATACTTTTTGCGGCTAAGCTAGGATTTAACTCATCAAACTTTACTAACAAGCCACTCAACAGTAATTGAGGAATAATTAAAAATGGAATGATAATGTATATAGTAACAGCGCTTTTAAATGCCGAAGAAATATTTAATCCCAAGGCATTGGCAAACAGCGAAACTGCAAAAAGCATCATCCAATATTCGAAAAACATTTCTTTAAAACCAATAATATAATTTCCAACAGCCACAAAGAACAAGGTTTGCAGCGCAGAAATAACAAATAAAATAAATATCTTACTAAATAAATAAGCGCCACGGCTCAGGTTTAAAAAGGCCTCACGTTTTCTAATTTTTCTATCCTTAAAAATCTCCTCGGCACTTACAGTTAATCCTAAAAACAGCGCCACAATTACGCTCATAAAAATATAAGCTACAAGGTTTTTATTATGATAGAAAGTATAAGACTGATTAGGCAATTGATAACGCGTCATAAACGCTAAAATGAAGGCCAAAACGGGTGCTTCAAGCGCATTGATTAAAAGATACTGTGTATTATTTAGTTTTGAAATAACATCTCTTTTTACAAAAACAGAAAACTGCTTAAACAAACTTGGCTTTTTAAAAGTTTGTTCAATGGGAATCACCACATTTTCTGTGTCGTTTATTTCTGTTTTATTTTCTTTTAAAAAAATGGAATTCCATTCTTTAGGCGATATTTTACGTTCATTGGTAGGCATACCATTCTCGTCAAGAACGCGAGTTTCGATAATATTAAATATTTGCTCGGGATTAACATTGCCACATAAAATACATTCACTTTCATTTGGATTTAAGTAGTTAACAGCATTTTTAAAATGTGTAACACCTTCCACAGGATTGCCAAGATAAATAGGATAACCACCTTTATCTAAAATAAGTAATTTATCAAATACCTTATATATATCAGACGAGGGTTGATGTATTACCACAAAAACAACTTTTCCTTTTAAGGCAAGTGTTTTAAGTAAATCAATGATTATTTCACTATCGCGCGATGAAAGGCCTGATGTGGGCTCATCTACAAATAAAACGCCAGGTTCTCTTATTAACTCCAGTGCAATATTTAAGCGTTTTCGTTGGCCACCACTAATCATTTTATCAAGCGGACTTCCTACCCTAAGATCTTTTACATCAAATAGTCCTAAATCGTTCAGCGTTTGTATTACTTTGGCTACAATTTTTTCATCACTCCAGTTCGAAAAGCATAACTGCGCATTGAAGTATAAATTCTGATACACAGTTAAATCTTCCATCAATAAATCATCTTGCGAAACAAAGCCTATTACACCAGCTAGTTTTGTTTTATCTTGATGCAAATCGATGCCATTAATTGTAACGTTACCTTTACTAGGTTTAGTATTGCCATTTAAAATATTGAGTAATGTTGATTTCCCAGCACCACTTCCACCCATAATTCCAATTAGTTTACCAGAATTTTCTTCAAAACTTAAGGCGTGCAATCCTACTTTTCCATCAGAAAAGTTGTATTCAATATTTTTTACTTTAAAGCTTATTGGATTTTTAAAGCTATTATTCAAAAAACAACTAATAATATCGCTGTAGTATATAGGTTGAATTTTAGAGCTTCTAATAGATGCACCACTATTTAATTGATATATTTTGTAATCAGATATTGAGTTTCCATTTAAAGAAAGTTCCATTACCCCAAAGTATTTAACAAAATATACATCAACGCTTTCAACATGAACAACTCTAAGTTCTCCCTGCAAATGATCTACTTTAAGTGCTTTTAATTTAGTATAGTTGGTATCAATCTTTTCGCTGGCAATGAGCATGGATTCGTTATCCTTTGCATCGGGCTGTGTAATAAAGTTATAAAGCAATTCAAACTCTTCGTCACTAATTCTAAAAGAGGAATATACTGTACAAATAAATTCAAATTCTTGTTCATCAACTTCATCTGAAGCATATATATACTCAATGAGTCGAACAAGTACTAATATTTTTTGCCTTTGTGTTAATGCCTCATTAATTTGTTCGCATATCACTAAAACTTTTACAGAGCTAACAGCAGTTTTTTTTATTCTTTTTTCGCCGGCACTAGTATTGTCGTATGTTTTTAAAAAATAATCGTAGAGCTCTAAATATTCATTTACCTGCTCACTATTAAGCGCTTGCTTTAAAAATAAAGCCACAGTATTTCTACTGGCCGATCCATTAATTTCATCAGGTTTGCCAATAATGGCAAACAGTTGAATTAAGGCTTTAAGTATCTTATCACTCATTGGTGCAGAAAATAAAAAAGCTTTGAAGTATGATGAACCTCAAAGCTTTTGTAAGTTTAATTTAAAGTTTATTTCACTAAACCATTTCTAATTTTAGCCACAGCAGCAGCCAATTTATTTAAGAATTCTTTGTTACTAGCATCGGCCACTTGCATAGCATCGTATACTTTATTTAATTCATAAATTTGATCGATGGTTGGTTTGAATGCTTTTTCTTTTTCGTATTCTTTTAACAAACTAACTAAGCTTGCCAAATGTCTTTTTTGCTCAAATACTTTATCGAAAAGCATTCCATTTTTTTCGTTTTTTGCTACGTCTTTAATTAGTGTTAAAGTAATAAATTGACTTTCGATCCAACTGCCGGTGAGCATTTGGGTTGCAGCAAGAGCTCTTTCGTTGTTACGCATGTAATTATCAACTTCGTAATACGCTTCATCAATTACCTTTTTTAATGAATCTTTATTTTCACTATTTTGGCTTAATCTATTGCCAACCACTTTATCGAAAGTTTCGGTTAAATCTAAGGATTTAGCTAAGTTTCTTGAAGAGTTTAGATAGCCTTTCACCAATGAGAATTCTTCGTTAGTTGTAAGGTAAGCCATATCAACAGAATAGATACCAAAATTGATTGCTTTTTGAACGGAAGTATTATACTTTGATTCGTTTTCGGTGGCATTTAATACCTCTTTGCTAAAAGGAATACCGGCCTCTGGAAGCGCATCAACTAATTCCATTGGTGATGGAATGTTGGCTGTTAGGTAATGAAATTTAAAATCAACCATTTCGTCTACAGTACTTACTGGTGCAGGAGCTACTGCTGTTGCAGTTGTATCAGCTGCAGGAGTTTCAGTTTCTTTGTTTCCACCGCAAGATGTTAACATAACTGTGCCAATGCTTACACCAAGCAACAATATTTTTTTTGAATTATTCATATTAGTTTTATTGTATAAATGATATTAAATTGAAGGTTACTTTTACAATTGATTGATAGTCTTGACCAGCTTCTTGCATATCCCCATCATCTTCGTTATAGTGCCAATTGATGATTACTTTTCCGAGTGAATTTTTTTCGATGCTTTCGAGTTTTTTAAATAAATCGATTACGCATTTTGCAGAACTTGTATTAAAATAGTCGAGCTGAATGTCTAGCGTAGTAGTAGCTAAAGGCATTGCAACATACTTATCTAACCACTCAAACATTGAGGTGTAAAATACTTTTGAGTTTTCGGGAATTGATTTACCTTTCATTTCAAATTTACCCGACTGAGGGTTAAACTGCACAAAAGGCGTTTTAGCACTTTGCTCTAAATAAAATATTTCCATGCTTATAAAGGGTCTTTTTTAGGATTCAAATGTATACTATTTTGTAAAAATAAAAAATATTTATCTTTTAAAATGTCATATTAAGACCAACAGAAGGCATAAACGGTAATTGGTAAACAGTTCTATTAGTAACTCTATTAAAATAAAAAACATTTTGCCTGTTATAGATATTGGTGATTCCACCATTAATTTCAAGCAAACCGTTATCGCCAATAGCAAATTTACGTTTTACGCTGATATCAAATCTGTGGTATGAAGGCAATCTTTTGTCGTTTAATTTTCCATAGAGCACTCCAACATTTCCATTGGCAGTGGTGTAATTAGTGTTTAAGTTACCTTGGAAATCAAGAAGCTCATAAAACCCTTGTGTTTGCGTAAAAGGAAAGCCTGAGCCATAATTCCAACGCGCATCAATTTCCCAATTTAAGCCCTTCCCAAAAGTATAAGAACTAACTAAATTTACATTATGTCTTCTGTCGAAATGTGGCGCGTAAAGCTGCTGTCCATCCCATCTTCTAACATAACCAATAGAGTACACCGCCCATATGTAAAGTTTTTTGTAATCATATTTCAAAAGAAAATCTAATCCTCTTGCAAAGCCACTTTCGATAATAAAATCTTTTTTCAAGGTATCGGGCTTGCCAGAATTATCGGCCACATCATCAAAAATTTTATTTCTATTAAGATTGGTAAGCTGCGTAAATTCTTTATCGTATGCTTCAACATTAAGAGAAATTTTTCGAGTAATATCAAGTTCAAAACCAGCAATGTAATGATCGGCTTTCTGCAACTTACTTTTTACTTCTTTAACTTTGCCATTTCTGTTTACAAAAGTGCTTGGCAAATTATCGGGGCCCGATAAAAATCCATAAAATAAATTTACAACATCTCTATCGGAATTTGCGGCTAATAAATTTTGCGAATATCTGCCAGCAGAAGCTTTTAAGCGAAATTTATCAGTTAAATTATATTTCATACCGATACGTGGTTCAGGCGAAATTTCCTGCAGTGAAGCATAATAATGTAAACGTAAACTAGGGTCTAAAATTAACTTTCCAAAAATCAATTTGTATTTTAAATAACCCGCTAACTCTGAAGTACTTTCTTCTTGAGAAATTTTATATTTGAAATTATAAAAATCGAATTTGGTTTTGAAACCCAAAATATCTATTCCATAATTAAGTTCATTTTGGCGCGTAAAATAGGTAAAGTTGATGCCAAAGTTAAAACCTTTAATATCGCTTGTACGAGGTAGTTCGGTGCCTTCCGACATAGTAATTCCATAATTAGAATAAGCGAAATTACCCTTTATTAGTACAGAAGAACCCGAGGGAACTACCACAAAATTAGAACCTATACCAGAGGAAGTCCACTTTAAGTTACTTGTTGTTTTATAGTTTACTCTATCTGAAAAGTTGAAACCAAATAAATTTAGTTTACTGCCATTTGCAGAGTTTAAAGAAACCTTACCATAAAAGTCGTTGAAATTAAACGGTAAGCCAGCTGTGTCAACATAATTGTAGAGTAGTTTGGAACTTTGTTCTAAGTAGGAGTTTTTGTATGATAAAAGGAAAGAGGAAGACCCACCGCCATCTTCTTTTGCTTTTTTTAGAGGACCTTCTAATAAAATTTTAGAGCCAAAGGTAGTAGCGCCCACCTTACCTGAAATTCTTTTTTTATTACCATCACGAGTGGTAATATCCATAATTGATGAAATTCTTCCTCCATATTGAGCCCCAAAACCACCAGTATAAACATCGGCATTTCTAATGTAATCTGCATCAAACACAGAAAAAAGACCAATTGAGTGGAAAGGATTATAAATAATCATACCATCGAGCAATACCTTGTTTTGTACCGGTGCACCACCTCTTATGTATAATTGACCACCTTGGTCGCCAGTAAAAATTACACCGGGCAAAACTTGTAAATATTGCGCTATGTCAGGCTCTCCACCTACCGATGGAATTTTTTTAATGTCTTGCGGAGTAATTTTGGTAACTGAAGTTCTAACCTCTGTTAATTGCTCCTTTTTTTCGGCCGAAATTTCAAATTCTTTTAATTTTACTGAAGATTTTTTCAAGTAAACTTTCTTGGTAACAATTTCACCATTCTTTACAGTAATTGCTTCCTGTAATGTATCGTGCCCAAGCATAGTTATCATCATGGTATAGGTGCCTGCTGGCAATTTGGTGATAGAGAAATAGCCGTTTACATCTGTTTGTGCGCCAAAGGTGGTTCCTTTTAGCAATACCGATGTAAAAATTACTGGTTCAGCACTTTCTGACTCATATACAAAGCCTCTAATATTGGCACTTTGGGCAAAAACAATTGCGTTTATACCCAAAGTAAAAAACAAAAGAATGAAAGTATTTAATGTATTATTACGCATAAAATTTTAAAAAAGTGTGTAAAGATATAAATCAAGGCTTATGCAGCCTATAATTTAACAATTAATGAGAATCGTTATATTTTTGTTTCAGATAAGGCAATAATTCTATCAAATTCAAATGGCTTTACAATACCAACAGAAAGCCTTGCAAGGCGAACTAAGTCGATATCTTTAAGCATTTCATCATCCTTAATAATTGATAAACTTACAGTTTTTTTTAACTTTTTAAAAGGAGCAAAATCTACTGCTACCCATGCAATTTCAGCTGTTGTAGGATCTTGATAGTGTTCTTTTATCACTTTTGCAATGCCAACAATTTCTAATCCTTCGTTGCTGTGGTAAAATAAAGCTAAGTCGCCTTTTTTCATAGCTTTAAGATTATTTCTTGCAGCATAATTTCTTACACCATCCCAAACACATTTTTTATCCTTAAAAAACTGATCCCAACTGTATTTAAATGGTTCTGATTTTATTAGCCAATAATTCATTGTTTATAATTTTGAGGCCAAATTTATGCTTTTACATCAATAGTTTTTACAAAACGGATCATTTTTAATTCGTAAATAAATTCAAATATTGCCCATTAATTGTTACCATTTTGCGTAATTATTGATAAAATATTTAAATTACTTTAGTTTACTTTGAAACATAATTTTTAAAAATGAAACATCTACTCGCCATATTCATTATTTTAAGCCTAAATTTAAGGGCACAAGAGGTTAAAAACAAATATCTAGAAAATAAAACCGTAACCTACAAGGAGTGCATTAATTTTTATCAGTCGTTAGAAAAAAAGTATCAAACTGCTAAATTATTTGAATTTGGTAAAACTGATGTTGGCATACCTCTGCATTTGTTTATGATTACAAACGATAAAGATTTTGATATTAGCTCGATTAAAAATAAGCAAAAAACAATACTATTAATAAATAATGGTATTCATGCTGGAGAGCCATGTGGTGTTGATGCTTGCTTAGGTTTGAGCGAAGATTTGCTAAGTAAAAAGGAGTTGACTCAACTCCTTAATAATGTAGTGGTTTGCATCATTCCATTTTACAATATAGATGGTGCTTTAAATCGTGGTTGTTGCTCCAGAGCAAATCAAAATGGACCACAGGATTACGGATTTAGAGCCAATGCTAAAAATCTGGATTTAAATCGTGATTTTATAAAGTGTGATGCTCAAAATACAAGCTCATTAATTGAAATTATTCATCAAATTAACCCACATATTTTTGTTGATACACACATAAGTAATGGAGCAGATTATAGCTACAATATGACATTGATAAATACACAGCATAACAAGTTAAACCCCATTTTAAGTAATTATCTTAACAATAAAATGCTACCCAGCTTGAAGCAAGAAATGAAATTAAAAAATAATGAAATGTGCCCCTATGTTGAAACGCTAAAAGAAACGCCTGATAGTGGGCTGGTTGGATTTTTAGAAACACCACGCTTTGCAACAGGATATACAGCGCTTCATAACATTATAGGCTTTGTAACTGAAGCCCATATGTTAAAACCATATCCAACTCAAGTTAAAGCCACTTACGATTTATTGTTAAGTTTTATTTCTACAATGGATAAGCAACATACAGATATTATTGAGTTTAAAAAGAAAGCAGACGAGGCCGTGGCTAAAAAACAAGTTTACTTTGCACTAAATTGGACACTTGATTTCAATAAATATGATTTAATAGAATTTAGAGGATATGAAGCTGGTTACAAAAAAAGCAGCATTACTAATTTAGATAGATTGTACTATGACAGATTAAAACCATACAGTAAAAAAATAAAATATTTTAACCATTATGTAGCCAACGACAGTGTAAATAAGCCAATGGCATATATTATTCCGCAGGCCTGGAGTAAGGTAATAGCACTATTGAAGCTTAACAAGGTAAGTATGCAAGCATTACAAAATGATACCAACATTACAGTAAATTGTTACTATGTTGATGATTACAAAACCAACCCTAAACCTTATGAAGGACATTACGTGCATAGTAATGTTAGTTTAAAAAGCAACACACAATCCATCAATTTCTATAAAGGAGATTACATTATTTGGTGCAATCAAAATGCGAATCGATTTATTGTTGAAACCCTTGAGCCAAAAGCAATTGACAGTTATTTTAACTGGAATTATTTTGATAGTGCATTGCAACAAAAAGAATGGTTTAGTGATTATGTTTATGAAGAAACAGCTGAAAGAATTTTAAAAGAAGATCCACAATTGAAAAATGAACTGGAACAATACGTAAAAGATAAAAAACTAGAAAACAACCATTGGGAGCAGCTTGCATGGATTTTTAAACATGCACCTCAATATGAGAAAACAGCATTCAGATATCCTGTGTTTAGGCTTGAGCAACAATATTAGGCTGTAAAAATGAAATTTTCTATTTAGTATCTTTGCTTCAATAACAAATCATTGTTTTAAACCACTATAAATGAGTAGTAAAATTATTGTACTATTTCTTTTGGGCTTTTCGATAGCTGCTTGTAAAAAAGCAAATCGATTTGATTGTATTAAAAGAAGTGGCGAAATTCAAATTGAGCTTAGATCACTTGCAAACTTTGATATTATTGAAGTTCAAAACAATATTGATGTTTTATTGATTCAAGATTCTGTTTGTTATGTAGAGGTAGAAGCAGGAAAAAATCTTATGGCTAATATTGAAAGCAGCGTTGTTGGCAATAAACTTTTGGTTAAAAACAACAATAGGTGTAATTACACAAGAAGTTACAATCATGATATAAAAATATACATTCATTTTAAAAAATTAAATGAGTTAATTTATGAGGGAACAGGACCTATTACCTCTTTAAACACCATCCAAAACGATAAATTTACGCTTAACTCCTGGGATGGAACTGATACCATTAATTTAATGCTCGATGTGCCATTGGTTTACGCTAATATTCATACTGGTGTTGCTGACTTAATTGTTTCGGGAAAAAGTGAGCAATTGTTTGCCTATGCAAAGGGAAGCGGAACATTTAGAATGCAAGCGTTTAAATGTACCAATGTTTATACAAATAATGAAACATCAAGTGATCATTACTTTTGGGCCGAAAAAAAGATTGAGGCATTGGTGCAATATGTTGGAAATACCTATTATAAAGGCAATCCTACAGAAATTGTTAAAACCATTAACAATCAGGGAAAATTGATTCAAGTGCAATAACCTGCCTTTTTATTTGAATCTATACTTTCTAAAAAATCAAAAAAAACATTTGCCAAAGGCTTATCAAAAAAAGTAGCACTTTTACTTTATTTCAAAATCTAATAAAACTTCATTTTCTATTTTTGCCTCAAGGCGATCGCCAATTTTTACAGGCCCAACTCCTGCAGGTGTTCCAGTGTAAATTAAATCGCCTGTTTTTAGCGTAATAAAACCAGAAACATAAGCAATTATTTGATCTATCGAAAACAACATTTGATTAGAAACACCTTGTTGCACCTCTTTTTTATTCAAGGATAAGCTAAAAGACACTTCATTTTTTTTGGGTAAATCTGACAACGAAATAAATCGACCAATAACAGCACTGTGATCGAATGCTTTTGCTTTTTCCCAAGGCAATCCTTTTTCTTTACATTGTTCTTGCAAATCGCGCGCAGTAAAATCTATTCCTACTGTTATTTGATCGTAATATTTATGAGCAAACTGAGGTAAAATAGTTTTACCATTCTTACTTATTTTAATTACAAGTTCAACCTCATAATGTATTTCATTAGAAAAGGTAGGTATATAAAAAGGTGCATTGTCCTTTAATAAAGCAGTATCTGGTTTCATAAAGAAAACTGGTGCTGTTGGCACTTCGTTTTTCAATTCCTTGGCATGCGCTGCGTAATTTCTTCCAATACAAATTATTTTCATGTTAACTTATTATTTAGTATTAAAAATCTATGGTTTATTTGCGTTTGATTTTACTTTTTTATAGCCAATTAACTTGTCGTAAAACACGCCAATAGGCTGATGATAAACTGTAATGGTGTAATCATTTTCGGTTTCAAAACGATTGCCTTCAGTAAGTGTTTCGTCAGGTATTTTCATTTTTTGCGATTTAGTTACGTACTGATAATTATAAAAACCTTGTTTTAAAAATAGCACAGCACGATATCCTTTAAAATCTGCATCATATTTCATTTTATATTCTTCTTTACATTGCCAATCACTTAAAGCACCAAAAATATAAACGTCACCTTCCATTAAAGGGGCATCGCTCATTAAATAAAAATACACATACACATAATCTGCATCTGTATCTGGGGCATCTCCCAAAGTAGTTTTTACAATAAACTTTCCATTAATATCCTTCTCAAAAGCATAGCGTTTAAAACCTCTTTTTTCATCATTATATAAATGAATGTGCGATACATTAGCACTATCAACTCTTATTTTATTGATTCTGATATCGGGACTGCGCAGCCCTTGCACATTAAAATACCTAAACTCTTTACTCCCATTAAAGGTATTTTCTTCATCGTAACTATAATCTAAATCTTTATCTCTAATAAAAACAGGCTTTAAACCTTCTACCTTTGAATCAAAGCGATCGTTCTGCATTAAAACTACTTTTAAATCGTTCAATGGATCCAATATTTTATAGTAGTTTGAAATTATTTTAAAATCTACCTCCTGTTTTAAATATCTGTATTCGTTAAGTGTGGCAGGATGTATGTCAAAGATCACATCAACCTCTTCTTCATAAACCATAAAACGCCTTGTAATAGCCAATTGGTCTTGATCGCCATTCAAAAATACTTTTAAAATGTAATTGCCACTTTTAGTAATTTTAAGCACATCGGTGGGCATTATTAAATGGTAATGTGTATATTGTTGTATGGTGTTAAAAGAGCGTTTAATATCAGAAATTTGGTCTTCATTATAGCCCTCAATATAATCAGAAGGTGTTATGTTTGTTGGGTTCCATGAAGCATCACAATGCACTACAGTGTAATTGTAAGTTTTATAATCATTGTCAAAATCATCAAATCCAAAATTTAATTTTTCATCGCTGTTGAGCTTAATAGCAGGAAAGCCAGTTTCCCAACCGTTAAAATAAAAGCGTACTGTTTTTATATTTGAGGTATAGATATGATCTTCATACAACAAAGTTGTTTTTGCATAATCATCACCAGAAGCAAAAACACTTATTTCTATGCATCCAAAAAACAAAAAAAATAAATACTTAATTACTTTCATTCGCTTTAATTTTACTAACCGATTTAAGTTGCAACAAGTTAAGTGGATTACCTTTTAAACCTTTAATATTTTTGTGATAAAAAAATACTGCATCATCATAATAAAGTGGCACTACTGGTGCTTCTGCAATGATAATTTCTTCCATTCTTTTAAAATTTATTTGGAGTTCTTCATTTGCAATCATCGTTAAACTAGCTTCATACAATTTGTCAAATTCATCATTTTTAAAGTGTGTATAATTTGGTCCATTAGGACTAAAATTCTTACTATAAAAAACCGACATATAATTTTCTTTATCGGCATAATCGGCCACCCATGATTTTCTAAAAAACGCTGCTTTATTATTGGCAATGAGCTCGCTGTTAACTGCCGGAAGTAACACTTCTACTTTAATTTTAATGCCAAGTTGCGATAATTCGCTTTGAATATATTCACACACATCAAGATAAACTGCGGTTGTTATTAATTGAATTTCAGGCAAATTTTTTCCATCAGCAAAGCCTGCTTCCTTCAATAATTGTTTTGCCTTTTCTGGTTGATAATTATATCCCACAACAGTGGTATCAAAACGGGGCATTCCTTTAGGCACAAAACCATTTAATGCCGCCACACCAATATTGTTTCGAAGGTATAAAACCATTTTCTTCCTGTCAAATCCATAATTAATGGCGTTTCTTATTTTTATTTTCGATTCATTTGTAAGCGCTCCTATACCTTCAGTATAATCTAAATTAAAACCCAAATAATCTGTTTTTAAAAAAGGAATTTTAGACATGTTAACTTTTGAAACATATTTTTTTTGCAAAGCACCAGTTCTAGTTAATAATTCATCCTTATAACTCCCGTCAATGCCCGACATAAAATCGAAATTTCCTTTTACAAATTCTAAAAATGATGTTTGTCTATCTTTTAGGAATGAAATGTTTACAGCATCCAAAAATGGCATTCTCTTGCCTTCAAAAAATTCAAAATAATTTTGATTTTTCAATAACACCATTTTTTCTCCTTCAGCCCAAAATTTAAAAACAAACGGACCTGTGCCAATGGGATTACTTCTAAAATCTTTTTTAAAATGATTGGCAATTTCGTTAGGCACAACGCTACAATAGGGCATACTTAACAAATTTAAAAATGGACGGTAAGGTTTGCTTAAGGTAATTTTCAAAGTGCTGTCGTTTACTGCTAAAATTGCATCATCATTTTGAGCTACTGCATTTAAAACCCAAACTCCAGGCGATGCAATTGCAGGATCCAATAAACGATTAAAGCTATACACAAAATCACTTGCAAGCACTTTGCGTCCTTTGCCATTTTTAAATAAGTAATGGTTGTGAAAATAAACATCATTACGTAAATGAAAGGTGTAGTTTAAACCATCATCACTAATCTCCCATTTTTTTGCAATGCAGGGAACTACTGCAAGTGTATCATTAAGTTGTACAAGGCCATTAAAAATTTGATTTACTGCCCAAATATTTTCGGTCCGATTGCTAAAGGCGGGGTCTAAAGAAGTAATACCAGCAGCTTCATTGTATTTGAAAACTGTTTTGTTCCTGTTTGCTTTTTGCTCTTTACAACTGCTCAACAGCATTAAACCGAGCGTAAAAAGAAATATGTTATGCTTATAAAATTGCTTCAAAATAATTCACACTAATTAATGAATAACCAATTTAAACCAATTTTAAAAGTAAAGCCAGGCATCGCATAATAGGGGCTATAAAAATATGGCTCCGTTACAATGGTACTTATCTGTTCCAATCTTACAAAAGCTTGCACTGTGCTAATTTTAAAGGCAATAAACACATCAGCAACAGGTAAATTACTTGTGTTAAATTGTGTTTGATAAAAAAATTGATTTGTTGCGGCCATGTAGGAATAAGGTCGGTAGCTATTGAGCCAAAAAACATCACTCCCAATTTGAAACCATAAATGTTTTTTAAAAATACGCTGCTCGAAATACAAAGAAGTTTTTGTAAAATATTTTGGCAATCCTAAAATTTGTTCTTTGCTGCCATCAATTTGAAGCAATACTTCGGGCACAAAACGGAGTGCTTTCCATTTAAATATTTTATGATATTTTATTTGAAGTAAACTTGTACTTGCATTGATTTGATTTGGCATAGCCATACTATCAAGAAATAAATAATTATTGATGAGGTTATATTGAACAAATAAATTACCCGCTGTTTTATGAAATAAACTACCATTTATAAAAGTATGCTCAACTGCTTTAAAATTATTTTCCCAAAAGAAGTTATTAGAAGTATAATAGTTATTGATGATGTCGGGATTTAATTTATTAGCACCTGCATTAATAAGCCATTGAAACGATTTATTGGGTAAAGATTTTAAACTAAAAAGTGCTTGGTAATTTGAAGCATTATAGCCATTTAAAAAGTATTTAAACTCCGCTTTGGCACTAAAAGAACCAAGGTTTTTTGCCAATAAAGCATTTATAAAAGTGGTAAAATAATTTTTTTTGTAATCAATGAGGGTAACATCTAAATTTTCGATGCCGGCTTGCAACTCATAGCCAACGTAGCGATCAACAGCTTTTCCAGCAATAGTATTGAAGATAGAAATACTAGCTTTTGTCTTTTGTGTTCGAATTTTATCTTTATAGTCTGCTGCTGTAATAAAATAGTTTTGGTAATAGTTAGTATCAACAAACAAATCGGAATGGTTTCGGAAATACTCATTGTATCTTGCGTAAATAGCAATTTTGTGTAATGAAGCACTTGAGTCTTGCAAGGCAATTAATTCGCCCTTCTTTAATTTTTTATCCAACCCAATTATTTGTTTTGTATAAACGTCAGAACCATATATTTGATGAGAGGTATTGCTTAAATAAACAGGTATTAGTGCTTTGTCAGTCAATGATTCATAGGCATATGAGTAACCTGAATCGGGTTGTAAACCTCCGTTGAGTTGCGCCACAATACGATTATAGGTATAGCTAAAAAAACTGCGATAGCGTCCGTTTTTAGCAATATACGAGGTAAATGCCTGAAATGCAACGGTGTTTGATTGTTGCTTGTTGTAATAACCAGCAGTGCGAATTCCATTGATTTTAAAACCTACATTAACCGAAGGCACAATTTGTTGACTGTGCAGCAACTCCATAAATTGTTCCTTTTTGCTCCCTATAACCGCTTTTACTGTTGTAATTGGATAATACGAATGCATAAATTGTACGTCATTATTGTTTAAATAAATTGCATCATGATGATTGTTTGCAAAATTTAAACCATCAACAAATAATGGATTGTAAAACACATTGCGGGCCGGCAGGGTGATGTGACCTGTTACAATGTAAAAATTGCCAGTTTTAAACAATGGATTATACCTATGCAATTCATTTAAATTGGTGTCGAGCAGTTGATAGTTCGAAAAATCATCTTTAAAAAAATAAGGAACAGAATCTAAAGCCACTTTTGAAGAATCAATTTTGGCAAGCGCCATACTAGCATGGGCGGCAAGCATAAAAATTAAGCAGCAAATTAGCGCCTTAAGTTTAATTTGTATCAATTTATTTATTTTCACAATAATTATAAGCAGCGCAAAAATACCATAATTTATGAACCTTTGTACCTAAACTTTAGATAGGTAATTTAAATAGTTTATCATCAAAAACTAACGCATATTACAACAGATTATATTCCTTTGATGCCTTGATAAAAAAAGAGTTGCACCCACTCGGTTTATTTTAACCCTATTTAACCATTCGAATTTTTTTTAGGGCTAAATTCAATGGCTTAAATGCTAATTTTGCAACATGCATTAAAATTATTATTTTTGATTGATGCAAATATTAAGATTGCAAATAAGATTAACATACAACTATGCAAAGGTTTAAAATATATTTTACTGATAAATTTAAAAAGATATTTTTTGTCTTTGGCTTTATCACATTGGGTTTGTTCAGTTCATCTTATATTGATGATTATTTCGAAATTTCAAAAAACTTAGAAATATTTACTACTGTTTTTCGTCAAGTAAATGCATATTATGTTGATGAAACAAAGCCAGGAGAATTAGCCAAAACAGGCATTGATGCCATGCTTAACAATTTAGATCCTTACACTACTTATATTCCTGAATCTGAAATAGAAGACTATCGCTTTATGACCACCGGGCAATATGGCGGTATTGGCTCTTTAATTAGAAAAAAAGGTGAGTATATAATTATATCTGAACCCTACGAAGGTTTTGCAGCCTACAAAAGTGGTTTAATGGCTGGCGATACTTTATTGATGGTAGATGGTAAATCGGTAAAAAACAAAAAGACCGATGAAATGAGTAAAATATTGAAGGGACAGCCAGGAACAACAATCACTGTCCTAATCAAAAGAGATGGTAAAGAAATTGAAAAGAAAATTACCCGCGAAGAAATTAAAGTTAAAGCAGTGCCTTATTTTGGTTTATTAGAAGAGGGTGTTGGATATATTACTTTAACCAGTTTTACAGAAAATTGCAGTAAAGAAATAAGCGATGCAATAGACTCATTAAAGAAAAAAAACAATATCAAATCGTTAGTGCTCGACTTACGTGGAAATCCAGGTGGGCTATTGCATGAGTCGGTTAATATCGCAAATTTCTTTGTTGATAAAGGCCAAGAAATTGTGAGCACCAAAGGAAAGGTGCTTGAATGGCAAAAAAGTTATAAAGCGCTAAACAATGCCTTAGATAAAGATATTCCATTGATTTTATTAGTAAATAAAGGATCGGCCTCTGCATCAGAAATTGTATCAGGTAGTTTACAAGATTTAGATAGAGCAGTGGTGATGGGCCAACGCACTTTTGGAAAAGGCTTAGTGCAAACTACCAAAAATTTGACCTATAATTCTAAATTAAAAGTTACCACAGCTAAGTATTATGTGCCGAGTGGCAGATGTATACAAGCTTTAGATTATAGCCATAGAAATGCAGATGGTAGTGTTGGAAAAGTAGCCGACTCCTTAATGAAACCATTTAAAACTAAAGCGGGCAGAACAGTGTATGATGGCGGTGGAATTAAACCAGATATTACTATTAAAACTACCGATGCAAGTGCCATTGCCAGAACGCTAGAAAATAAATTACACCTATTTGATTTTGCGGTGCAATACCGTAAAAAACATCCAACTATTGCGCCAGCAAATAATTTTAAAATTACAGATGCTGATTACAACGAATTTTTGAGCTTCCTAAAGGGAAAGGAATATAACTATGTTACCAATACCGAAAAGGTATTTAAAGACTTGAAAAAAACCATAGAAGATGAAAAATATATGGATGCTGTTAGTGATGAATATAAATCGTTAGAGCAAAAAGTATTGCATCATGAGCAAGAAGATTTGATTACCTTTCAGGAAGATATCAAAAAGATTATAGAACGCGAAATTGTTACACAATACTATTATCAAAAAGGCAAAATTCAATATGCTTTATCTAATGATTTAGAAGTTAAAAAAGCACTGGAGTTATTTAAAGACGAAGCAAAGTTTAAGGCAATTTTAGCTGGAACTTTTGTCGAAAAAGCTGAAGAAATTGATAAACAATAAAATTTATTTCTTAGTAGTTTCCTTAAGGCTTGTTTTATTGCTTTGCCACTGACTCTGCACAGTTATAGATTCATCGTGTATCAATTGGTAAATGGCTTTCACAAAATTTTCGTTTAAACCAAGCGCAGTGCCATTTTTGATTTGATTTTTCAATGTTTTTTTCCATCTTCTTATTTGCAAAATGGTAACATTGTTTTCTTGTTTATATTTTCCAATTTGTTCTGAAAAACTTATGCGCTTGGCAAAAAGTTGTATCAATTCATCATCAATAGCATCTATATTATTTCTAAGATATTGCAGTTCATCAGAATGATCATCGATTTCATTTTCAGATTGGCCAATGCGCAGGCCATTTAAAAGTTCTTTTAGCGTTTCGGGAGTAATTTGCTGTTTGGCATCACTTAGCGCCAAATCAGGCGTACAGTGCGTTTCTATCATTAAACCATCCATATCTAAATCCATGGCCCGTTGTGCTATAAAAGCCAACAATGTTCTGTTGCCTGCAATATGGCTTGGATCGCAGAACAAGGGCAAATCGGGCATTTGGGTTTTTAGTTGAATAGGAATTTCCCAAGCAGGGTCGTTTCTAAATTGCGAATGGCCATATTGATGAAAACCGCGGTGCACGGCTGCTACCTCATTAATACCTGTGTTTAAAATTCTTTCGATGGCTCCAATCCACAAGTTAACATCCGGGTGAATAGGGTTTTTAATTAACACTGGTACATCTTTTACATCCTTCAAAGTATCTGCCAATTCCTGCACCGAAAAAGGATTCACAACAGTTCTGGCACCAATCCATAAAACATCAGCCTTGTGTTTTAAAGCCAGCTCAACATGCAATGGAGTGGCTACTTCAACGGCAAAACGAAGCCCTGTTTGTGCCTTCATTTCTTTCAACCAAATCAAAGCCTCTTCGCCTTTTCCTTCAAAGCTTCCCGGACGCGTACGTGGTTTCCAAACCCCAGCTCTAAAAATAGCGTTGGGGTAATTTAAAGCAATACCTTTAGCTGTTTGTAGCACTTGCGATGGGCTTTCGGCACTACACGGGCCTGCAATCAGGAATGGTTTTCCTGGTTGGTTAAACCAATTGAGGAGATTGTTTTTCACAATTAAATTCAATTATTCGTAAATTAGTTATATTTAAAACTAAAATTCAAGATTTATGTTTAAATCAACCTCAAATGAAATTATTTAATTAAATTTGAGGATTGTTGATGTCCCAACCATTTAGGATGTGCAAATTAATGGATTTTATTGAAAAAAATGGTCATAAAAAATATATTATTATTTATTCTTTTTTCAATATCAATTCAAGCATATGCCTTGAGAGATTCTACTAACAGAATAGGAAGCTATCATTGTGGCATTTTTATAGAAAATAAGAACTTAAGCCCTCAGAATTTTGGGAGGTTTAATTTTAAAAGTGTTGGTCTGCAAGCAGGATTTAGAAGCTTGCACCTCCATTTTTCAATCAACTTTTTTAACAAAGAAAAGTTTCAAAATAATAATTACTTACTTGGTGACAGAGATAAAAGAAAAACTCCATTGGGTGGATTCAATACTGGTTTTACTATCATACCCTATTACAACAAAAAGAAGTATGTAAAATTGATTTATAAATTTGATTATTATAAAAGTAACGTTTATGGGGGTTCAAAAACATTATATGAATTTTCACCTGGCTATTTTGCAAACAGAACTTACAATTTTGATGATAAATTTGAGAGTATATTTCTTGGCTCTGGTTTGTATTTAAATTATAGAGATTTTATTGCTATTCAGGCCACTTTTCAGATTGGAATTAATTATCAATCATCTAAAAACTCGCATATCATAGAGCATATTTATAGTTCCAATTCTTATGATTATACTAAAAAAGACAATGCTTTTTTGATTGGTATTTCATTGCATTATAAAATCCATTCCAATGGGAAATAGCAAGATTGTTATATTATTATTTTTAGTTTTTTTTGCATGTAAAAAACCAGCA
>CAIKXD010000274.1 GCA_903831265.1 uncultured Bacteroidota bacterium
AAGTTTGAGGAAGGAATTTAGTGTTTAAAATTTTGATGGTGATCTGAATTTATCGGGACCAACAAATAGTAGGTTTGCGCGGTAGCTTTTAGGGCCTAGGCGCTACTCCATGTTGGTGTTATCACCAACATGCTACTGCTATGTTTAAATATACTCCATATTCTTGTCATCACCTACATGCCACTGATTTGTATTTATTCAAACCCATTGGCTAACATATTTAAATGGTCAATACCAGTGGCATAAAAAAGTGCTGAAGAGTAAAAATAATCTTCAGGTTTATCTACAAGTTGCCATTTTGCTTGCAAAGGGTTTTCATGTATGTAATTCAACTTCTGCTCAAAAATTAAATTATTATCTATTGGAATACTTAACGACTTTCTTTTCCATATCTGGTATTTCCGATCTTTTGCATTCACTAAATGTTGCTCAAGTTTTTCCGGATCCACCGCCTGTAAATGAAACTTAATTTGTTGTGCTGTGTATTTCATAAAATCTCGTTGCACATCTTCAATCAAAAAGTCCTCATTTATGCGCCAGATAACATGTATATGATTGGGCATTACTACAAAACCAAGTAGTATGATTCTGTTATTCTCAACTAAATATTTTAAACTATTGGCAATAATTTTTTTTGCTTCTTCATCAAATATAATGTTCCAGTTTAGCGCTGTTGCAGTAAAAAAGTAGGTGTTTGCATATTGAATATACATAGGGTTAAATGTGATGTGCCCCAAATATAACATAAACTAAGCTTATGGGAAAATTTAAGGTTTTGAGGTTTTGTTGGTGATAACACCAACAAAGAGTAGTAGGTTAGTTTTGTGGGAAATTTAGGCTTTTCAGGTATTGTTGGTGATAACACCAACAAAGAGCAGAACAGTTAAGTGGAAAAGTGAGCTTTTGAGGTTTTGTTGGTGATAACACCAACAAAGAGTAGAACAGTTAAGCGGAAAAGTGAGCTTTTGAGGTTTTGTTGGTGATAACACCAACAAAGAGTAGAACAGTTAAGTGGAAAAGTGAGCTTTTGCGGTTTTGTTGGTGATAACACCAACAAAGAGTATGTTCCTCTCTCAAAGCGGGACCAACAAAGCGAAAGTGAGCTTTTGAGATTTTGTTGGTGATAACACCAACAAAGAGTATAGTTAAGCATTTGTAATTTTGTTGGTGATAACACCAATAAAGAGTATACTTAAGCGCATTGAGAGCACTTTAAATCACCCATAAATAAAATCGGCCACCAACTGCTCGGCATCATTTAAGGCTTGTTGCATATCGTCATTCATTAAAATATAGTCGAACTCGGCAGCAAAACCCATTTCTTTTTCGGCCTTGGCCATTCTGCGTGCAATACTTTCGGTTGTTTCGGTATCTCTTAATTTTAAACGTTCCTCCAAATCTTTTATGCTAGGTGCTTTTACAAATATTGATAAAGCTTTGTCGCCATAAATTTTCTTTAGGTTTAAGCCTCCAATTACATCTACATCAAAAATAACATGATGTCCTTTCGCCCATATGCGATCTATTTCGCTTTTAAGCGTACCATAAAAATGATTTTCGTATACCTCTTGCCACTCAATAAAAGCATTTTCTTTGATCTTTTCTTTAAAACCGTTTACCCCTAAAAAGTAATAATCTTTTCCTTCTTTTTCGCCTGCTCTTTTTTTACGACTACAAGCCGAAACAGAAAATTCGATTACCCCAAATTTTTTAAGAATATGATGCACTATCGTTGTTTTTCCTGCGCCGGAAGGTGCCGAAAATATAATTAATTTACCTGGCTGTATAAATTTACTACTCATAAAACATTCATCAATTGTTCCTTAATTTTTTCGAGTTCATCTTTCATTTGCACCACCATTTTTTGTATTGCTGCATCATTTGCTTTTGAACCTATGGTGTTTATTTCTCTTCCAATTTCTTGAGAGATAAAGCCCAATTTGCGACCAGAAGATTTTTCTTTCATTGTACTTAAAAAGTAATCACAATGGGTTTTTAAGCGCACTTTTTCTTCTGTAATATCCATCTTTTCTACATAGTAAATCAGCTCTTCCTCAAATCTGTTTTGATCTACTTTATCTTTACTAATAATATCGTGTAGCCCTTTTTTAATACGATCTTTAACTACTTTAATTCTTTTGCCATCGGCTTGTTCTATTTTTTTTAGCAATCCTAGAATAAGTAGAATGCGTTTTTCGAGTTCTTTTCCTAAGGTTAATCCTTCTGATTTTCTAAATGTGTTAAACTCATTTAAAGCTGATTGTATGAGGCTTTTTACTTTCTTTATTTCTTCTTCATCAGCCACCGAAAACTCTTGTTTAAATACATCGGGGAGGTTCATCACCATACCTAATAAATTGGTTGAATCGGCTTTTACATCTTTAGCAAAGAGCATCAATTCTTTATAATAGTTGTTTGCTAATTCTTTATTCAAAACCATTTTGCGCTCGCTACTTCCACCATCAAAGTAAATATTGAAGTCGACTTTTCCACGCTCTGCCACTTCTGAAATAAGGTTTCTAAATTCAGCTTCTTTATCGCGCAAAGAAAGGGGCAAACGCAAGCCCAAATCAAGCTGCTTGCTGTTTACCGATTTTACCTCGGCAATAATTTGCTTGTTTTTTACGTTAATTTTGGCTTTCCCAAAACCGGTCATCGACCTTGTTTGCATAGTAATAATTTGAATTTAGCGTGCAAAGGTAAAACAAATTATATACTACCGGCTAAAATATGTAGCACCGATATTCCATACATATTTAATGCTAATTCGCATTAGTATAGAAATCACTATTTCATTAATAACTAAGTGTAACACCAAAAGCAAATATGTTTTAGGCCAAACATTTAATTAATAAAAATTTTGAGATTGAGGCGGATATTACAGACGCAGCAGGCACCTACGCTCAAAATAGATAACGAAAATATCAGGAACTTTACATTAAAGACTGGACTACAATGTATATGCTCTTGGTTTATTAAGGCTTTACTAATTTAAAATAAAAAAACCAGTCCTTTCGAACTGGTTTTTGATCATTTTGTAAATGAATTATTTTTTCTTTTTTTGTAATCCTATAAAGGCAAAGCTCTTTTTTGTTTTACCTTTTTTTGTCCATATGGCGCTTCCTTCAATATCTTCGCCATTAACAGTTCCATGCCATGTTAAAATATCATCTGGTGTTTCGCCTTTCATTACTGCATCAAATGTAATAATCACTTCTTCGGCATTAGAAGAGTCAACGGTGGCCGTAAACTCTCCGGCTTTAAAATTATACTTTTCGGCTAAGGCTTTTGATTTAAGTTTATTTCCTTTAAAAGATAAATCATCTTCCATGGGTTTGGTCGGTTTTGCTTGTGCTTCAACTGTAAGTTTTACATCGTAATTAAAACCATCCAAAGGCTTATCAGCTTTATTTTTTTGAGCAAATGATTGGGCAGCAACAAACATAAGTGCCGCGCATATTAAACGAAAAAATTTATTTGTGTTCATGTTGTTAGTGTTTGTTAAGTGTATCACAAACGTAAGCTAAAAATCCAAAATTGTCAATAAAAAAATAAAATACTTACTTATTCGAAAGCACTTATACCTGTAATGTCCATTCCTGTTATTAAAAGATGAATATCATGGGTGCCTTCATAAGTGATTACACTTTCAAGGTTCATCATGTGACGCATAATTGGATATTCGCCTGTAATGCCCATTCCGCCATGTATTTGGCGTGCCTCACGCGCAATAGTAATGGCCATGTGTACATTATTTCTTTTGGCCATACTTATTTGTGCAGGTGTTGCTCTGTGTTCGTTTTTTAATATTCCTAATCGCCAAGTTAACAATTGCGCTTTTGTAATCTCGGTAATCATTTCTGCTAATTTCTTTTGTGTTAACTGAAAACCGGCAATAGGCTTTCCAAATTGAATGCGTTCCTTGGAATATCTTAATGCAGAATCATAACAATCCATAGCTGCACCTATAGCACCCCAGGCAATGCCATAGCGGGCACTATTTAAACAACTTAAGGGGCCTTTTAAACCTTTAATATCAGGAAATACATTTTCTTTAGGTACTTTAACATTATCGAAAACAAGTTCGCCCGTGGCGCTTGCTCTTAAACTCCATTTCCCATGTGTTTCGGGGGTTGAAAAACCTTCCCAGCCACGCTCAACAACCATACCTCTGATGGCACCAGTTTCGTCTTTTGCCCAAACTACTGCAATATCGGCAAATGGTGAATTAGAAATCCACATTTTAGCACCATTAAGTAGATAATGATCACCCTTATCTTTAATGTTGGTAATCATACCACTTGGATTTGATCCATGATCTGGTTCTGTTAAACCAAAGCATCCCATCATTTCTCCTGATGCAAGTTTTGGTAAATATTTCATCTTTTGCGCTTCGGTTGCGTAGGTATAAATTGGAAACATAACCAAAGAACTTTGCACAGACGCGGTACTTCTTAAACCGCTATCGCCTCTTTCGAGCTCTTGCATTATTATACCATAAGAAATTTGATCTAAGCCTGCGCCTCCATACTCAACCGGAATATAAGGGCCAAATGCGCCTATGCTGGCTAAGCCTTTAATCCATTGTGTTGGAAATTCTGCTTTTTGACAAGCTTCCTCCACAATTGGAGAAACCTCTTTTTTAACCCATGCACGCGCGGTATCGCGTATTAATTTGTGCTCATCTGTCAATAATTCATCCATCAAATAATAATCTGGATGTTGAAATACGTCTGTTTTAGCTGCCATTTTTTTTAGTTTTTGCGCGGCAAAAGTAGCTTTTTATTTAATATTTAAGTACTTTATTGTGCTGTTTTCTTCAACATAAACAAGAATAAGTGCAAATTGTTGATTCAAAAAAATAATGTAGGTTTGTTTGCTATGATTTATTAAACCTATGAAAACTGAGCAAGAAAATTCTACTCCTATTTTACTTCTTTACACTTGGCGCAAAGTAATATTACTAACCACTGTTATTGCGGTAATTATTGCATTTATCGTTACCATGCCCGCAATTATGCCTCCAGTTTTTAAAGCCGAAGCAATCATCTATCCACCCGCAACTTATTCGGCTAAGTTAATAGCTGAATATGACTTGCGTTTTGGAGCCGATAAAGAAATTGACGAGCACATACAAATTTTAAAAAGCAGTTTACTTAGAGATTCGATTATAAAGCGTTTTGACTTAATGAAACATTATGAAATTGAGCAAGAAGAAGATAATAAACAGTTTAAGTTAAATAAGTTGTATAACGAAAATATTATAGTTGAAAGAACAAGGTATAATTCTATTTCAGTTACTGTATTTGATAATAACCCTGTTTTGGCTGCAGAAAT
>CAIKXD010000275.1 GCA_903831265.1 uncultured Bacteroidota bacterium
TAAATTGTGGTATGAAAGTCTATTTTATAAGCGGACTTGCAGCAGACAGCAGGGTGTTTAAACATATACAATTGCCTTCGGGGTATCAGGCGCATTATTTAGACTGGATAACTCCCTTTCCAAATGAATCTCTAAAGGGTTATGCGCTGAGGCTTTCAGAGGCGATAGATATCGACGAACCGTTTGTAGTAGCCGGATTATCGATGGGTGGTATGATTGCCACAGAGATTGCTAATATATATCAACCAGCGGCTTGTATATTGTTTTGCAGTGTACCTAGTTCTAAACAATTTCCTTTTTTTTATAAGTGGGCTTTTTTGCTAAAGCTTCATAAATTAGTTCCCGTAACACTACTAAAGAAGTTAAGCATGCTGAATCGTGGGTTTACTCCAGACAGCAAAGCTGATAAGGATCTTTTAAAACAGGTTATTCATGAGAGTGATCCGGTCTTTATTAGTTGGGCGTTAGATGCCATATTGGGCTGGAATAATGAAATAATACCTAAAAATTTATGGCATATTCATGGCAGTAAGGATACCATTTTACCCATTCGGTTTACAAATCCCACCCATATTGTGAAGGGGGGCAACCATTTGATGGTTATGAGTAGGGCCAGAGAAATAAATCTTTTTTTAGAAGAAGTATTGCTATCAGAAAATGAATAGCTGTTCTTCAAAATTAAAATATAGATTACTAAATAATCGGGTTGTAAAATATGCACCATTGTTTTATGATAAATTATTGCAACTTCCGGAAGTCATAATCATACGTTAAATACCCGCTTCAATGCAACGTAAAAAACCAATTTGATTAAATTTATACCACTATGATTGTTTTAAAACGGTTTACTCTATGCTCCTTATTAATGCTGTTAGCATTTCATCTTCCGGCACAAAAAATAACCGGAACATGGGAAGGTTACGCCACTGGAGAATTTATACAAATCAATATTGAGCAAAAGGGAAATGAATTATGTGGCTATACCTACGATTATGAATTAAACAACAAGGCCAGTCATTGTATTGCTGCTTTTGAAGGCAGGTATGATCCGGAAAGAAAATTATGGTACTTAAGCGGTAAATCATTTGTTGAAAATAGTGGCAGCCATGTTTTTATGAGAATTATTCTTTGGAATGAAAAAGAGGATGGCAAAAACATATTGCGGGGACAGGTTTATACCAAACCTGCTGTAGGTTCATTCCCTGCAGCGGGTGATGATTTAAAAGTTAAAAGGGTTTCATCCAAACCTCAGGAGTTGGGTTCTATTTTACCTCCCTGTTTTCCACCACCTATAAAACCAGCGGTTCCAAAATCAAATGCTGTTGTTAGACCATTGCCATCCAATCCCACAGTAACAAACAAACCAGCACAACCAAAACTACCAAAACCGATTCCGGATAAATCATTCAAAGTAAATAAGGATACACTCATCCGTACAATTCCGTCTTTAGATCCGGTTATGCAAAAATCTCCCGATTATACAATTTTGCGTAAAATGAATGCCCGCAAAAAAACAGAACAAAGCAGGCTTTCGGTTAGTGTAACAAAAATTAATTTAAAAGTTTATGATAATGGAGTAGTAGATAATGATACGGTTTCTATTTTTTATAATGGCAAATTGTTGTTGAGTCATCAACGTTTATCGGAAACTGCTATAGAAATAAATCTTGATTTGGATCCCGAAATCGCCCTTCATGAAATAACGATGTATGCAGAGAATCTTGGTGCAATTCCTCCAAATACAGCATTGATCGTAGTCACGGCAGGGGATAAACGTTATGAACTCCGGTCTAAATCAAGTTTGGAAGAAAATGCAGTACTAGTAATAGAATATAAACAAAGGCAATTAGACTAAATTCATTCATTTTTTTTATATTGCGGCCTATTTCCA
>CAIKXD010000276.1 GCA_903831265.1 uncultured Bacteroidota bacterium
GAGAGCATAAAGCTTAGATAGAAAAGTTGAAAGTTTGAAAGTTAAAAGTTGGAAAGTTAAAAGTTAAAAGTTGAAAGTTGGAAAGTTGGGAAGTTGAAAGTTGGGAAGTTAAAAGTTGAAAGTTGAAAAGTTGAAAGTTGGGAAGTTGAAAGTTGGGAAGTTGGAAGTTGAAAGTTGGAAGTTGAAAGTTAGAAAGTTGGAAGTTGGAAAGTTGGAAGTTAGAAAGTTGAAAGTTGAAAGTTGGAAGTTGAAAGTTGAAAGTAGGAAAGTTGAAAGTTTATAGTTTAAAGAAAATAGAAAATGAATTATCAATCAATGCCGGATAGCAGCCGTGTGTGGGTATACCAAAGCAATAGGATACTTAGCGATATTGAAGTAATTGAAATTAACAAAATGGCTCAACACTTTCTACCAGGTTGGGACGCACATGGAGCACTTCTTTCATCTACTATTGATGTGCATCATCAACTTTTTATTGTGATTGTTGTTGATGAATTAGTAACTAAAGTAAGTGGTTGTGCCATTGACAAGTCTGTTGCATTTATCAAACGCATGGAGCAACAATTAAATATACTTTGTTTTGAAAGAATGAATGTTGCTTATCAAAAAGACAATATAATTGAAACTTGTACAATACAAGAATTTCAAACTTTAATTAATGAAGGTAAAGTTGATGATCAAACATTGGTTTTTAATAATTTAGTGAACACAAAAAAGGAATTTGATACGAACTGGAAAATTCCTTTGCAAAAAAGCTGGCATAAACGCTTGCTAAACATGCCAACTATTTAAATATTTTACGCGCATTTAAAGCTCTCCTAAATTTAGCTGCATTTTTATCATGTTCGGCTATGTTTGCTGCAAAATTGTGTCGTCCACTAAAATCTTCCTTAGCACAAAAATAAATGTAGTTGTGTGCTTTTCTGTTTAGCACCGCATCAATGGCAGTGCTGTATGGTAAACATATTGGACCAGGCGGCAAACCTGCATACTTGTATGTATTGTAAGGTGAATCGTACTCAAGATGCACATTTAACACACGTTTTATAGTAAAGTCGCCAATGGCAAAAATTACTGTTGGATCTGCTTGTAAGCGCATGCCCTTTTTTAACCTATTTAAATATACACCAGCAATTACAGGTTGCTCGTCTGCTACCCTACTTTCTTGTTGAACTATGCTTGCTAAAATACTTACTTGCGCTTTGGTTAAACTCAGTTTTTGGGCTTTTTGAATTCTGTTTTTTGTCCAAAATTTATCATTTTCTTTTGCCATTCTTTCGATAAACTGTTTTGCAGAAGTGTTCCAATAAAACTCATAAGTATTTGGAATAAAAAGTGTTAATACATTTTTACTATTGAGCCCGTATTCCTTTAAAAAATCATCATCGTTAATTAAATTTTTCAATTCATCCTTATCCGCTTCAATTTGTTTATTTACCACTTCTAAAAAATCTTGCTTTGTTCTGGCTTCGTTGAATACAAGCTTTACAGGCTCTTGGGCACCACTTCTGAGTAGGTTTACCAACTCGTTGTTACTCATATTTTTATTTATCCTATACTTGCCCGGTTTAATTTTGTTTTTGTATCCTTTTCGTTCGGCTACCCATTGAAAAGAAGAAGCATTTTTAATGATATTGTTATCTACTAAATTTGCTAAAACATCTTCGAATTTGCTTCCTGTTTTTATATAAAGATAAGCTTGATTTTTTCCAGAAAGTTCAACATTTGGTTTATAAATCTTTGTGTATGAATAATAGGCTGTTCCTCCACCAATAACAATAATGCCAAACAATAAAGAAACAACTACTTTCTTTAAAAATCCTGAAGATTTACTTTTTATTTGCGCCTTACTTGCTTTCTTTTTTGCCATAATATTTTCTGCTTTAAAAACCTATTTTAATTGCAAGAGTGCTTGTTTTGCTTTTTCTTGATTTGGATTTTTTGTTATTACATGTTTTAAAATTGCTGCAGCTTCTTTGTTTTTATTTTGATACATCAATACGCTGGCTTTATTCATCAATGCCAGTTCATAATCTGGATCAAGTTGTAAGGCCTTTTCAAAATTTATTATTGCCATTGGAATATTTTCTTGCGTTAAATACAGATATCCTAAATTAGAAAAGCCTGGCGCGTAAGTTGGGAATTCTTTAACTAATTTTTCAAAAAGTGATTTTGCCAAACTGAGCTGATTATTGTTTAAAGAGGCGCTACTGTATTTATTTAAAAAATCGGGGAAGTAAGGTGCCAGTTTGTAAGCTTGAGCGTAAAACTTTTGTGCATTTATAAAATCTGTTTTGTATTGATAAGCCTCGCCCACTCTGTAACAAAGCCACGCATCGGCATTTTCGTATGATTGTTTTATAAAAACTTGGTTGAGTAATTTATTTTGATCAAAGGTTTGAATATCAGTTATGATTGCATCAAAATTATTTTTAAGAAAATTTAAATGCACAAGTAGGTGAATGTGATTCATTAGTGGCTCTGCTTTTAACTTACTTGCATAAAAGCTAGCAGAATCGAGATAATATGATTTCTTTTCAAACTTTTCGTATTGATTAATGTAAGCCATTGCTTTAGTTTTTGCACTTGGCTTACTCTCGTTGATAGCATACAAACCAAGAAATTCTTTAGCTTGCTTAGCCGCTATGCTTGATTTTGGTTTTCTTATAAAATGGTCATGCACTGTAACATGCGGAATATCGATTGAACCAGAGCGTGGCATGTGACAGCTCACGCAATTATTGTTAACACTCAGTAATGTTTTTTTATTGGCACTGCACTTTTTATCTGTTTTGGAAGTGTGACATTTATTGCATTTAGAATTAAAATATTCATCCTTTTGGAATTTCACACTTTTATGAGGGTTATGACAAGTAACACAAGTCATGGTATTTTTGTAAGGCCTTAGTTTATTCTCACTTTTATTTTTTTGACTTTGAATAAAACATTCGCTTTGCTTAAGTCTATCGGCATGTGAGGCCATTATAAATTCATCTTCGGCATTCGTGTATTTTGGCAAAAACACAGTCATAAAATCTGATAATTTTTGACCTGGTTTAAAGTCGTAAAAAGAGTGTTCGTTTTTAAGAACAGCATTACCTTGCAAATGGCAACGTTGACAAATATCGAATTGTAAATTGGGATTTAATTTTCCGGGATTAACAATACTATAGTCGATATATTTAGCAGTATCAATAATTTGACCATTGCTTTTTTGTTTTACGTGTATTGAGCCTGGTCCATGACATCTTTCGCAGCCAATACCGTTTGGAAGCGAAGCAAATTTATTTTCGGAACCTAATACAAAATCTGGATACGAATTATGGCAGCTCATACATTCTAAACCTATTTTTCTTCCAAATCTTGTGTTGTGACCATCTTCAAAACCAGGCGGTAAATCCCATTGTTTTTTTTGCGTGTAAAAGGTCATTGGCATTTGCGTTATATAGCCATTACGCATCATCATATGCGAATTTGTGTGCTGTCCTGAACCAATAATATAATTAACAGTTTCAATTCTTTGATATATAGTATCTTTTCCTTGCAATCTATACTCTATCATTTTCATTGTATCGCCACTAAAAAAAGGATGGTAGTAAAAATCGGATTTTGCATCATATACAATTGCATTACTCCCAAACAAGGCAGCAGTTTTTAGTTTAGAAGCATTATCAAAAGATTTACCCATACCTGTTTCTATGAAGGTATCATAAATATCTGGGTGGCAAGTTTTGCAGGTGTTTATGCCAACATAGCTTGCTGAATCGCCATGATTAAGAAAAGGTGAGGTCTCTTTTTTTGTCGTATTTTCATCACTACGTTTTGTATTGCAATCGGTATTCAGCACAGCAGTTAGCAGCAACAATAAAATAAAATAGAAATTCAACCAACATCTTTTCATGGTTAAAACAAAGAATTATTGCAATGTTGCTTTAACAAACCTTAGTTTATTCTGTAAATCTTTTTTACTAACAACATTCGAAAAACCTTTCTCTTGCAGCATTTGCTTTACTTGTTCGTTGTATTCTTCATGCGTTTCAAGATACAGGGCTCCATCTTTTTGCAGGTTCAACAAAGTAAAATCGGCAATGGCTTTATAAAATTGTAATGGATCGTTGTTGGTAACAAAAAGTGCGATGTGCGGTTCAAAACCGGCTACATTTTGGCGCATGTTTACAGCCTCCTCCTTTAAAATATAAGGTGGATTACTTACAATTAAATTAAAATTTTCGTCAACCACTACATCCGACATTTCTAAGATATCAGCTTTTAAAAGATGTAGCTCAACATTTAACTCACTCGCATTTATTTGAGCCACAGTGAGTGCTTGGCTTGAAATATCCATAGCATAAGCTTGCGGATGAATCATATTTTTTGCCAAAGAAATAGCTATACAACCGCTGCCTGTGCCAATGTCGAGAAACTTTATATTTCTTTTACCCATAAAGTCTTGCACAATCCAATCGACCAATTCTTCGGTTTCGGGACGTGGAATTAAAACATCTTCATCTACTTTAAATTTTAGTTGATAAAATTCTGTTTCACCAAAAATGTATTGAATTGGTTTTTGTGTTAGCAAAGGTTTTAAAACCTCGCTGTAAGCCTTTTCATCAGCTTCTGTAAGTACATTATCTTTTTCGAAAAGCACGCGCGATCTTCCCCATTGTTTAATGTAATAACAAGTTAAATAAAATAGATTATCACATTCGTCTTGATCGTAAATTGTTTCGAGTTTGCTGCGCCAAAGGAGCTTTAATTCTGAATAAGTCATATTTAATCTACAAAATTAAAACTTGATTTCAACATATTTTTAATCTAGAGCGTTCAATTGATATTAATTACCACCTAATTTTTTTGCTTCCTCTAAGGAAATTTTTTCACCATTGTTTAGGGCAATTACAAATGCATCGGTAATTCCCTTTGCTATTACTTCTAATTTAACAGCTTCAGCAGCGCTTAACTGTGTGTAGTTGCCTACAGTATATATTGTAAGCTCTCCACTTTTAAAATTTGCAATCCCTTTATCGGCAATGGTTAAATACTTATTCATAATATCTACAGGAACTTCATTTTTAAATGCACCTAATTGCACTTTGTAAACAATATTTGTTGACTTATTGTTGGCAGTTACAGTTGTTTTAGTTTCGGGGTTATTTACTGTACGCTGTTCAAGGTTAGAAGTAAAAGGAATTATTTTTGGTTGAACATTCACACCCGGCACTTGTGCAAATACCGACTTGCCCTCTTTTGCCTCCAATGCAGCAGCTTGTTCCATTGGAATTCTTTTTCCATTTAAATAAGCCGAAACAAATGCATCTGCTACCCCAATTTGAACGATATTGTTTTTTGCTTTTGCAGCTTCTTTAACTTCATTAAAAATACCACTTGTGTATCTGTATTGCCCCTTTTGATTCAATTCGAAATACAATGGAGTAATGTTAAACAATTGACCTGCTTTTACTGGTTTACTGTAAACTCCCACCTGCACCGTATAGAGCAAGCCCTTAATAGTTTGAATGTCTTGTTGAGGAAGTGTTTCACCCGATTTAATTTGAGTTGGAGCACTTAAATTATTACCCGCAATACTTCTTTCGTTAATTGATTCTGTTGAATTAGTAGCTTTCGCTAATGTTGAATTTTCAGTATTTGTTTTATTGAATGTATTAGCTGCAATTGCATTTTGATTTGGTGCAACCTGACCACCCGTTTTACAATCTTTTCCTGCAGCAATTAATGCTCTAGCCTCAGCAGTACTCATTCTTTTTCCATAGCAATAAGCAACTACAAATGCATCTTTATAATTCAATTTTACTAATTCTTTTCTGGCATTAGAAGCGTCATCAAATACATTAAATAAACCAGCTGTGTATCTAATTAAATTGCTATTAGGGATAATTTCGCCACTAACAGGACTAACTGAACCAAAGGCGTTATCTGCCACCGTTTTATTGAATGCGCCAATTTGAACTTTAAACACAATACCATCAGGGAAAGGTTCATTTATTTTTATAGGATTACTTGCATTATGAGACTTTCCTTTTTGAATTCCAATTGAAACAGCTGGAGTGATTCTAGTAGGATCATTTGTAGATACTATATTGTTATTGGTTTCAATAGCAATGATTGGTTCCACTTCTACAGGCTCAGGAATACCTTCAATTGATCTCATAATGCGCAATGATAAGTCTTTATCAATTGTTGAAAGATAAGTGTCGGATTTAGTCTTTTTATCTCTCGCTTTTTTGTTGGCCTCATTAACAAACACATTCAACGAATCGGCTTCTCTCGCAAGCAGTTGAGAAGCATGATCTAATTCGGCTGCTTCCTGCACTAATGGTTTTCTTTTTCTTTGCTTAAGGGCTGCTGCTTCCTCCAGTTTATTATTTGATTCATCTAATTTTTGACTACTCAATGCTTTTGTAGAATCAACTCTTTGCTTCCATACTTTTGCCTCTGCTTCGGCTTGCTCTGCCTCTTTCTTTAAACTTATAAATTTGATATATTCGTTTGTAGTTTTTACATCAGGTTTTATTGATTTAGTTTGTACAGCACTTTCTGAAGATTGATTTTGCGCTGCCTTAATTTCTGTAGGCGGCTGAGCTGTTGTATTTTGTTTTTTGTTGCCATTTTCAACTTCGGCACTTTGTTTATTTTGAACAAGCTGATCATTATTTTGCTTTGCGACTGTGCTATTTGAAGAGGTAACTTCTGATTTATTGGTAACATTTTTAGGTGTACCATTTTGTTGATTTACTTCCTGCTTTTGATTATTGGCGTCAACCGTTTTTGAATTTGTTTTTGTATTGTTTGCAATAACAGGTCCTGCATTAGCGATAGGCTCTTCAGCTTTTAACAACTCTTGAGGCACAGTATTGTTATAAGCCATTAGAAGTGTTTTTGATTTTGTGTCATCAAATTTTCTCAGATAACTATCTGCTTCATACTGTTTAGTTCGAGCACTATTTTCAGATGTTTCTGCCAGTTTATTTAATGAATCTGCCTTTGCCTCATTATCTTTAGAAACTTTGTCCATTTCCTCTGCTTTCTTTTGCGCCTCTTTTCTATCCTTTTTCTTTGACTGCGCAGCGGCAAATTCAAACAAATCATTGCTAGTGATGGCATCTCTTTGAGCCTGTAGTTTAACAGAATCGGCTTCAGTTCTTTTTACTGCAGCAGTAACCTTTAAATTTTCGGCTTCATCTTTAATTTTTGCATAGGCAATATAATCAGATGTTGCTTTTATTTCCTTTAAAACACTTTCTTTATCCTTTACCTTAGCAGTTACAGTAGCATTGTTACTTGGCACTGCTTCTTGCTTACTGTTAACAATTGTATTTTGTTGATTTTGGCTTTTTAGGTCATTGCTTGCAGAAGATATTTTTTGAGTGTCGGTTTTATTATTTGTAACGCTTGTATTTTTTTCTTGGCTTTGCGCTTTATTTTCAGTTTTGTTATCCTCTTTTGATACTACTTTTTCTTGGTTATTTTCAGTTTTATTTAAGGCAAGTTCGGCACTAGTAGCTGTTTCTTGGTTTTGAAAAGCAGCAATTATTTTTTCTTGTTGTGATTTGTCTAATTTTGAAATAAACTTATCGGCTTCGGCTTTTACAGCTGCAGCCTTAAGCATTTCATTTTGTGCTTGTATTTTTACTGTATCAGCTTTGTTCAAAAGATCTCTACCTTCATTATCAACTCTAATAGCTTCTTCGGCCAAAGCTTGTTTCTTTGCCTTCTTTTTTTCCTCTGCAGCCAAGTCAATTAGTTGCTGAGACTCAATTACCTTTTCTTCCCCTTGAGCTTTAATGGTGTTGTATTCTTTTGCTTTTTTATTGGCATTTTCTTCAAAAGTTAGTGCTTGATTGATGATACCTTCAAATTGAAGATATTCTGCAGAACGCTTTACCAAAGTAACTTCCTCTGTTGGCAATTTTAAGTTAGATTTATAATTACTATAATCTGGACGCAAATTATTAACTGCCTCAGTGGCAGAAGAATTTCTATCTGTATTAAAACCTTTAAATTCGGCAGTAGCTTTGTTTTGAACTTGTGCATTTGCAATGCTGCTGTTGGCTTGCTCCAATAATTTCCTTTGTCGCACCAAAACCACATTTTGAGAATTAACTGTAATATTTATGTTAGCAGCTTTGTCTATTAAATTGCTTTGTTGCAAAGCACTTTCTTTATTTAAAATTACCTTTTGATAATCGCCCTCTATTTGAGATAAACTATTACTAAAATTAGCTTTATCACTTTCAGGCAAACGCTGTAATTTTTGATTTAAAGCATTTCTGTTAGCTTCATACTCCTTATTATAAATGTTGTAAGCAATAATATTGGCAGCAAGTTTTTTTGAAGCAGCAAGTTCCTGGAAGTTATTTTGCGATTGGCTTAATGAAGTGATTTCATTTTGATCGGTTGCATTGGTTATTAGCTTAGCAATTGAATCTGATTTTTGTGTTGCTTGTAAAGATTGGTTAAGAAATAACTCCTTTTTATTTTCATCTAGAGAATTGGCGACAGCTATATAATCTTCAACAACCAAATTGTTACTTTTATTGCCTTCAATTTTTGAATTATTTGCGTTTTGTTTATTTGTGATTGCTTCGGTTTTATTGCTCGTATTATTTGTTGTGGCAACTTTATTATCAACAGAAATAGCAGTGTTGTTATTACGCTGACTGCTAAATTGAGCATCTAATTTTTGCTTATCTTCCAAAGCAATTTGGGTTAAATTAGCACTGTTATTGCTTGCTAACTCAGCTTGTATTTCTTTGTTTATTCTTGCCTCTTCTTCAAGATTAACTGCCTCTTCCTTTAATTTAGAAATTTTATTATCTATGCCATTTAATTCTGTTTCCTTATTTTTTCTGGCCTCCAACACATTTTTCAATTGGCTTTCATTTGCTTCCTTTTCAGAATCGTTTTTAGCTTTCAAAATTGCTTCACGTGCAATTTTTTCATCAAACATGGCCTCTTGAATTTCTGCTTTCAAGTCATTTTTTCTTTCCTCCAAACGCGTGGCTTCAGCATTTTTTTCTTGTGACTGTTTAGCCAAATTATCTGGCGTATATGTTTTTGCTGATGTTTGATTTTTTTCAAGTTCTTTACTTTGTTTTTCCAGTTTAGCGAGTGCTTCTGTGGAGTTTGATTTAACGGCGAGATCTAAATCATTTGCATATTGTTCGGCTTGATTGGCTTCTACTTGTTTGGCATCGGCCTCTTGTTCCATATCCTTGGCCAAATTATAAGCAACCACAGCTTGTTGTGATAATATATCGCCATCTTTTTTTGCTTTTGCAGCCAAATCTAATTTAATTTGTTTTTCTCCCAAATCGCTTATTGTAGCTGCTTGCGTTTCGTTTTCGGTGGCTTCGTTGTACTTAATTCGAGCAGCATTATTTTTTAAATTAGTAAAGGCAAATGCTTGTCGCGATTTGTCTCTTAAGTCATCGGCTTCCTTTTGAGTTTCCTTTGCATCGTCCTTGGCGATGGATACAATTTCTGAGTTGTTGATACCAGTTTCCGATTTTTTGGGCTCACCACTTGCTTTTACTGCGGCTTTATTTTCAACTGTTAATGCATTATCCTTTGTAGAATTTTGTGCATTTAGAGTTGTGCTATCAGCAGGCTTTTCTTTGTCAGTATTTGTTGGAGTATCATTTCCTTGATATACATTTCTATTGGTTAACACTTTGTTATCTGCAATAGGTTTATTGCCTGCTTCAGAAATAATTCCTGCTTGCACTTGCTCTTCATAATTAACGTCTAAGCTGGCTCTTTCTTTAAACAATTCGGCTGTGGCTAAAGCATCATTTTCTGTTGTATCATTAAAGAAATTGTAAATAATCATATTGGTAACACCATCTTTCTTTTTCAATTGAATTTCCTGTCTAAGTGTCCTCAATTCATTCATTGGCGGAATTTCTACGTATTGCGTAATAGGCGGAGTTCCAGATTGCTCAACAGTAAATTCGTACTTGGCTCCATTATTTAAATTTAAACGATATTTCCCATCGCGTTCCGAACTATTAAATGTTCCTAAAAACTTACCTGTTTGAACATTTCTGATCGATATTTTTGCTGCAAGATTCACTGGAATTGCATCGCTTAGGAATTTTCCTTTAATGATTGCCGCTGTAACTGGAACACGTTCTGTTTTTACCTTAAAAACGATTATTTTACCATCGGCACTATTTCTTTTAGATGAAAAATAAGCAAAGTCGCTTTGCGGATCGGTTACATATTGAATATCGTCATCGGGCGTATTAATCGCAAAATCAAGATTTTGAGGCTTATTCCATTCACCTGAAGGGTTTAATTCAGATTTAAAAATATCGTATCCACCCATACTATTGTGGCCCTTACTGCAAAAATATAGTGTTTTGCCATTGGGTGTGATGTAAGGAAAATCCTCATCATAAATGGTATTGATATTTGGACCAAGATTTACAGGCTTGCCCCAAGTAAAGTTTGACAATTTGGTAATTTTATAAATATCGCGCCCATTGTTATCATCAGCACCATAGCTGCTATAATAAATCTCTTGGCTTGTTTGACGTATGATTACTGTTGACTGATCATTCTTTTTTTTATCAATTGGAGTTTTCAATTCATCGGGCTTTACCACTAGCTTTGCGGCAATTTTATTTAAATCATAGGCTCTAAAATACTCAGCGCTGTTAAGTTCTTTCTTTTCGATAACAGTAAGGTCGGTTACATTTCTTAGAAGACTTTTACCATTTTCGCACTGTTTAATTTGAAGATCAACTTCAAGTTTAGTAGATGATTTACTTTTCTTTTGTTTAAAAATATTGTATTGTGCAATTGCCTCATCAAATCTGTAGTTTAAATGATATGCTTTGCCTAAATGATAGTAAATATCATCATCTACATCCTCCTTTCCTATCGCAAAAATAAGGTAAGGAAGTGGTTTTTCTTTATTTTCTTTAGCGTATAATAAGCAAACTCCGTATTTGTAATTAAAGTTAGGGTCCTTAGGATACAAACTCAACAATTGAGAATAAAGAGGCAAGCAGGCTGCATAATCATCATTTTTAAAAAAATTATCTGCTTGTTTACGTAATTCTTTCTCGGAGCCGAAGTTATTTTGGGCATTGGCAACAAGGCTGATAAAAATTATCAAAAGCATTGTTAGTATAAAACCATGCGTCTTTTCTCTCATTTATATTTGTTTAATCAAAAATACGAAACCTATTTCAACATTTATCATTCAACTTTTAATTCATTATTTAATTGCTCTGATTTTGTTTCTGGCTGTGTTTTTTTACTGAATAATTTTACTCTACTTTCTTTATTACTTAATAAACGTTCAATATTTTTTTGGTGTGTAATTACTACGGCCACACTTATCATTAAAGCAAACACAACCATGGCAGGTTGAGAAGTTTTTGAAATAACCATTACTACCACAGGAAAAAACAAACCAGCCAAAATTGAACTCAATGACACGTATCGAGTGATAAGAAACACGATTAAAAATACACCAATCGACATTAAGGCCGCTTCATGATTAAGTGCTAAAATTATTCCTAAAAGTGTTGCAACACCTTTACCACCCTTAAAGCCAACATAAATTGGAAATACATGTCCAAGTAATGCGCAGATACCTAATCTTATTTTTAGGTTAAATAATTCATCAACACTTTGTCCACTTTCATAGAGCACATAAAAAAGTTTTACTGCAATCCAACCTTTTAGAATGTCAATTATTAAAACCGTAATACCTAATTTTTTTCCGAATATTCTAAAAGTGTTAGTTGCGCCAGCATTGCCGCTTCCGTGCTCTCTAATATCAATACCATGATAATACTTACCCAACCAAACCGAAGTTGGAACAGAACCTATAAGATAGGCAAAAACAAGTGCTAAAATATTTATGGGTGTAATGAGCACGATAGTTGATTAAATATGGGCAAAATTAGCAATAATTTAAAAATAGGGGCCGATTGCTGCTTAAGCTATCAACATGCATTTGTTAAAAGAGTGTAATATACGTATATAATCAATGCGTTTTATGCAAACGATACAAAATAGCTTGATGTTAAAAATGAGCATTAGGCGTTTTTTTGATTTCATTCATGTAATGATATCCAATATAGCAACCCTGTGTTTACCACTTTTTAAACCTAAAAACAACAGCCAATATTAAACAAAGTAAAGAAACAGCTTTGTCCTAATTGATTTATTCCTAAAAAACACAAACAACCCAAATAGCAATTACTGTTAAACTTTTTAACATTTGCAAAGTTTTAGACTGAAACATTTAAAAATAATTATTTAAAATGTTATTAGACGGTGATTACAAAAATTAAAGAAAAAAGGTAATTAAAAAACTAATACTGATTACACTTTCATTTTAGTATAATTACAGCGTGGCGTTATTATACTAATTTCAAGCAGTATAGGCATTAACCACTGCATATTTATTTTTTAGTTGGACTAAAAAACAAATGCAATTGGTATTACTGGCTGCGTTTTTTACAAAAGTTATTTTTAAAAATTAGAATAAACATACCGAGCAAATTTGTAAAAAAATTAGAGCCAGAAATCAAAAAAAATGTTTTAACTATACATCTGTAATTATATTTTATTAAGTTAATTTATATATAATTGTTGCCTAATCAAATTGAGTTTAACTACAATTAGTATATTTGCGTAATTTAATAATTGCCTGTGAGTAACGAAAAAACAGATTCGATAATTGACCTTGATGATCTAAAGGCGCTATGGCGCACATTTGTAAAGAATTGGTATATTATTTTAACGTGTTTAATTGTTGCTTATATATCTGCCTATTTTTACACCTACAAGTTAACCGATGTTTACGCAGCATCTACACAAATTTTATTAAAATCTAACGATGCTTATGATTCTCAAAGCATCATACAATCAGGAGCGCAGCCACTTGGATACAAAGATTATAGCGAAAACTATAATGCAATGCGCGTAATAAAATCATACGACTTAATTAAACAAACTGTTGATAAACTTGATTTAGATGTATCTTATTACATTAAAGGGAGAATACGTACCAAAGAGCTTTACGATGATATTCCTTTTAAAATAAAATTCAATGCAATCAATCCTTTACTCTACGAGCAATTTATAGATTTTAAGATTTTAAACATTAGCAAATACTCCTTAAAATACAAAATTGGAGAAAACGAAATTACAGATGAAGGATACTTTAACAAAACACTTGTTACTAAATACTTTAGTTTAACTATCAGTAAATCTTCTGCTATTGAAGCCATTACAGAAAATAGAATAAAGGATGTAGATTATCTAATTCAATTCCACAACCGAGCCAATTTGGTAAGAAAATACCAGCAATCAATTGCTGTAGAAATTCCAGAATACAGCGGTATTGTTCAAGTTACTGTTGAAGACATTATTCCTAAAAGGGCGATTACTTTTTTAGATACTTTAGGAAAAGTATACATAGACATTACACTCAATTCTAAGTTAGATATCAATAGTCGTACACTAACCTATATTGAAAAGCAGTTGGAAGAATTAACCCAAATGATGACTTCCATAGAAGATCGATTGCAAAACTATAAGCAAGAAGAATCTATTTTAGATTTATCAAAAGAGGAAGAAAATTATTTTGCTCAACTTGTTGCCAATCAGGCTGAGCTTAATAAATTAGATTTGATGGAAGCTTCATTTAACTCTATTGAAAAATATATCATAGAAGATAAAGATCCTGAATTAATACCTCCAACTATATTTTTACCTGCCAGCGATCAATCATTTTCGAAGAATGTTAGCGATTTGTATAACCTGCAAATGGAACGCAACAAAGCCAAATTTTCGGGAACAGCAACAAGTCCTAGTATTATAATTCTTGAAAAAGTTTTAACAGAAAAAAAATTAACCATATTAAACTACATCAATAATTCTAGGGTTGCTATCCAATCTCAAAAAGATGCATTAAAGAAACAAGTAGATCGTTTTGAGGGAAAAATAAGCAATATTCCTATCAAACAAAGAGAGTTATTAAATATTGAACGAAATTTAGAAGTAAACCAAAAAATGTATTCTTTTTTATTACAAAAGAAAGCAGAAAATACAATAGCAAGAGCTGGAATTGTTCCTGAAAGTAAGATTATAGAATCGGCACTTTCATTAGGAATTGTTAAGCCCAACAAATCTAAAATTACATACACCTTTATTGGTGTTGGTTTTATGCTAAGTTTATTGATTATTTTTATTCGAATTTCATTTTACGAAACAGTTGAAACACTTGAAGAATTGAAGCAAAAAACATTCTTAACCGTTTTAGGAGAAGTAATGTATGCCGATAATTTTGCCAATGTTGATAAAGCTATCAGCGATGATCCAAGATCTGCTGTAACCGAATCATTTAGAACACTTCGAACAAATTTGCAGTTCATGAACAATGCCGAAAGTAATTGTCAAGTATATTTGCTTACCTCTAACCACCCAAGCGAGGGTAAAACATTTTCTGCTGTAAATATTGGCGCACTTTTATCCAAAGGAGGAAGAAAAGTTTTATTGCTAGAATTAGATTTGCACAAGCCAAGAGTTTACAAGGCATTAGGACTTTCGAATGAAAAACCAGGAATAACAAGTATTTTGGTTGGTAAAGGAAAACCCGAAGATTATTTAATTCATACCGAAATTGAAAACTTAGACGTGTTACTTTCTGGTTCAGCTGCTCCAAATGCATCTGAACTTATATTAAGTAAAAACATGAAAGATATTATTGACTTTGGAAAAGCAAATTATGACTATATAATTATTGATACTCCCCCAGTTTCTTTAATTTCTGATGCCATCGTTTTGATGCAAATTGCTGATGTAAACATCTTTGTGATGAATACAAAATATCCTTTTAGAGATAGCTTAACAAACGCACAAGAAATTTTTAAAGCCCATAAACCTAATCATTTTTGCTTAGTACTTAACGGTGTAAAAAAGGTTAAGAATAATTATTACTACAGAAGATATGGCGCTGCTTATAAAGCCTATTCTGATATAAATACATAATAATAGCAGCTCATGAAAAAATTTCTGCTAAAGAATATTGTATTTTCTACTATAAAAGATATCAATAGTATTATTTTACCTCATCATAAAAAGAAAATTGTACTAATAGTGATGCTAATTTTGTTTGGTGGTGTTTTAGATGTTTTAGGTTTGGCGGCAATTTTGCCTGTGGCAACATTAGTTTTTGACCCAACAAATATTCATAAAAGTGCTTTTATTCATTCTGTTTTTATTAATTTAGGATTCGAAAGCGATCATGCTTTTCTATATTTTATTCTTATTTGTTTTTGGTTAATTTTTCTTTTTAAGAATGCTGCTGCATCGTTAATTAGTTATCTGCAATCTAAATTTTCGTACAGTGTAGCGGCAGATATTTCTCAAAAACAGTTTGAGAATATTATGAATCACGACTTGCAATACTTTAATGAACATAACAGCACAAATTTGGTAAGGAACTTCCAATTTATGCCTTTTCATTTTTCTACTTATTTATTGTTACCCACATTGGTTTTAATGTCAGAGATTGTGGTGCTCATTATCATTTTAGTAGCAATATCATTATATAACATAACAGTTATTGGCTTAATGATTGTTACGCTGGCTCCTTCATTTATTTTAACCTACAAACTGATAAAAAGCAGGACCCAGTTTTACGAAAAAGAACGCAATCGTTTAAATACTGAACTTACCAAACAAGCCTATCAAACTATAAACGGTTATATTGACGTAAAGTTGTTTAACAAAGAAAGATACTTTATGGGTGTGTTTAAGTTAGATCAATCAAAATTTAGGCGAGTGTCAACCAATTCTTTTACACTAAACCTTATCCCTAGTAAAATTATAGAACTTACAGCAATAAGTGCAGTTATAATTATGTTTGCTTACACGTTATATAGTCCAAGTGCAAGAGAAAGTATTTCAATTATGCTTCCTCTTTTTATAGCAGCGGCTTATCGGGTTATGCCATCAATGAATCGTATGTTGATTGCTTTGGGAAGCATAAAGGGTTTTCAATATGTAATTCAAATTATTAAAGATGGCTTACAACCTGTGCCGAACAACAGCGATCAATCGAATTCTTCTGCTTTAAGCTTTAACCACTATATTGAATTTAAAGATGTTTCATATCAATACCCAAGTGGTAAAAAACTTTCGGTAGATAGTTTAAATTTGAGAGTAGAAAAGGGACAAAAAATTGGCATTATAGGAAAATCGGGATCAGGCAAAACAACAATAATTAATATTCTTTTACGCTTTTTAAAAGAGCAAAGCGGGGGCATATATATTGATGATAAAAAAATTACAATAAGCGAAGAAAATCAATGGCGTCAGCTAATTGGTTATGTAAAGCAAAATGTATTTATAATTGATGGCGACTTTTACGAAAATATTGCTTTTGGGGTGCCTAGGGATGAAGTTGATAAAGATAAATTAAACAGCGTTTTAAAATTATCTAAACTTGACGAAGTTGTTGATAAATCGCCTTTAGGTCTTAACTCAAACATTGGCGAAAATGGCACAAAATTATCGGGTGGGCAACGACAAAGAATTGCAATTGCAAGGGCCTTGTACAAAGAAGCTCAGATATTAGTTTTTGATGAAGCAACAAGTGCACTGGACAATGAAACAGAAAAGGAAATTACCGAATCTATTGAAGCTATTTCAAAAGAAAATAAAACAATGTTTATTATTGCACACAGAATAACAACACTTAAAAATTGTGATGTTATTTATGAAATGCAGGACGGTAAGATTATTGGGGCATTTACCTATGAAGAAATTGCTAAAACAATATTAGAAAACTAATTTTTTTCTCTCTTTTTTTTCTAAAATAGTTAAAATTTAGAACTTCAAATTGAGTTGAACTGAATTCAAGCGAGCAATAAATTTTTACGAAAAGATAAAGTTTATTCTAAAAATGGAAGTTAAGCATGATAGCTCCTCCGCTGTTATCGTTATCTATGCCAAATCCTCTAGAACCACTTTTGGCAAGGGTTTTATTTTTAACACTTCCTGCTGCTGCATCCCAACTTTCGGAAGATAATTTACCATCGTTTTGATTGAAATACATTAAACTAAAACCAAACTCTAGGCCTATTGACATTTTTGGGAAAATAAAATATTCGGCACCAACAAAACCTCTTGCAGCCACTTTAATACCTGTTCCATTAGACTCTGATTGAATTCTGCTATTTGCCGGTGCACTTGCATAACCCAGAGCAGTTGGCGTAACAAAATCTGTACTTGTAGGAGAAACATTAAGGTTACTAAAATTATTTCCATAAGAATAGATTGATTTACCTGTAGAAATACCAATAATTCCTTCGCCACCATAAAAACCTTGCAATCTGGTTTTACCTCTTCTAAATTCTTTCCCAAAAGCCAAAGTAACATCAGTAGCGCTTGATTTACGAGAATCTTTAATATAAACAGTATCTAAGGTTGTATTTTGGTTATCAACAACTGAATTATTAATTGTTTGTGAGGCTATACCTATTCTTACTCTGGCTCTATAAGCTTGTTTTGCACTGATAAAATATTTACCACCAATGGTTAAAGGGTAATTGGCCAATGAATTAACAACAGGAGCATCGGCTCCATCATTTGAAAGTAATTTTCCAGTGTAAGTTAAAAATGGACTTGCATCAACACTAAGGGCCCAATCTTTTGCTTCGGGCAAAATTGGTTCTCCTTTTTTTGAAAGTAAAATTGTTTCAGAAGAGTTTGTAGGCGGAGTTTGAGCAATGGCAATACTTGCAAAAAGTACAGCTACTACAGTAAAAAGAGGCTTTAGGTTGTGCATTTTAATGGTTTTAATTGAGTGCTAACGTAGCTAATATAAAAATATTGACAATTTTAATTAATTTTTCCTTACCGTTCACTTCAAGGTAAATGAATTGGCTATCTTTTTTGCTCAAGCAGAGGAACAAAATGAAAATCGCCATGCAGTTTGGATTCAAAAGCGGAATCACTTTTTTTAACCAACGAATACATTTTTTGACCTTTATTATCTCCCACAGGAATGACCATAATACCACCCACTTTTAGCTGCGCTTTTAGTGGTTCGGGTATATAAGGAGCGCCTGCCGTAACAATTATTTTATCGAAAGGTGCAAACATGGGCTGCCCCAAATAACCATCACCATAAAACAATTTAGGGTTAACATTGAGCATAGGCAAAAATCGTTTAGCCCTGTCGTGAAGCACTCTTTGACGTTCGATACTAAATACACGAGCGCCCATACCACATAACACAGCAGTTTGATAACCGCTTCCTGTACCAATTTCAAGCACTTTATCGTTCTTATTAATTTCCAATAACTGTGTTTGGAAAGCTACAGTGTAAGGTTGTGATATGGTTTGACCTTCGCCAATTTGAAAAGCTTTATTTTCATAGGCATATTCTAAAAATGCTCCATCTAAAAAGGCATGACGTGGAATCATTTCCATAACATTCAACACTTTTTCATCAACAATACCCATTTGACGTAGCATTGTTATCATTTGTAATCTTTTGCCTTTATGCTTAAAATTGTCTGTGATGGCCATATTAGAAAAATAATAGTATACAAAAATAGCAGACTCGTTAACTAACATCCTAATGTTACAAAAAAGAAATCATCAATTAATTGTTTGTAACCATAAGCCCTAACTTTGTAAGTGTTATTGCGCTTTTTAAAAAAACTATTAAACGTAATTCCTATAACTATCAACACACACAGCATGATAAAAATTGGCGTATTGGGTGCAGGGCACTTAGGAAGAATTCATATAAGATTATTAAAAAACATTGCTGATTTTGAGTTGATTGGATTTTACGATCCTAACGATGAAAATGCAAACATAGCAATTGATGAATTTCAGGTAACAAGATTTAGTTCAGAGTTAGAATTAATAAACAGTTGCGATGCCATTGACATTGTTACCCCAACAATCCACCATTATAACTGCGCACTAATTGCCTTAAAAAACTCGAAGCATTTATTTATAGAAAAACCGATAACAAACACACTTGATGAAGCCAAAAAGTTAATCAGGCTTATTCATGAAGCCAATGTGAAAGTTCAGGTTGGGCATGTTGAACGATTTAATCCTGCATTTACTGCTGCGGCGCCTTATTGCAATAATCCATTGTTTATTGAAACACATCGCCTAGCACAATTCAATCCGCGAGGCACCGATGTGTCGGTAGTGCTCGATTTAATGATACATGATATAGATATAATATTGAGTGTTATAAAATCTGAGATTAAGAAAATAAGCGCTAGTGGCGTTGCTGTAGTTAGTGATACTCCAGATATTGCTAATGCTAGAATAGAGTTTCATAACGGTTGCGTTGCTAATTTAACCGCAAGCAGAATAAGCATGAAAAATATGCGTAAAACAAGATTTTTTCAAAAAGATGCCTACATTTCTGTGGATTTTTTAGAAAAGGAAGCAAGCATCATAAGATTAAAAAATGTTGAAGGAGATTTAGACCCTTACGCAATTACCATTGATTTAGGACAAGAAAAAGGGTTGAAACAAATTTATTTTGAAACTCCTGACACCCATAAAGTTAATGCCATAGAAGAAGAGTTAAAATGTTTTGCCAATTCAATTAATAACGATAAAGCAACCGTAGTTTCGGCCGATGATGGCTATAAATCGCTTCAAGTGGCTTATGAAATAATTGCGAAATTAAAATCCAACGCCAGATTAATTGATAATTAATAGCAGTAAAATGTTACTTTCGCGGCTTATTAAAAAAACAAGTTAAAATAGGCACAATAAAATGTGTATTATGTCGTTATAAGAAGCGGTGGTTAAATATTCATACAAAAAAACATTATTTTCGGTTTTATTGCTTCTTGCATTGCTGCAAGCAGCTTGCAGTACTTTTGATAAACAAGAGCCCATACCATCTTACATCAGAATTACTGGAATTGACTTAAAAACACCTACCGACAATTCTCAGGGCAGTTCATCTTCAAACATTACCGATGCGTGGGTATACATTAATGATAACCTTCAGGGTGTGTATCCTATGCCCACCAAATTCCCAGTGCTATTAACCGGTAGTGCAAAGTTAAGTATTAGATCAGGAATTGTTCAAAACGGAATTGATGCCACTAGAATTGACTATCCATTTTACAACGCCTGGGATACCACTATTGAACTTAAAGAAAAAGAAATTTTAAGTTTAAAGCCACGGATTAATGGATACAGATCGGGCACTGTTTTTCATTTGAATGAAGGTTTTGAAGGCTTGGGATTTAACTTTGAAAAAACAAGCAACAGTGTAAATGATATTTATACAACAAGTAATTCAACCATCATTTTTGAAGGAAACAATTGCGGCAAATTCGAAATTACAAGTGGTATTGATGTAACTATAGCTACTACTAACTATTATAATTTGCCCAAACAAGGCGCTAGTGTTTTTCTGGAATTAAACTACAACATTAACCAAGACATGGAAGTTGGCGTGTTTGCGCAAGATGGTGCTCAAATAAAACAAAGTTCAGTTTTAGGATTAAGAGCAAGTACCAATAGCAATGGAGAAATTATTTGGAAAAAAGTGTATATTGACCTTACCCAAGCAATATCAAATGAAGTTTTTGCAACTGGCTACAAAATTTATTTTTATGCTAAACAAGCCAAAGGTGTTAGCAAGCCTCGTTTTTTAATTGATAATGTAAAATTGATTAGTTTTTAAAATGAGGTCGAATAAAAAAATGTATTTATGGTTATCGGTGCTTTGCGATTTATTTGCAGCAGGAATGGCATGGACCATATTTTATGCATTCAGGAAATCGGAAATTGAAACCACCAAATTTGGCAAAGTAATTCCATTAGAATTTAATGATAGTTTTTATACTGCCCTTGTTTTAATTCCACTGTTTTGGCTTTTGATGTACACAAGCATTGGAAGTTATAAAAATATTTTTCGAAAATCGAGATTAAGGGAATTAGGCCAAACAATTTTAATTACTTTAATTGGCGTTATTGTTTTATTTTTTGCCTTATTGCTTGATGATGAAATATACTCGTACAAAGCATACTACCGATTATTTATAGCGCTTTTTCTAATTCATTTTGCTTTTACATTTTTCTTTCGTTTAATTATTTCAACTATTATTGTAAAGTTTGTACATAGCAGAATAATCTCCTTTCCTACCATTATTATTGGGAGTAATTCCAATGCTTTAAAATTATATCTCGAAATTGAGGCACAAGACAAATCATCGGGCAATAAGTTTGTTGGCTTTGTGCATATTGAAAACAAGAATGGAAGTACGCATTTAATTGAAAAGCACTTAGCTCATTTAGGTGAACTATCTGATATAAGAGATATTGTAGTAGGCAAAAATATAGAAGAAGTAATTATTGCCATTGAATCATCGGAGCATGAATTTTTGAAAGGAATTATAAATAACCTTGAAGATTTAAATGTAATTATTAAGATTATTCCCGACATGTATGACATTTTAAGCGGCTCGGTAAAGATGACTTCTATTTTTGGTGCACCGTTAATTGAAATATCACATAATATTATGCCTACTTGGCAAAGAGCCATCAAAAGAATGATTGACATTGTTATTTCGTTAATAGCGCTTACTGTTTTTTCGCCAGTATTTATTATTACTGCTCTCATTGTTAAATTTACTTCTAAGGGTCCAGCGATATATTCTCATGAAAGGATAGGCTTGCATGGTAAGCCATTTATGATTCATAAATTTAGATCGATGTACACCGATGCAGAAAAAAATGGTCCTATGTTGAGTAGTAAAACGGACAGCCGCATAACTAAATTTGGAAGATTTATGCGTAAAGTAAGATTAGATGAAATACCTCAATTTTTTAATGTTTTAATAGGCGAAATGAGTTTAGTTGGACCACGTCCGGAGCGGCAACACTTTATTGATTTAATTACAAAAACAGCTCCGCACTATCGCCATTTGAATAAAGTTAAACCTGGTATTACCAGCTGGGGGCAGGTAAAATATGGTTATGCCGAAAATGTGGATGAAATGATTGAACGTTTGCGCTATGACATATTGTATATCGAAAATATGAGCCTTGCAGTAGATTTTAAAATTTTGATTTATACGGTGCTAATTGTGGTGCAGGGCCGAGGAAAATAGCTAGCCTTTAAATTTCAGACTCCATTCAAATTCAAAACTGGCAACAACAGTACCATCATCCATTTTCCCCTCGCTCATCAACATAAATTTAACTGGTTCATTATTGTCAATAGCATTTTGAATAGCATTTGTTATAATATTGTTGGGTGAACAAGTAAAAAAGATAGTTGCGTCAGCTTTTTTAATAAATGTTGCTCTCATATCTGTTACTAACATGGAGCATTTTTTGCCTGTTTCTATGGTTTCGGCCATTAAAATTAAACCCGTGCTTAACTCTGCAGCCATGCACTGCGCTGCAAAGTAAACCGAGCGAAAAGGATTTTGTGTTCTGCGTGTAAAGGGGAGTTTAACACTACAAATATTTCTATCAAACTGATTAACTTTTATTCCACTAAACCAAATCAATGGAATTTGAAAAAACATAAGTGATCTAAACTTAAAACCACTGTTAGCTGCATTTACAAACTGTAAAGCCTTTTCATGATTAAAAGTTTTATCTTGTTGCATTAATCTTCAAGTCCACCTTTAAAATCGAAACGATAAATTGGGTCTAAATATGAATTTGAATCAACGGTGATCAGGTGATTCATGATTCCATTTTTTAAACTGTATACACTACCATGCAGTGAAGGAGCATTTCCATTAGCCCATGCTTTTTGAACTATAGATGTTTTTGCTAAATTGTAAACACCCTCAATTATATTAAGTTCAACAAGTCTATCGACACGTTTTTCTTGATCTAATATTGCATCAAGTTCTTTAGCATGCAAACGATAAACATCTTTTATATGTCTGAGCCACTTATTGAGCATTCCATAGTGATTATTGGTTAAAGAAGCCTTAACACCTCCACATCCATAATGCCCAGAAACAATTATATGTTTTACCTTAAGTACCTCAACAGCGTACTTTAGTACACTTAACATGTTTAAGTCAGTACTCACAACTAAATTTGCTACGTTTCTGTGCACAAATATTTCACCAGGTTGAGTATCGGTAATTTCATTGGCAGGCACACGACTATCAGAGCAACCTATCCATAAAAAATTAGGCATCTGAATATCAGCTAATCTATTGAAGTAATTAGGATCAAGGTCTAGTCTATCTTTTGCCCAGCCTTTATTTTGCAGTAAAAGTTTTTCGTATTCGTCCATTAGTTTTTATTTTGCCTAAAGTAAGGATTTAAACTTGAGTTTGATTTTTTTAGCTCTATTTTAATATTTCTATGCGTGGCAAGTTCTTGCATATCATCTAAAAGTTCAATAATATCTTTGTCGATATAAGTAGCCGAAACACCATCAATAATCATGTAACTCTTTTCAGGAATATTTTCAAATTTATCGCGAAGAAAAGCCTTATTTAAGAAAGAAACATTTCCTTTTAGTTTAACTAAAAAATTATTTCCATCAATAGTAAAAGATATTGCTCTTTTAAAACTTGAACGAATAATAAAGAAGAATGAAACCACTAATCCAATTCCTACGCCTATGAGCAAATCGGAAAATACAATTGCAATAACTGTGATAATGAAAGGCAAAAACTGATCTACTCCACTTATAAATTGCTGTTTATACAAGGTTGGTTTAGTTAATTTAAATCCTACAAAAATTAGCAATACTGCAAGGGCCGACAAAGGGATTTTATTTAACAACTGAGGAAGCAAAAGCACAAAAATAAATAACATTAAACCATGTAAAATAGCCGATAACTTTGTTTTATTACCGGCCACTATGTTAGCGCTACTGCGCACAATAACTGCTGTAATAGGAAGACCTCCAATAAAACCTGATACTAAATTGCCAGTTCCTTGAGCAATTAACTCTCTACTTGTTGGGGTAATTCGTTTATCTGGATCTAATTTATCTGTTGCTTCAATACTTAATAAAGTCTCTAAACTAGCCACAAGTGCAATTTTTATTGCTACCATCCAAACTAGGGCATTTGTAATTTGCCCATAATCTGGGAAATTGAAATTAGAGGTATCTAAAATATTGGGAATTTGCACGAGATGCTCTGGTTCAAGTCTAAATGGCTCATAAAATTTTTCGAAAATAATATTTGCTACAGTACCGCACACAACCGCAATTAGCGAAATAGGCACCATTTTAAAAAAAGCAATTTTTTTAAGTTTTTTATGCTCTCCAAAGTAAAGCACAAGGAAAGTAATTAAAGCAATAACTACTGCGCCAATGGTAAAATGGTTGCCCATTTCTAATAATTCACTAAAGGTGTTATGGTTATCTATTTGCTGAAAACTCTCATCTCCTTCATAATCTTTATCATAACCAAAGGCATGAGGAAGTTGTTTGAAAATTAAAATAATTCCGATAGCCGCAAGCATACCTTTAATAACAGAAGATGGAATAAAATTACCGATGATTCCCGCGCCTATGAATCCTAATAATATTTGGATTGCACCAGCAATTACAAGTGCTAATAAAAATATTTGAAATCCATTTAGTTGTTCAATAGAGGTTAGCACTACCACAGTTAGTCCCGCTGCTGGTCCGCTAACACTGGTGTGACTACCGCTGATTAAGCCAACAATAATACCGCCCAAAATTCCTGCAATTAATCCACTAATAATTGGGGCTCCAGAAGCCAAAGCAATGCCTAAACACAAAGGCAAGGCTACAAAAAACACCACTAGCGAAGCAGTAAAATCTGATGAAAACGTATCTTTTTTAAACATAAATTGGTTAAATAACAAAAGTAAACACTTAATTGTAAAAGTTAAATTCTATAATTGATGCTTTGAATGCTGGTTTAGCGTTTTCATAAAATGATACTTGAAACAAACAGAGCTAGATTTGGAGTAAAAGATTGATTCTTCATTTAAAACAAATAATTTTAATTGATGAGGTGATTGATAAAATTGAAGATCAATTACCTCTACATGTTTTTCCTTTTCTTTTTTAGGAATTGAGTTTTGCAATAAATTTTGTGTTAGGGTAACATTCAGTTTCATAATTTCAATAATTGCGCTCTAAAAAAAGCCAACATAAAAAAGCAGTCATAAATGTTGATTTTCTGATGATATCTATTTTCAAAACTTTTTATCAATGTTGCATTTTTTTGACAAAGTAATTATTTTTTTCTAATAAATAATAATTGGTTTAACAAGTTTGCAGAAAAAAACGGATTGATTATTGTCACATAAACTGAATTAATAAAACACCCCGAAAAAAAATTGAAAAGCTACATCGACATTAACATCTTCTAAAACAATTGAAATAATAAAAATAATTAGAATTGTTGTAAAATGAATCTCAATTTCTAAGTTTGTAAATCATCTTTTGCCTAATCAAATCTTGCATTTTAATTTTTCATGAAAACAATACAATTTACTATCCTCTTTTGCATATTTATGTTTATTCATAAAGTTAATTGCAAAGCACAAGTAAACATTATCCCCTACCCTGCTAGTGTTGATATAATGCATGGCGCATTTAAACTAGATAAAAGCACAAGCATTGTGTTGATTGATGATATTTTAAATATTAATCAACTTGAAGTTGAACAATTTAATTTGTGGATATTACAACATTATGGATTCAAACTAAATCAAACAAATAACTTAAAAGATAATCAAAACATTATTCAAATTCGTTCAGAAAAAACAGAAACCGAAAAATATGAACTCAACATACAAGGCAATAAAATTGCTATAAAAGCAAGTGGTGAAGGGCTTAAAAATGCTTTTGAAAGTTTAAAGCAATTGATGCATGCTAATAAAAAAGAGAATGTATTTTCAATTCCTGCCTGCTTTATTATTGATAGTGCAGGTTTTCAATGGCGTGGCATGCATTTAGATGTGAGCCGTCATTTCTATGATAAAGCATTTGTAAAAAAATATATTGATTATATAAGTATGTATAAAATGAATGTATTCCATTGGCATTTAACCGATGATCAAGGTTGGCGTATTGAAATTAAAAAGCATCCAAAACTCACTGAAATTGGCGCTTGGCGTAAGGGAAGTATGATTGGACATTATAACCAACATCAGTTCGACACCCTGCGTTATGGTGGTTTTTATACGCAAGATGATATCAAAGAAATTGTTGCTTACGCGAAACTAAAACATGTAACAATAGTGCCTGAAATTGAAATGCCTGGTCATGCTATGGCAGCATTGTCTGCTTATCCACAACTTGCTTGCACATCAGGTCCTTTTGAAGTAGAAAAGCAATGGGGCGTTTTTGATGATGTATTTTGTCCGAAACCCGAAACTTTTCAATTTTTAGAAGATGTTTTAACTGAGGTGATGGCACTTTTTCCTGGCGAATATATTCATGTAGGTGGCGATGAATGCCCAAAGGAGCGTTGGAAAAATTGCAGCAATTGCCAAAATCTTATAAAAAAAGAAGCACTAAAAGATGAGCATGAATTGCAATCCTATTTTATTCAACGCATTGAAAAGTTTTTAAATAAAAACAATAAAAAATTAATTGGGTGGGATGAAATATTAGAAGGTGGATTAGCACAAAATGCTGCAGTAATGAGTTGGCGGGGAACCGAAGGTGGCATTGCAGCTGCAAAACAAAATCATTTTGTGGTGATGACACCAGGCACTCATTGCTATTTCGATCATTATCAGGGGCATCCAACTATGGAACCTTTAGCTATTGGTGGTTTTACTCCCTTAGAAAAAGTATACAATTTTAATCCTATTCCTAGCGAATTAAATGCATTAGAAAGTAAATATATTTTAGGCGCCCAAGCCAATGTTTGGACAGAATATATTAATACATCTAAAGAAGTTGAGTATTTTGCAATTCCAAGAATGGCCGCCTTAGCAGAAGTTTTATGGACACCTATTGAAAATAAAAATCTAACCCGTTTTTTAAATAACATTCAGTCGCATTTTAGTTACCTTGATTTGTATCAAACAAATTATGCACCATCCATTTACAATATAAATTATGAAATAAAAAAGGATAGTTTATCCAATCAATTTAATTTAAAACTTAGCAATGTGCTTTTTGATAACAATGCTCAAATGCCAGGTGATTCAATTGTTTTATTAAAGGACAATAATAAGATTGAATTCTACAAATCTCCAATTGTATTGAATAAGTCATTTCAATTAAACGCACAATATCAAAGAAACAATAAATTGCTTGGCAAAGCCTGCCCTATTGTATTCAGTTTTAATAAAGCCACTGGTAAAAACATTAGCTTTAAAGAAGCACCAAGTAAGTTTTACAACAAAGGCAATTTAACCGATGGGCAAAAAGCTCATTTTCCGCGCATCAATAATGAATGGTTGGCTTGGAGTGGGCAAAATATGGAAGCTTCATTAAATTTGAATGATGCATCTTTTATTGAAAGTATTGATCTTGGTTTTCTAAAGAACGAGCAAGATTGGATTTACCTTCCGAGCCAAGTTGAAATTTTTATTTCGCTTGACAATATTCATTTTGTTAAAGTAGATACACAACCCAGCATAAGTGAAATTAATGGGAAATATAATTATCATTATGCGGTAAATAAATTAAAAGCACAATACATCAATATCACTGCTACTTGTGCTCCTAATATTGCGACTGGCAAGCCGGGGGAAGGCGAAAGTGCATGGCTTTTTGTGGATGAAATTGAAATTAAATAACAATTGGAAATTCTAAATTGGAAATTCTAAATTTTTAATTTTACTCCTATGGATAAGTAAGAGGGCACCATTATAACTTGGGAAAAGCTTGCGCTGAAACACCATGACGTTTTTATGGATTTAACCCTGTAGGATATAAGTTTATTGCTTGTGGCTAATTGCTACAAAAAAACATACAACAATAATAGCGCTTGGTTGTGGTCCTAAAAATATCACAAAGCAACTATTAAAGAATAAAAATTCAGATTCCCAATGTTGCTGTAGGTCTGATGCTTGGGTATTATGCCAATTGCATTTATTTTTTAGGCCAACTGAAAAATAAATATGCAATGGTTAATGCTGATACTAACTGAAATTACACCAATGTGATTTATAAATTATACCAAAAGTTTAAAATCTTATATTGGCAAATGCCGATCGGAAAAAAGTTTGGGACAAATGCCGTGAAACAAATTTAGGCCATTACTTATTTCACATCGGTATTAGTAAAATAAGGCCATGCTGCAGTTGGACTAAATTGAAAGTGTAATCGGTATTATTTGTAAATTTCAATCTTAATGATAGGCTAAGCTCATCAACAAAAAATCCCACATAACAATTGATATGTGGGATTTTTACTATAGTTTATAAATTTACTTTTGAATGCTAATTACATTTTTAAGTATGGCTCCATTTGGTTGAATTAATTCTATAAAATACAATCCGTTTTCCAAAGTATTTGTATTGATACTTGTTTTATTTTGACCAACACCTATTTGCTCTTTTGTGCTTAACACTTTTCTTCCAGTATTATCATACATCATTAAATTAGCAGTGCCAGCAACACTGCTATTGAACATAACATTAAAACTTTCTTTGGCAGGATTTGGGTAAATAACCACAGATGCACTCGATTGACTTGCAATTCCTGTAACATCTATTAAAGTTACAACTGCATCGTTAGTTAAAATAGGATCATTAAAATCAAAATAGATATTCGCAAAATCTATAATTTGAGTTCCCATGGCTAATCCATTGGTTGCATTTATTTTAAAGTTAATAAAACCATGAGAGTTAGGTTCGTCATTAACAGAATCTGGCAGCATGATGTTCATAAAACGATAAGTAACCGTATTTCCAATTCTATTTACATCGCATGAATGACTTGAGTTTATCAATTGATAACTATTTACATCAAGTTCAGGCGCTAACTCATCTATCACAACTACATTATAAGCAGGTGCATTCCCTGTATTTTGAAAATTGATAGTGTAAGTAATTTCCTGATCAGCATTTACTGATGAAATATATTGAGTAGCGGCATCTAAAGGATTATTGGTTCTAACTACTAACTTGTTATTAGGATCCCAAGAACCAACAATGGTTTGATGCACTGTATCTGTATTGTTTGATTGATAATTATCGATACCACTTGTTGGAGTAACCATTACAAATTCGAGCGTTCCGGCACCAAGTTGAATGCCAACCAATGCATTAAAGCTTGTCCAGATATTGGTACATGAGTTTGGATTGATATTAGCAATAGTCCATGTAATTGTTTGAGTTGTGGTGTTAACTGTTCCAGCAGGTGTTTGATAATTTGGCACAATCGCTGGATCGTAAATCATGGTTACTGTGGCTCCAGTTGCACTTGAACCATAATTACACACATTGATATCATACCATGCCGGGAATCCTGGCGTAACTGTTGTGTGCGGTGTAATCACTACGCTTAAGTCATTCATTCCTGGAGGCATATAAATACCAAAGTTGTTATTGCCATAATTGTAGCCTGGGGCAGCAACATTTATTTGATATGAAGTTGGCGTTGTAATGGTGCCGCTTGCATAATTCCCTGTAGGCGTATAACTTACGGTGTAATTACCTGGCGTTAACCAAATACTATAGTTTCCATACCAATCGGTATACATATAATTATTGCCAATTTGAACCAATTGGTATGATAGACCAGATTCACTTCCGTCCATCACACCATTATTATTAGCATCTAAAAATACTGTTCCCGTAATTTCAGATGTATTGTTGTACACTCCAAAGTTATTACCACAAATTGTATCATTGGTTCCAACAGTAACTTCATAAAAGGCACAAGCACCAGTATCTATTGGAACTGTGAAATTGAGACCACCGCTATTCACAAAATGATATGTACACAATTCAATTTGATAAATTCCGGCAGGTAAATTATTGAAATTGTAATTTCCTGAAGCATCGGTATAGGCAATTTGACTTACACCATTACCCCACAAATACAAATATGTACTATCTACTCCTGAATCTCCAGCATCTATCACACTGTTATTATTGTTATCATTAAATACATTTCCACAGATTTGTGAAACACCTGGAATACTTACATAAACAGTCATGTAAACTGGGCTGCAACCCGGAATGCTCATGCTTACCATATAATAGCCACCAACAGTGTATGGATGCATCAATTGAGTTGCACTTGATGTTAGTGGAGCTGAACCATCCCCAAAGTCCCATGTAGCATTTTGCCCATTTGTTCCATAGGTAATAAATACAACCTGCCCAGGACCTTGATAGGTGTATGTAAATCCATAATTGCAATTTAATCCATACCAATAACTACAATTTGAAGTGCTACATCCTAAAGCATCCGTTATAGTTACGCAGTAGTTTCCTTGAGCTGTTGGTGTAATCACAGCCTGGTTTGAACCATTGCTCCAAAGATAGGTATAAGGCGCTGCTCCGTTAGTTACATTAGCAGTCATTGTTCCTGCCAAAGAATCATTTACAACATTTACATATAAATTACAATTAGGATTGATCACAATGCAATCGTTAGCTGTACATCCAATGGAGTCGGTAACGGTAACACAATAGGTTGTATTTGTTGTAACCATAATTCCTTGGGTAGTTTCACCAGTTGACCATTGATATGAGTAAGGACCATTGCCACTGTTTACAATTGCGCCTAAATACGTATTGTTTTGATAAGATAAAACTTGTACAGAAAAATTAGCACATGGATTTGAGGTGTTTACAACTACTGTAGCACAAAATGGTGCACAATTAGCAACAGTCATACAAACATTATAAGTACCACTGTTTAAAAAAGTATGTGTAGCTTGTGGTGCTGCACTCGTTATTATTGGAGAGCCGTCTCCAAAATCCCAACTGATAGGTTGATTATTTGCGCCAGCAGAATAAAAAGTAACTACACCTTGATTTGGTGTGTTGTAAGTAAAGCCATAGTTGCAATTAGGATTTCCATTTGACCACGCGCAAGCTGTGGCACTACAACCCATAGCATCAGTAACTATAACACAATAATTTCCTGCTTGGGTAGGATAAATGATAGATTGTGTTGAATTATTACTCCATAGATAAGTATATGGTCCAGCACCATTGGTAACTATTGGCGTAATTCCCCCAAGGTTGGTAAGTGTATCTAAGGCTACTGCCATAGTACAATTAGGATTCACAGTGATACAATCAGTTGCAGTGCAACCTAAAGCATCGGTAATTGTAACACAAAAAGTGCTTACACCATTGGTTTGTATCCACTGACTTGTATCGCCCGAAGTCCACTGATAAGTAACAGGCAAATTGGCATTAAACACTTCGGCTACTAAAGAGGTATTGTTTTGTACTGATACAATATCAAGTGTTACACCTGAACAAGGCAGCGGCAAATTAACGGTTACATATGCACAATAAGGTATACATCCAGGCATTGAAATACAAACCTGATAGGTTCCACTTTGAGTGTAGGTATGAGAAAAATAGGTTGCCGCTGTTGTTATTTGCACTGAGCCATCACCAAAATTCCAGGTAACAGGCTGATTGTTGGTACCTGCCGTAAAGAAATTTACTGCTCCTTGTGCACCATAATTAAAAGTGTATCCATAATTACAATTGTTTCCATACCAAAAGTAGCAAGCTGTGGAAGTACAGCCTATGGCATCGGTTACCGTAACACAATAGTTACCTACCGAGTCAGGGCTTAATACTTGCTGGTTAAAACCATTGCTCCATTGATAAGTATATGGCAATGCGCCAAGGGTTGCAATGGCTGTCATGGTACCTGCAATTGAATCAGAGGCAATAGCAGCAACTAAATTACAATTACCTCCAGGCACTGAAATTTGTTGGCAAATGGTATCGCCACAATTATTATTAGCGGTGTAGATAATTAAACAGACATCGTAAACACCAGCATTTGGAAAGGTTTGAATTGGATTTGGAACAGTTGAAAACTGATTGTTATTGATACTCCAAAAATAACTAGCAATGGTGTCTTGCGATGTTGATGCATTGTAAAAATACACCAAGCCATTGGGCCCTAGGTTATACGTGTAATTTGCTTGGCATTGCGCTTGAACTTGAGTTTTTACAAGCCCTAATAGGCCAATAAAAAACAGCAATAGAAATTTGCTAGAATAATAATTTTTTTTCATGGTACATTGTTTTAATTACTATCAATACGATTAATACTAATACAATGTTAGTAAAAATTACGCTATTTTTAGATTATTAATTTCAACAATTGTTCAGGCTGGAGTATTAACTTTCTACAAGGTAAACCTAGTCGATTTGTTCCTTTTTTATGAAAAGGCACAGTATGCCAGCAATAATCATTAATACACCACCCAACACTAACGCATAAACGGCATTGCCTCCAAAAATATATTTTACAATTGGGCCTGAAAATAATGCGCTTACAATTTGAGGCAGTGTGATGAAAAAATTAAAAATTCCCATAAAAACTCCCATTCTGTTGGCAGGAATGGCTCCAGATAACATCGAATAAGGCATGGCTAAAATACTGGCCCAAGCAATTCCAATAAATAACATGGGAAAAATCATTGCATTTTTATTGGGCATAAAGTACATTAATATTAAACCAATTCCTCCAATAAGCAAAGAAAACATATGTGTTTTTGCATTACCAATTTTTCTTGCAATTCTTGGTATAAATAATGCAAAAATTGCAGAAACCCCGTTGTAAATTCCAAATAAAATTCCTACCCAATCGCCTAAATTTTCACTTAATAAGAGTTGTGATTTAGCAAAAGTATCATTTGGATTTTTAATTAGTGCCTCTTTAATAATTTCCATAGATGGTAAATCATAAGTATGTTCGCGTAAGGAGGTAGTGGTATACACCCACATGCAAAATAATCCAAACCAAGAAAAAAACTGAATAACGCCCAATTTCCACATTATTTTGGGTATTCTTAGTTTATCTTTAGTTTTATCTAACTCAACAATTCCTAATTCTATTCGTTCTTGAGGTGAATATTCCTTAGTTTTAAATATTGTCCATAAAATTGCGGCCATAAAAACAATTGCACCAATATAAAATGAGTAAACAACATTGGGTTGCACTTTAACATTGGATAAACTATTTGAAACTCCAAACCAATTTGTAAGAATCCAAGGAAGAAAAGATCCAATAACTGCTCCAACACCAATTAAAGCCGTTTGTATAGCAAATCCTTTTGTTCCCTGACTTTCCGGCAAATTATCCGCTACAAGTGCCCTAAAAGGCTCCATTGATATATTAAAGGAAGTATCCATGAGCATTAAGAAAGCAGCGCCTACTAATAACGCAGGAAAAACACCCGTAAACCTGTCTGCATTGGGCAATAAAACTAATGCAATGCATGCTAATATTGCACCTGCTAAAAAATAAGGTCTTCTTCTCCCTAATGTTTTAGACCAAGTACGATCACTCCAATATCCAATAATAGGTTGAACGATCATGCCAGTTAATGGTGCAACAAGCCAAAACCATGACAGACTTTCAACATTTGCCCCATAATCAGTTAAAATACGACTTGCATTACCATTTTGAAGCGCGAAGCCCATCTGAATTCCTAAGAATCCAAAACTCATATTGAATATTTGCCAGAAACTTAAGCTTTGTTTTTGTTTCATTTTTTAATCTCCTTTAAAAATTAATCAAGGAGGTAAATGTAATTTTTTTGTGTGTACTTTTTACACTTTAAATATTTTTTTAAAAAAAATGGAGTTCTTTTTTTATTTTTCGATGCTAAATCCTTATTATTACCCATTAAAAATGAAAGACTTTTATGTCTGCTAACAAGTTTGAGTTTAAACAATTTGCTATAAGCCAATCAAAATGTGCAATGAAAGTAGGCACCGATGCGGTATTGCTTGGTGCTTGGGTAGAAATTAATGAGGCGCAAAACATTTTAGATATTGGCACAGGAACAGGTGTAATTGCCCTCATGCTTGCTCAAAAAAGTAACGCATCCATTATTGCGCTTGATATAGATGCCATGGCATGCGAACAGTCAAGAGAAAACATTAAAAATTCGCCTTGGCCAAGCAGCGTTAGTGTATTAAATGAATCGCTTCAGCAATTTGCAGCAGCGCAGCAGGTTAAATTCGATTTAATTGTTAGTAATCCTCCTTTTTTTATTGATGCCTACAAATCGGCCGAAGAAGCCAGGAACCAAGCAAGACATACAGATCAATTACCTTTTATTGATTTGGTTAAATGCTCTATTCAACTGCTCAATCCCAACGGTAGAGTTTGTATTATTTTACCTACCAAAGAAAGTTTAAAATTTAGAGAACTTGCAGCTGCAAATAATCTTTATCTCACAAAAATTACACATGTAAAAACAACACAATATAAAGACGAAAAAAGACAACTTTTGCAATTTGAGTTAATCAATAAAAAACTTGTTGAGCAAACCCTTGTTATAGAGCAAGAAGAAAGGCATTGTTATAGCCAAGAATATAAAGAACTAACCAAAGATTTTTACTTATCCTTTAAATAAAATAAATTAAATTCAAATACATAATGACTAAAACTACTAAACTACTATTTTTATTTTTATTACTTACTCAATTTAAGGAAGTAAGCGCGCAGGCAGGTGATACCATTACTTTGCAAACATTTACCTTTGGATCGCCACAAGATGCGTGGTTTGTTTTTCCATCTGATACAGTAGGCGTTGAAAAGATTTTAATGAAATACACACTTAAGTGTAATCCAGCTCAATCGCCAGCCTGTGGAGAGTGGGATTATTTAACCTACACTTATTTATACGATCATACCGGTTTAACCGACTCTGCTGTGCAAACGCAGAATAACTTTACTGTGAACGGACAAGCCTTACCAAATTTTGCCTACACAAATCAGCCAGCATATAGTTACAGTTCAAATTGGCAATACGGTATAAACTATAGTGATACCACCAGTTTTAATACAGCCACTATTGGTACACTTAATCTTCAAAATCAAACTGCAATACAAAGCGCAAACGCTGCTTCTAGAAGTCAGCATCTTTGGACAGCTGCAGAGCTAAGTGCAGCAGGTTTAACTGCTGGTGAAATTACAGGAATGCAGCTTCAAGTGCTTTCGGCAGGTGGTATTCTTCGCCATTTTACCTTAAAATTTGCATCTACAACTAATTCCGTTTTAACTACAAATAATATTCAAAACACAGGATTTACAACGGTTTACAATGCAAATACACAACTTGCTAATGGCACAAATTCAGTTGCCTTTACTACGCCATTTATTTGGGATGGCACTTCAAATATTTTAATTGATATTACATTTGATAATCTTTTTGATGGTGCAAATCAAGTATTAGCTTCGAGTAATACAAGCAGTATTCAAAGTATTTATAGTGCTGATAAAGACAGATACATGGCACCAAATGCCAATGGATTTGTGAATGTGCCACTCAATAATAGTTTAGCAGCTATCGATTCATTAATTACTGTTAGCTTTTGGGCTTATGGCAATCCGGCATCACAACCAAGTAATGGCAGCTGTTTTGAAGCAACGGATTCAGTAGGAAATAGAATTTTGAATAGTCACACTCCATGGTCGGATAGCAATGTTTATTGGGATGCAGGATTTTCGGGAACTGGTTACGACAGAATAAATAAATTAGCCACTAGTGCCGAAATTGAAGGCAACTGGAATCATTGGGCATTTATAAAAAATGCCGCTACAGGATCTATGAAAATATATTTGAATGGCACTTTATGGCATACGGGCACCGGCAAAACTAAACCTTTGAATAATATTCGTAATTTTAAGTTAGGTCGTGGAGTAAGCAATGCCACCGATTCTTATTCAGGTAAGATGGATGATTTTGCAGTATTCAATAAAGAACTTGATGCTACCGAAATACAAAGCATCATGTATCAAACTATAGATATGGCCAACCCTTTATATAACAATTTAAGTTTGTATTATCATTTTAATGAAGGCAATGGCGCTGCCACTGATTTTGCACCGGGCAATCATAATGCAGCATTTTTTCAGAACACCAATAATCCTTTAAAAGATGCTCAGGAATTAACAATCAACTTTATGGGTGATACCTTAAGACCAAACATCACTTTTGAGCAAGGTGTGTTTACATCTCAAATTGACTCCACGCTAATAATGGATTCAGTTTTAGTAGCACCTGTGCAGTTATTGACCTATGCCAATAATGGTTCGCCAACCATTGCAACAGATACAGTTTGGACATGGGCAATGCATTATTATAACTATATTTTTGATGCCAATGGAAATGCTATTGACTCTACATTAGCACCAAGCGCAGGTTCATTAACCAATGGTACGTTTAACTATTACTCTTATTTTCCTCAAGTAATAAGATATGAATTAGCGCGTTATATCACCCCTTATGGTAACAATTTAAGTTTAGGAAATGGATGGACTTGGACCTTTGATGTAACTGACTACAGAAAACTTTTGGCCGACAGTGTGCATTTAACCGCAGGTAACTGGCAAGAATTGCTTGATATGCGATTTGAAATCATTAAAGGTACACCTTCGAGAGATATTATAAGCATTCAAAATATTTATTCTGGTGGTTATAATTATGGAAATGCTAACGATCCTATTGATAATTACCTGCTTCCTGTAACAGTTAACATTCCAAGCAATGCGGTAACAGCGCGTTGGAAAAGCAGAATCACCGGACACGGCATGGATACCCCTGAAAACTGTGCAGAATTTTGCCCTAAGAATCATTACTTTAAAGTAAACGGCACACAACAATTTTCTAAACTTGTATGGAGAGATAATTGTGATGTAAATCCACTTTATCCGCAAGGAGGTACTTGGGTTTACGACCGTTCAAACTGGTGTCCGGGCGCTGAAGTGTGGACTTATGATTTTGAACTTACCCCATTTATTACACCAGGTGCAGCAGCAGTTTTAGATCATGATGTGCAACCTTACTCAAGTACTGGCGGTTGGCATTATTACCAAATAGAAGATCAAATTGTAACATACGGAGCGCCTAACTTTAGCAATGATGCTTCTTTAGAAACCATCTTATCGCCAAGCAACGATCAAATGTACCAGCGTTTTAATACCATTTGTACCCATCCAAAAATTAAAATTAAAAATAATGGTTCAAATAATTTAACCTCATTAACCATCACCTATGGTATGAATGGCGCAACACCTTCGGTATTTAATTGGACAGGCAACTTAAAGTTTGAAGAAAGTGCTGAAGTTACCTTAGGCGAAATGAATTGGGCAACTGGAGCAAGCTATTTTACAGTTACCTTAAGCAATCCAAATGGTATAGCTGATCAATACGCCCCAAACAATAGCAGAATAAGTAAATACAATTACCCCGCTTTAATGCCTGCTAACTTTATTGTAACAGTAAAAACTAATACACGACCTTGGGAAACAGAATATGCACTTAAAGATGCAGCAGGTAACATTGTTTTTGAAAGAAATACATTAGATGCAAATACCATTTACAGAGATACTGTAGCATTGGCGCAAGGCTGTTATGAATTTAGATTAATTGATAGTGGAGAAGATGGCTTATCATTTTGGGCCAATACAGCACAAGGTAGCGGTTATGCAAGGTTTAATAGCATGACAGGTGGAATAATTAAAACATTTGGCGCTGATTTTGGTGGTGAAATTTATCAGCAATTTACGGTAGGCCTAAATAACAGCACGCAAGAATATACTTTTGAAAAAAATCAAGTATTAAGAGCCTATCCAAATCCTACCAACAACTTACTTTTTGTAACGCTTGATTTACCGAAGCGTTCGAATGGTGCATTATCAATTATAGATATCATGGGCAATGTCGTATATCAATCAAACATCAATAATAAAATTGCTGATAGTTTTGAGATTGACATGAGCCAATATAGTGCAGGTGTTTATCAAGTGATATTGAATACCGATGCCGGTGTTAGTTCACAAAAAGTGATTTTGGAGAAATAGAAAACATTGAGATTGAATTAATCCCATAAACTTTTAAGAAGCTAAAAGTTTATGGGATTTTTTGTTGGTAAACATCAAACTCCATTCTGGCATTGCTTCGTAAAAGCGAAGCTCTGCTTCGATTTCCTTTAATTTAGCATCCCGATATCTATCGGGATCACTTGCGTGGATATAGTTTGGATGTTAATTTTGAATACCAAATTTTAAAAGATGGCTGAAAGCTATAAAATACTTCGTAAAAGCGAAGCTCTGCTTCGATTTCCTTTAATTTAGCAAGTTTCACTTGCGTGGATATAGTTTGGATGTTAATTTCGAATACCAAATTTTAAAAGATGTCTGAAAGCTATAAATTCGTAAAAGCGAAGCTCTGCTTCGATTTCTTTAAATTTAGCAAGTTTCACTTGCGTGGATATGTTTTGAATGCTAATTTTGAATACCAAATTTTAAATGATGTCTGAAAGCTATAAAAGACATGAAGATGGCTTATACTTTGTTACTTTTGCTGTTGTAGGCTGGTTAGATGTTTTTACCAGAAGGACTTACCAAGATATTTTTATTGATAGTATTAAGTTCTGTCAAGAAAAAAAAGGATTAGACATTTATTGCTTTTGTTTGATGCCAAATCATGTTCACTTTATTGCTGATTCTTACGATGGAAGTTTGAGTAATATTTTGCGTTCGTTTAAATCTCACACAGCCAAAGCGCTGATGGCTGCCATTAAAGAAAACCCACAAAAAAGTAGAAAAGAGTTATTTTTACATCAATTTAATTATTTCGGTAAAAAAAGTAAAAACAATGAGCATCAATTTTGGAAACATGATAATCATCCATTTTATTTATACAGTAATGAAATGATAGCACAAAAGGTAAATTATATTCATAACAATCCTGTAGTAGCAGGTTTTGTTAATGAAGCACATGAATGGAGATTGAGCAGCGTAAATCCAAATTTCGAAGTTAAACTTGCTGCACTTTGAAGCCGAGCGAAGCTCTAACAATTAAAAAACACGAAGCACAGCTTCGCTTTTACGCGGGAGGAACGTTACTTACTGGAAATCTTGGTTAAAAGAATAAATCATTACTTTTGAAGCAACAAAAAACAAAACGAATGAAATAGAATAAAATACAGCCTTTATGGCTGACATATAATATTGCGTTTAGCAACTCCCGAAACTGAAAACTAGGAATCTTCGAACAAACGGGGTAAGTGTATAAACGCTCACGCAAGGCGTGGGCTTTATCATTTCCCGTTTGTAGGTATCCTAGTACCTCAGTTTCGGATTGGTAATTGTCCCACGCTGATTTTTTATACTAACTCTACTGAGGGACAGAGTGGAACAAAACAAACTTAAAAAAAATGAAAAAGAAAAGTTTACTTCTAACCGCAGTAGCAATGCTAGGATTGACTGCTGCAACATTGGCGCAAAATGTGCCAAATTATGTGCCTACAAATGGACTTATTGGTTGGTGGCCGTTTAGTGGCAACGCCAATGATGAGAGTGGGAATGGGAATAATGGGACGGTTAATGGGGCTATTTTAACTACTGATAGATTCGGTTATATAGGGAAGGCATACAGTTTTGACGGTTCAGGAGATTCAATAACTACTATACTTCCTGCAATAGGTAATTTTACTTTTAATGGATGGATAAATAGCTCTGCGTTACCAAGCGATTATCCTATTATTTACAACTTTAATACAGGCCTGCAAAATAATAGATTACTATTACTGGGAGCAGCATATTCTGCAATAGATCAAGGTAAAATTTTTATAGGCGATGACAATGGCGTTTCAAATGATTATCAAACTTCCTTCACAGTAAATAATAATAATTGGAGAATGTTATCTGTTGTCTACGATTATAACTCAGCTACTCTTAAATTATTTGTTGACAATAACTTAATTGTTACAAAAAGCATAATAGGAAATTCAAATTTTGGAGGTAAGATTAAATTTGGAAATGGCTTTTCACAATTTACATCAGGTAATCCATTTTATGATAGTAAAGGATATGTTGGTTCAATTGATGATATCGGCATCTGGAATCGTGCCTTAACCCAACAAGAAATAACAGATTTATACAACGCAGTCAACTGTGCAAACAATGCTACTATTACTCCACAAACCAACACTTTAACAACAGGAAACACCGCAACATTTACAGCTTCAACATCAGACCCCAACCCAAGCTATTTATGGCAATGCGATTTTGGACAAGGATTTCAAACATTGAATAATTTCGGTAATTATTCAGGAACAAATACAGCCAATTTGAATATTGCAAATATTCAGCTTCCGAATCACACCCAACCCATTAGAGTAATTACAACTTCGGTGAACTGTATTGACACATCAAATGTTGCCACAATTTCGATTGCAGACACCTGTATAAACACAGTAACAGATACAACATTGATTACAGTAACAGACACTTTGCTGATCAATACTAATTTGACAGGTGTAAATCCGCCAAACAATGTAAACACCATCAAGATATTTCCTAATCCCGCAAATGATCATATTACCATTAACTATGGTAATTTCTCGGTAATGAACGGCTATCTATTGAAAATTGAAAACGCTATAGGCCAACAAGTATTTCAAACAAATATTACGCAACAAAGTGATTATTTGAACTTAACAACTTGGGGCGGAAATGGACTTTATTTTGTTCACATTATTAACCCACAAGGAAACACAATTGACATTAGAAAAATAGTGCTTCAATAGCCTACCTCATAACAGCCAACGCTCCCACCAGCAACATCGCTGGTGGTTAAGCGCTGTGTTTTTTTTTAAAATTTAATTAGCAAATCATTAAAGAATTGAGAAAGTATGAGCTGCAAAATTTTTCAGCGCAAGTAAATATTTCAGCAGGTTGAGATTGAGCAGCGCGAATCCAAATTTCGAAATTAAACTTACTGCAATTTGAAGCCGAGCGAAGCGCTAACTTAAAAAACACGAAGCAAAGCTTCGCGTTTATGGGGGTATTAAAAATTCATCGGAAGATTGCGGGTCGAGCCCGCAATGACGCTATTAGTGGCTAGCTTTACATAAAAAGTCTTTTGCTTAACCTAATAAGATTGGCTTCGTGCTTAAGCGGTTTACGAGATTTTTTATTGGTAAACATCAAACTCCATTCTGGCATTGGCCACCTGGGTTTGATTTCCAAATTTATTCATTTTAAATTTTAAATAGCCCACCATGGCAATCATGGCTGCATTATCGGTACAATATTCGAAGGGTGGAATGTGGGCTTGTATGTTATTTTTTTGAGCCAATGTTTCGAATGCTTTTCGAAGTGCACTGTTTGCAGCAACACCACCAGCCAAGCCAATGTGTTTAACTTGGTGCTCCTGGGCTGCCTTTTCGAATTTATCAATCAAAATTTTTACAATTCTAAATTGTATTGATGCACAAATATCAGCTAGATTGTTTGTTATAAATGCTGAGTCCTTCTGCTGTTCATTATTTATAAAATTTAAAAAGTTAGTTTTCAAACCGCTAAAACTAAAATTATAGCCTTCCATTTTTGGTGTAGGAAAATTATATTTTAAAGGATTTCCTATTGCTGCATATTTATCAATTAAAGGTCCACCAGGATAGGGCAAGCCTATAATTTTAGCCGATTTATCGAAAGCTTCGCCCGCAGCATCATCAAGGGTTTCGCCAATGATGGTCATCTCAAAATAATCTTTCAATAAAACAATTTGTGTGTGCCCGCCAGATACCGTTAAACATAAAAAAGGAAATGTTGGAGGATTTACTAAATCAATAAAATGCGAAAGGATATGCCCTTGCATGTGATGTACATTTATTAATGGTTTATTGATTGCTAAAGCTAATCCCTTTGCAAATGAAGCGCCAACCAACAGCGAACCCAATAAGCCTGGACCTTGGGTATAAGCAATAGCATCTATTTCATTTAAACTTACTTTGGCCAAATTTAGTGCTTCTTGCATAACAGGAACAATATTTTGTTGATGCGCTCTAGAAGCCAATTCGGGAACTACACCACCATATTTTACATGAATTTGCTGTGTAGCCACAATATTGGCAAGGATTTTGCCATTGCGCAAAATAGCTATAGAAGTATCATCACAAGATGATTCAATGGCTAAAATAAGTATTGATTGAGCATTCATTTCGATTGCAAAAGTGCAAACAATTATTGAATTTGCATTTAATGGGAGTGCAAATAGGGAAAGCTTTGTGATATTGTTTATTTTTGGAACCTAAATAAGTAAGTTTGTTAAAGAAAATAAGAAAAATAAGTATCATCGTTATCGTTAGTTTACTAGCAAGTAACTTATTGGCTTATGCATTACTAAGAACGCCTGCTGTTCAAACCTACCTTGTTGGCAAATTAACAAATTACCTTTCTCAGAAATTAAATACCGTAGCACGTATTGAAGGCGTTGATATCGAGTTTTTTTCTAAAATTGTTTTAGAGGGAATCTATATTGAAGATTTACATAAAGATACACTCTTACATGCAGGAAAACTCAAGGTTGATATCAAAAAGATACTCATCGAAAAAAACATTATTAATCTAAAAGCAGTTACGCTTGAAGAATGTAGGGTAAATTTAATTCAATATAAGAATGAGAAAGACCTCAACTTCCAGTTTATTGTAGATGCCTTTGATGATGGAGATACCACAACTAACAGAAATAAAAAACCATTAAAAATTTTCAGCAATGAATTAATTCTTAAGAATGTTGATTTCTCATATAACTACCAGGCCGATACAAGTTCTTTTGCTGGGGTAAATTTCGACCATATACATTTAAAAAAAGTGAATGGTACTTTTGAAAGCATAAAAATTATAAACGATACCATTAATGCAAATATTAAAAGCTTAAGCTTTAGAGATAAGAGTGGATTTCAGGTTTTTGAGATGTCAACTAATTTTAAGATTTCGCCTAAAGAAATGGTTTGTGATGAGCTCAAACTTGTAACCAACAAAAGTAAAGTTAAGGGTGAATTGAAATTTGAAACTAATGAATGGGACGACTATAATGACTTTGAAGAAAAGGTATATATGCGTGGTAATTTTAAAGATACTAAGTTAAACTTTGGTGATATTGCCTATTTTACAAGTGAGCTTGAAGGCATCAATAAATTTATAGTTTTTAGCGGAAAGATTAAGGGCACAGTTGCCAATTTAAGAGGCAATGAAATGGATATTAATTTTGGCAAGAACTCGCATTTATTAGGCGATATTAAGATGACAGGTTTGCCCGATTTTGATGTTACATTTATACAACTTAAGCTCAAGGAATTTACTACCACCACCGAAGATTTAGAAGGTGTTCCGCTGCCCCCATTTACTTCAAAAGAGCATATTGAATTGCCTCCCAACTTTTACAAACTTGGCATGATTAAGTTTAAAGGCGATTTTACTGGTTTTCAAAATGATTTTACAGCTTATGGCGATTTAGAAACCGATTTAGGCTCTGTGTCATTAGATATGGATTTGAAGCAAAATAAGAATGAGCTGCCAAAGTATAAAGGAAATTTAAAATCTAAAGACTTTAATATTGGCCAGTTTTATGGCATTGAAAATGTGCTTACCAAAGTAACACTTGACATTGATATTGATGGCAAAGGTTTGGAAAATGAAACAGTTAATGCAACCGTTAAAGGTAAAGTAAACAATCTTATTTGCTTCGATTATAATTATAACAATATGAGCATTGAGGGTAATTTTGCTAAAAACATATTTAGCGGAAAGCTCGAAGTAAATGATGTTAATCTTGCTTTAAAATATGATGGAGAAATTGACTTTACCAATAAGTTGCCCATGTTTTATTTTCATACTGATATTGGTTATGCTAATCTTACAAAATTAAATATTATAAAATCAAGTTATGACCGTTGGATTAGTACTAGTGCAGATTTTAATTTTGAAGGCGATGATATAGATAACATTAAAGGATCGATTGTTTTAATGAACCTAATTTATAAAGACAGCTTAACTACTTTAAAATATAAAAAAATTGAGTTGACGGCATTAAATAATGGAGGCATTAAAGATTTAATTTTAAAATCAGATGCTGTTGATGCACGCATTTCGGGTAATTTTAAACTGCAAGAATTAGGGTCAGATTTTACCAATTTAATTGCACAGTATTTAACTTCTGCAGGCCTTAAAAACACCGCATCATTGAGTAAACAAAATTTTACCTTTGAATTAACCACTAAAAATTCTGAAGGCATTTCTAATTTGTTAGTCCCCGAAATGATCATCAAACCTAATTCAAAACTGAATGGAAAGTTTAATAATATTGACAATACTTTTAATTTAAGCGCTCAGCTGCCAGAAATAATTTTGTTTGATAAAAAAGTTTCTAAAGTAACTATCACAAGCAATTCTGGTTTAAATAAATTAGGTCTTCAAATGACTTGCGATTATGTAGCCATAAGCGATAGTGGTTTAATTGAAAATATAGCATTAATTGCGGCTGCATCACAAGATTCTATTTTGTTTGGCTTTGATTTTAACAATAGAGGTAAAATTAAAAATGGAGCAGATTTAAACGGAAATATTATTTTTAAACCTGGCAATAATATCGATTTTTTTCTCACGAAATCGAATATTACGGTAGAAGATTCGCTTTGGGCTTTTGCCGAAAATAGCAAATTACATATTGATTCTTTGCATACCGATTTTGAAAATTTTTCAATAAGTCATAATAAGCAATCGCTCACCCTGGGAAGCCGACAAACCGCAGGAAATGAAAATGAAATAACCATCAATTTACACGATTTTACGCTTTCGAATTTAAATCCATTTATTACTTCTTCTGATATTGTACTTAGCGGATTACTTAATGGAAATGCCTCCTTTTCGGGATTTGGCAAAAATATTATTTTTTCAACTTCCTTAGGCTTTGTAGATTTTAATGTTAACAATGAAAGTATAGGCGATGGTAACATTATCTCCTTATGGGATAGTAAAAAAGAATCTATAGGATTAAATGGTAATTTTATGCGAGGCACTTTACCTACTATTGGTTTTACAGGCTTTTATTATCCTAATAAAAAAGAAAATAGTTTGGATATAGAATTACAGTTAAAGAAAACACCTTTAAAATTATTTGAGCGATTTTTGGTTGGTGTAATGAGCGATTTAAAAGGCTACGCAAGCGGTGATTTATTCTTACAAGGATCATTAAAAAACCCTTTACTAACAGGCGATATAGAAGTACAACGGGGCGGATTTAAGGTTGATTATTTAAACACCTCTTACACTTTTAATGGCAAAGCTAAGTTTGTAAAAAATGACATCATTCTTCAAGACATTGTGTTGTTTGATCAATTTGGGAAAGAAGCAAAGGTAAGTGGCAATATGCCCCATGATTATTTTAGTGATATTAAATTAAATATTAGTATCAATATCAATCGTTTTTTTGTTTTAAATACAACCGAAGCATTAAACTCTTCATACTTTGGAAAGGCTTATGCAACAGGCTTAATCAACTTTAGGGGCGACTTAAATAAACTAATTATTGATGTTGATGCCAAAACAGAACCAGGCACGCAATTTAACATTCCATTATCAACACCAGAAGAAGTGAGCGAGAGTGGTTTTATAAGATTTGTGTCAAAAGACCCAAATACTGTGTTAGTAAAAGAACGATATAAAGTTGACTTTAATGGCATTCAAATGAGTTTAAATCTTGAAGTTACTCCAAGTGCCGAGGTGTTATTAATTTTTGATCGTAAAATTGGCGATATCATAACAGGAACAGGCAGTGGAAATATAAAAATGGATATTAGTCCTTTGGGTAACTTTACGATGTATGGCAATTATATTATCTCAAAAGGAAGTTATTTATTTACATTAAAAAACGTAATTAATAAAAAGTTTAAAATTACCGAAGGTGGCACCATTAATTGGAATGGCGACCCATTTGAAGCAGATATTAATTTAGATGCAGTGTATAAATTAAGAACATCGTTGAATGAGATTTTACCATCAGATAGCAGCAAAAGAAGAGTTCCAGTTGACTGTGTAATAAAAATGACCGATAAATTAATGAATCCAACCATTAAGTTTGATATTAAGCTCCCACAATCCGATGAAAGAATTCAAAATGATGTGCGGGCGGCTATCAATACCGATAATGAATCAGAGTTAAACAAACAAATGTTTTCTTTACTTATGCTCGGTCGTTTTTTTCCGCCCAATGAAACAGTATCTTCAAGCAGCTTGGGGCTTTCGCAAAACACCTCTGAATTACTTTCATCGCAGCTTAGCAATATGCTATCGCAAAGTAATGAATATGTAACATTAGGTGTAAATGTGCGCGCTGGAGATCAAACAGCCTCCAATGAGTGGCAAGCAAGTATGAGTACGCAATTGTTTCAACAACGCTTGAGTATTGATGGAAACGTGGGTGTAGCTAATAACCCAGCAAGTGCAAGTAACTTGGTTGGCGATATGAGCGTAGAGTATAAAGTAACCACTGATGGTAAGTTAAGACTGCGTGCATTTACACAAAGTAATGATTATACAAACCTAACCACTATTGCACCTTATACCCAAGGAGTAGGTGTATTTTACCGCGAGGATTTTGAAACCTTTAGTGAGCTTTTTAAAAACTATAGCAATAAACTATTGTTTTTCAGAAAAGATAAGTTAACACCTGATGATGTTTCGCCAGAAGAAAAAATTAATAATTAATCCTTTACGTAAACTCTGTATTCCCAAGGCTTTAATTTTAACTCGTCTTCAATTTTAAGCGTTCCTTTTTTATCGGTAAACAGTTCAGTATAACTTGGAGCAAAAAGATATCTATCAAATTTAACCGTGGCTTCTTTGTTTGATAAATTAAGAATTACCACCACTTCATCTTTTCCCTTTCTTCTGTAATATGAATACACTTGATCGGGATTATTGTTCATAATCTTAGCAAATGAACCACCCGACTCTGAATGCAATAAAGCATTGTTTCTTCTTTTTAGCGATAGCAATCTTGTATAAAAATCGGCATTTGAATAATTGCCCCAAACAATAGGATCTTTTTCAAAAAACTTAAGTCTTTTATCTAGGCCAGCCTCTTGTCCACTATACAGCAAAGGCATTCCGTTGAGTGTAGCACATAAAACATAAAATGCTTTAGCGCCCTCTCCAAACATTTCTTTTTCTGTGCCATTCCAGGAATTTTCGTCATGATTTGTTGTAAAATACATTCTAATCGCTTTGGTCGAATAGTTGAATTTATCTTCTCCTAAATAGTCGTCAATGGCTCTTGCCGGATATTCTCCTTTAGCTACTTTTCTAAAAATGCTAAAACCTTTCCAAGTGTAGGTCATGTTAAATGCAGCATGCAACTCAGGTTTTTCGCCCTCGGCCAACATAAATAATTTGGGGTTAACAGCAGCTAATTCTTTTTGCGTTTCTACCCAAAAATCGGTAGGCACCATTTCGGCCACATCGCATCTAAATCCATCAATTTTAGTTTCGGTTAACCAAAATTTCATGGCATCAATCATAGCAGCGCGCAAGGCTTTGTTATCGTAATTTAAATCAATCACATCGCTCCAATCGGGCACAGGCGGTACAAACTTTCCATCGGCTCCCTTGGTATAAAAATCTGGATTAGTTAAAGTCCAATTATGATCAGGTGCAGTATGATTTCCAACCCAATCAATAATAACATGCATACCAATGGAGTGCGCGTAATTTACCATGTGCTTAAAATCGTCCATAGTACCAAATTCTTCGCTAACAGCTTTGTAATCTTTAACGGCATAATAGCTCCCTAATGTTCCTTTACGCTCCTTCACTCCTATTGGATGAATAGGCATAAACCAGAGTATATCAACACCCATTGATTTTAAGCGCGGAATTTCTTTTTCGAAAGATTTGAAACTTGAATTTTTGGCGTATTGTCTAAGATTTACCTCGTATATTGTACTGTTAATTGACCATAGTGGCTGATTTATAAAAATTTTATCTACTGATTTTTTTAATTCTTCCATCTTATTTTCTACTTGTGCAATACCTGATGAAAATAAGCCCAAGCCCATAAAGGCGGTTACTAAAATTTGTTTTGAATATTGTTTCATAGTAAATTTATTATTTAAAATTCGATCACTTTTTTACTTATTTTAATCTTTAAAAGGAGCAACTCATTTGGTCTTGTTCTTTTATTTTACTTCAAAACTTTGTTGTTTAACTTATAAAGCTTTCGCACAAATTTAAAATATTCATTTTGCAATTTTATAAATACATTCTTAATTTCTAATTTATATTAAAAATAGCCCCAACTTGCGGTCATTTTTACAAATTTACTTGCTGCAACACACACTATATTTATTTCTACTGTCAATTTAGCATCGTTTTAATACCTGCATAAATTAAAGCAACTTTTAACCCAAATTCCTCCTCAGCAAGCTAATCAACTTTATTTTACCTCAATCTTAAGTACTTACTCCAATTTTGAATTTCAGAACAGCGCGCTTATTCTTTAATTGAAAAGAGTTAGTGCGTATTTCATATTATTGCTAAATTTTGTTCACCAAAAATTCCTACTGCGTAACATGTTTAAAATTTCCCTCTGCTTTATTGCCGCAATTCATTTTTACTATTTTGTTGTGATAATCTCAAATGAATGTGGTGGCAGCTCAATCAACAGTTCATTATTTTGTATGCTAAACTTGCCGTTAAAATGTTTTTTTAAACTTGCCGAGGAGTATGCTTTAGGTAAGTTTACTTTAAATTTTATTGATTTATTATCTTTATTAAAAAACACCAGCGCAGCGCTATCAAAATAATACCTGGCATAAGCCATTATTTTATCACCTACCTTCAACAAATCGTAATCGCCATAAATTAAAGCCATATTATTTTTACGAAGATTAAAAAGTTGTTTTGTGATGGCTAGTTGATTGGCTTCATCAGTAGGCAAATTACCAAACTTCATCATGCGTCTATTGTCAGGGTCACCAGCACCAGGCATGCCAATTTCATCGCCATAATAAATTACTGGAACTCCAGGAATTGTTGCAATGTAAGCCATCAACTGCGCTAGCTTTTTATAACCAACTTTGTTTTTTACAATAATATTTCTTTTCCAACCTAATTCTTTATCATCATCACTAAATTTTAAATCTTCGCCCGCATAAGAAATAAAACGTGCTATATCATGATTACCAGAGATGTTGCCCATTAGTGAATGCCAGCCATAATAATTAAAAGATTCATTCAAAGATTCGCTTAGCTTGGTAAAAGGTTCACGGTCGTTTACAAAAACACTGCGCGCATCAAAATACAAGTTAAAATCGAATTGTGCATTCTGTTGCCCACTGCTCACATAGCTTCCTATCAACTCTCTACTGCCAAAAGTTTCACCAATTTGATAAGGAACAGGAACCTTATTTTTTTGCGCATACAATTTTATTTTCATGGTTAATGCTCTCCAAAAATCTTCACTCACATGTTTTGTAGCATCATGTCTAAAGCCATCAATACCATACTTTTCTAACCAATACATAGCCGAATCGCTCATGGCTTCAATTACCTCTGGATTTGTATAATCCAAATCTGGCAAAAATGTATCAAACCAGGTTGTTAATCTTTCTTCATCCCAAAGTCTAATATTTTTTCGTCCATCGGGCAGGTCAATTGGAGTTGTCCAATTTTTATGTTTAATATACACAGGATGTTTTTCGTGTATGTGATTTGAAACATAGTCCAATAAAATGTTCATATTTTTATGATGAGCATGCGCAATAGTAGATTTCAAGAGCTTTTCATCGCCAAATCTAAAATCAACTTTGGTACTCGAAATTGGCCAATAACCGTGGTAACCGCTATATTTTCTATGTGGAGCAGGATACTCAACATAAGCCTCATAAGGATTTTGAACTATGGGCGACATCCAAATGGTATTAACACCCAATTTAGTAAAATAATTATTTTGAATATTTTCATCAATACCAGCAATATCGCCCCCCATATAATTGGCCTTAGACAATACTGCGGTATCTTTAATTGGAAAATTATTTTTAGGATTACCGTCTTTAAAACGGTCAACCATCATAAAGTAAATAATCATTGCGGCCTTATCAAAACGTTTAAGATCGGCAGTTTGCTTTACTACATTGCCGTTTTTTAACGGAATCATAATATCATTAGATGCACCTTCTTTATTGTAGCTATAAACTCTAATACAAGATTTTGAGCTGCTAGCAGCTGCATCTGGAATTCTAATTTCTAAAATACCATTGTCGAAATTGGTAAATTGTTTTGTTAAATCATAATTATCCCATAAAACAAAAAACTTTTCTGGCTTGTTGATCGCTTCAATTCTAATCAAATTGCCATTTCCCCATTTTGTAAATAGTTTTGGCGATTTTTCTGAAGTAATATTTCCAATACTTATCAATGAATTTACACCTCCCATATTATTGTCAACTTTGTTGGGATTAATAGGATCAAGCATCCATTTATCATCAACAACCAATTGGTAAGCATATTTTCCTGGACTCAATGTTAACTTACAACTAAAAACATTTCCATCAAAGGTTAAGGCTGTATTGTTGGGTGTCCAACCATTAAAATCGCCAGCCAATTGCACTTTTTTTGGCGCAGCACCAAGCGCAATGTACTTAAACTCATGAATAATTTTTTGCGACCGTTTTAAAACAATTGAATATTCAAAATTACCAGTGTAAAGTTTTAAATAAAACAGTGGTGGAAGTTGGGTCCCATTTTCGGTTAATGTAATTATTTTTTTATCTGCCGATAGCTTGGCATTTAAATAGGGTTTTGCCGATAAAGAATCTAATCTTTGTTCATCTATTAAAATATCATTTGTAATAATTTGTGTTTCTTGCGGTTGCAAATTGATTGGCAATACATGATCTAAAATAAGATCTGTGTTATGCACCTTTAAATGCCCTTTACTATTGCACGAAGAAATAAATCCTACCGCAATAACGATTGCAAATACTAATACACTTTTAATTATCCACATAAAAAACTTATTATGTTACAAAAATAGCATTAAAACTTCCATGTTAAAACAATTTCATTTTTGCTATTTTCAATTTCTACAAAAGGAACATTTTCGATGTACATTGGTGGTTTTGGGGGTTTGTTATAAGGATCGTAATCAGAAATAGGTTCTATATATTTCATAGCTTCATACTTCATGTTCACTTTATTGCCATTCACCAACAACTCTGCTTTTAAATTTTTAAAGCCATGTAAAATAACCTTTATAGTGGTAAAGTGAGAAATATAACTTCCCTCCTGCTTTTCCAAAATTAATTTACCATCGGTGTATCTATTTTTCATCCATCTTTTGCAATAATCCCCTTGCTCAAAAGCATAGGTATTTCCATCATCCTCATAATACATAAAATCGCCATCATCTTCGCCCCACACATGCAAGCGCAATGTAGTTTCAGGTTTTATTTTTAATGATTGCACGGCAGTTTGCGATGGCATAAAACCTCCGGCTTTTACGTAAATAGGTAAAATCTCTTTAGATACTTCTATCAGCATTTCTTTACCACCTTCTAGCAATTCATCGCTATACAGATTAAACCACTTACCATGTGGCAAGTAAATTTTAGTGTATTCTCTAAAGCTTTCTGTTGGAATAATTAATAGGTTTTTCCCAAACAAATATTGATGTTGAAATTGGTTTTGATACACCTGTTCATCAAAGGTATAATCAATTGCTAACGAACGTGCAATGGGCAATCCATTTTGTGTTGCCTCAAAAAACGTTGAATAAATATAAGGCATTATTTTATAGCGCAAACGAATATAATTTCTCGAAATATCTTCTACTTCTTCGCCAAAAGTCCAAGGTTCACTATCCTTGCTATTAATCATGCTGTGCGCTCTAAAGAAAGGAGTAAATGCGCCTAACATCATCCATCTAGCAAATAAATCGGGACTGGCTTCACCTGCAAATCCACCCACATCATACCCTGCAAAAGGCACACCCGTTAAGCCCATGCTATTAATTAATCTTACACCAGCCATCATATGTTCTTCAGTAGCCACATTATCGCCCGTCCAAACTGCACCATAGCGCTGAACCCCAGAAAAACCGGCCCGAGTTAAAATAAAAGGTCTTTTGCCATTCAATAATTTTTTAGCGCCTTCGTATGTACTGCGGGCCATTTGCATACCATAAACATTGCGTGCTTTTTTATGTGTGGCACCTTCACCATCATATTCAAACTCAATTAAATCGGGTAAATGTTGGCCCCAAGCTGCAGGTTCATTCATATCATTCCAAAAACCTGTCACTCCATTTTCGGTAAGTACACTTAACTTTTGGCCCCACCAATTTCTTGTTTTTTCATCAGTAAAATCGGGAAAGCAACTCCAACCTGGCCAAACCTCACCGCTGTAATGCTCACCGTCAGGGTATTTCACAAACAAATCTTTTTCAACACCTTCATCATAAGCTGCATAACCTTCTTCTCTTTTTACGCCCGGATCTATAATTACCGCAAGGTCAAAATTCAAAGCGCGCAATTCATCGGTCAACTTTTTTGGATCAGGAAAACGCTTGTCGTGCCATGTAAAAACCTTATATGCATCCATGTAATGAATGTCTAAATAAATTACATCGGCAGGAATATTTTTTTCTCTAAAGGTGCGTGCTGCATTCAACACTTCACTATCGGGATAATAGCTATAACGACATTGTTGATAGCCTAAACTCCAAAGTGGTGGCAATTGCATGCGACCAGTTAAAGCCGTGTAGGAAGTAATAATATCGGCCACTTTTAGATGATGAATAAAATAATAATTCATTTCCCCATCTTCGGCCTGAAAATACATGAAACGATCATTTGAAGCTCCGAAATTAAAAACGGTTTTATAGCTATTATCTAAAAATATCCCGTAAGGTAACTGTTCTTTAATACCAATATAAAAAGGTGTGCTCAAATATATAGGATCATCATCTGCAGCATAAGCAAAATTATCGGTATTCCAGTTGGTATAAGCATTTCCTCTACGGTTAAGGTTACCTGTTTTTTCGCCTAAGCCAATATATTTTTCGTTTGGATGTAGTGTTTTGTAAGTGGTTACTTCGGTACCAATCCATGATGTACCAAAGGAAGTATGATCTTCATTTATCAATTGATCATCTATAGTGTAAAACGAAACTCTAAAAGGATTAGTATTCAAAACCAACTTTAAGGCTTTTGTTTTTAATACAATTTTATCAGCCAGTTCGGCAATACTAAATTCGGTTTCTATGGGCAATCCAACAACTGCATAAGAAAAATCATCTTTCTCGTGTATTTTTTTTGAAATCCTGATTCTTATGGTATGCGCACTGTAAACAACTACTGCTATATTTTCAGTTTCTGTTTGCAACAACAAGCCATTGGCAATTTTTTCTACTTTAGCTATGGCACCAATACTTCTGTTAAAGTTATTGGCTCGCTTTTTCAAATTATCGTTAACTCCAGTTGTGTTTTTCCCTTCAATCATATCATTAAATTAAATTCGTATTCAACTTATGTTTAGGCTATAATATTAAGCAATATTTTTGCAAAACACCTTTTAATAAACTTTTAAAGTGTAAATATTACACTTTATGAGAAAACAGGAAAGTTTTTTGGTTTTTTTTTTATTGGAAGGATTAAAAATTTGGGTGGTTAGGTAAGTGGATTTAGTTTTTGAATAGAGAAATTGGACGGTGGACGTCTCCAGGCTTCGGCAGTTTATCAAGCGGGTAAAGTAAGTTTTGTTGGTGATAACACCAACAAAGAGTATGTTGCTAAATTGGAAAACTCATTAATCCAACTTAAACAAATATAACCTTGCAAACACATTTACAATTTCTTCGCTCGAAATAAAAACACTCGAATTATCTTTAAACGCTACCCCTTCCATTTGGCCAACCTGGGCATATTCACCTAAAGTGTATTTTTTAGCTGTTCCTGCAAAAAAATTATCGCCAGTAAAACCATCAAAAGTCCATAAAAAGCAATCAGATTTTTTGTTGTAACCAACAAGCGCAATCCTTTTGCCATCGGGACTTATATCAGCACCCGTAATGCGACCTCCTACCTCAAAACTTCCAATTAATTTAGCAGCATAATTTCCGGGCTTTGCTGGCAAAGTATATAAATTGGTTTTATCATCAAGCCTATTTTTAGTAAATAAATAAATTTGTTGATTGTGGTATAAAATAGCTTCGCAATCAAAATTATGTTTTTTTGAAACATCAAATTCACTTTGCTCAGGGTAATAAAAATTAATGCTTCCTGTTGATTTTACAGAGCTTGTGGTTTTATTGATATCTTTTATAGCCACCAAATGTATGGCCAAATTTTTTCTTTCGCCTTCATTATTACCCATATCGCCAATGAACAGAAATTCATCATTTCTTGCTAAATCTTCCCAATCTGTATTTTGTATATTAACAACATCAATTGTTTGTTCTATGTTGCCATTTTGTGTATTCAAAAGCATCAATTGATTTGATCTTCCTTTATCATTATGAGTAATTAAAAGATTCCCTAAAAGAGCCAGTCCTGAAGTTTCTTTTATCTTTACATTAAGTTCGGCCAGTAGTTTTAAATTTCCGTTAGTGGCTTTACCGATATCTGGTAAAGAATCAGAAACAATACTTATATTATTTTTATTACTACTTCCGCAAGCAGTTAATGCAAATGCCGATAGTCCTGTAAAAACAAGAATTGCATTGATGCTTATTGAAATAACTTTAAATTTATACTTCATCAAAAAATACATTTACTTTTGTTACACCTTCTAACTTATTTAAGTCAGAAGCAAATATTCCTGCTTTGTTCATGTTTTTTAAAATAACATAATATGAATACTCGGTAAGTTGTGCATCGTTCTCTCCTATCTTTTTAATATTGATGAGTTTATGTTTTTTACAAAAAATGGAAAACGTTTTATGCAGCGCTGCTTCTGGTTGGTTTGCATTTTTAAATATTACTTGTACCAAATATTCTCTTCTTACTTTCGAATTTTCGTTCAAGAAAGAGGCCACATAAATTACTGTTCCTATAAACAAAGTACCTGTAATGGCAATAGCAAAAGCCCCAGAGCCACATGCTAAACCTAATGCTAAAGCAAAAAAGATAAACATAATATCTTGCGTATCTTTAACTGCTGTTCTAAATCTAATAATCGACATAGCACCTACCAATCCAAAAGCCCTGGCCAAGTTATTTCCAATAACCATAATTACCAATGCTGTTATTAAAGTAAGCATGATAATTGAAATAACATAACCAGATGAATAGCTAATGCCTTTATAAGTAGCTTTGTATAAAATAGCAACAATAACTCCACAAAAAAGCGCTACAACTAAATTTGCCAGCGCCTCTGCAGGGCTCAATGAAAACATAAAAATATCTTGAAATTGCGTATCCACTTTATTAAAACATTTTTTGGTTATAGGTTGATATTTCGTTGTGTAAAAACGCTGAAGCATATTTTGATAATGCCTCATGTTTTAATTCAAATTCCTGTATGATAGATTTGCACCATGAAGGCATGCCTCCTTCAAAATACTTTATCTCTAAAATAAAAGCATCTTTCCAAATATGCGAAAGTCCATTATTGCTAAAAAGTTCGCTCAAATGCGGAAAAACAGCTGCTCGTATGTTTTTATCAAATGTAATTCTAACCCCTGGGTCAAATTTTCCATGATAAGGTTCACGATCATAAACAACAAGATTAACGGGTCTTTGCGCTTCGCGATGCAGGTGAAATAAAAAACGGGCTGCATCTTCTTTCATAATGTCACTGGGTTTCCCATTTGATCTTTTTAGTTCACCAGTTTCAAGTGTTTTATCTAATAAATCATACACAGTAATGGCTCTGTTTTTTGCAATTCTATTGCCCAATTTTCTTTTTATTTCTAAAAAAACTTCACAACCGGCAAAGTAGTTATTGTACCCTCTTATGCGCAATTTCAATCTATTTTCTAAACCCTCTGCTTTCTCACTTAATGAGTCGAAATGAGGTGTATCAAAATAAATACTTCTTACAATATACTCTGATTTTAATTCAGTTTGATCTGCATTTAAATCGGGCACCAAAAAAGGCATAAACCTTTTGCGCATTGGCTCAAGCATTTCATTATTTACCAAGTATTTTCTTTCGTAACGTAACTTCATACTACATTCCCATGGCTGGCTTAAACAAGCGTAAAAAATAATCTTTGATACTTACCTTGGGGCAATTGATATCCACTTCGGCCATTGTGCCAGGTAAAATATTTTCTTCAAAAGGCCATAAACCTGTTACATAAAAGGCTTGTTTTCTATCTAAAATTCTAACGCTATTATCAATTCCTACTATATTTCCTTTATGCTCCTTATATGCTATCGTATCGGTTAGTTTTATAAAATCTTTTTCTTTCAGTTGTATGGGAATTACACCCACCCAATGAGAGGTATCGCCAATGGTAATGACATTTTCGCCTATTTCGTTTTCTCTTTGCAATAATATCATTCCCGACATAGGCGTGGTAAATGTAAAATAAGCCAGTCGCTCACTCACCTGTTTTATTTGTGATTCTAAATTAGAAATACGTGCCGTTACAAGGCGCTCTTGTTCCTTTTTTTCGCCTGTGGTTATTGACATATATCTTGCTTCGGCAATGCCTACCTCAATTTCCTTTACCTTCAGTTTATTAAGTTCAATATCATATTCTTGTTGAGGAATAACACTATCACCAAATAAAGCGGTACTTCTTTGCAATAATTTTTTTTGAATATCCAATTGTTCTTTAGCCAGCTCCCATTGCTCCTTAGCAGTTTGAATATCCTCTGGCTTTTGACCGGTGGTATAAAAATCTAATTCTGCTTTCATGATGTTTAACTCGCCTTTTAATTGTATTAAATTGCGTTGTTCTTCATTACTCACAATCCATCCAATAGTATCGCCAGCATTTACGTATTTTTGACTCAACATTTTGGGGTTTAACAAGAACTGAACAACATCGCCTCGCTGGAATTCAGTTACCCCGTAACTTTTTACAACACCACGCACATTATCCTTAAAAGAAGAAATCAAATTACCATCTAATGTCCTCACTAAATTAAACTCTGAGGCAGGCATAAATAAAGCTCTGGAGCTTATCTTATAGGGTACTTTAATATATATACATGCCACCACCAAAATCGCAAAAAATGCAATTACGGTGCTAACAACTAATATTCGTCTGCTATTCATTTCTTCTAAAATCTTGTTAAAAGGTGCACAAAATAACTATTTAATAACATATAATTAACTTAATTTCAATTTTCAATGTAAATAAAGGCAATAATCAGGAATTATATAAAAGTAAGAGGTAAATTCTATTAATTTCAAGGGAAACACTTTTAAAGTTTATTTTAAAACATTTTTTCAATCCTTTATTTAAAATATTTACAATCATTACAAAATCGTTGTTTCATTTGATATTTTTCAATTAAATTCCAAACATTCCTGATTAAAATGTTGTGAAACTGAAGATTATTTAGTTTCACTCAATTAAATTTATCGTATTTAGTTTACATTCGCAAATTCAAAACTGATTCAATGAAAAAAACATTACATCTTTTCGTGCTTATCCTTTGTTGTATAGGTGCTGTAAATGCGCAACAAAACTTCCCTGTTAACGGCTTAAGAAATGAAAAAAAAATTATCTATGCCTTTACCAATGCTAAAATCTATATCGATTATAAAACCATTATTGAAAAGGCCACACTTATAATTTGCGATGATAAAATTATTGAAGTGGGCATAGCGGTTATTGTTCCAAAGGAAGCCCTAATTGTAGATTTACAAGGAAAATCTATTTATCCTTCTTTTATTGATATTTATTCCGATTATGGTGTTGTACAAGCTGAAAAATCTAAGTATAAAGAAGGGCCACAGTATGAATCTTCGGTAAAAGGAGCCTTTGGTTGGAATGAATCATTAAAAGCCGATTTTAATGCGTATTCTAATTTTAACATTGATGTAAAAAGTGCAGAGACAATGCGCAAGGCAGGATTTGGAACTGTTTTAAGTTTAAGGAAAGATGGCATTTGCAGAGGCACAGCCGCAGTTTTTACTTTACGTGATGACAATCATAACAAAGCCTTAATTAAAGATAAGGCAGCAGCTTGTTACTCCTTCAAAAAAGGAAGTAGTCAGCAACAATATCCATCAAGTTTAATGGGTTCTATTGCCTTATTGCGTCAAACCTATTATGATGGAAAATGGTATGCAAGCGCTAAAGTAAAAGAGAAAAATATTACCCTAGATAGCTGGAATGATATACAAAAATTACCACAACTGTTCGAGTCTGACGATAAATTAAACACACTACGCATTGCAAAAATTGGCGAAGAATTTGGCATCAACTACCTGATTAAGGCAGGTGGAAATGAATACCAAAGGCTAGCGGAAATAAAAGCTTTAAAATCAAAATTTATATTGCCGCTTAATTTCCCCGAAGCGCTTGATTTAAATGACCCATACGATGCTATTAATGTTTCGTTAGCCACCTTAAAAGAATGGGAATTGGCTCCTCAAAATCCTATGTTTTTTGAAAAAGCAGGCATCGATTTTGCCTTTACAAGTGATGGATTAAAAGACAAATCGAACCTTTTAAAACAAATTCAAAAAGCAATTAAAAATGGTTTATCAGAACAACAAGCACTAAAAGCGCTTACGCAAACCCCAGCCGAATACATGCTGATGAATGATTTGATTGGTGCACTAAAAAAGGGAATGTTAGCCAACTTTATCATTAGCAGTGGAAATATTTTTGAGAAAGAAAATGTAATTTTTGAAAATTGGGTGCAAGGAAGCAGATACATCATCAAAAATTATAACGAAAATGATATTAGAGGAAAATATTCTTTTAAAGCAGGAGCAGAAGTTTTATTCATGCATATTAGTGGAACTGTTGATGCTCCTAAGATAGACATTTTAAAAGATACATTAAAGTTAAAAACCAATGCAAAATTTGCCAAAAACAACTTGACCTTATCTTTTGAAAAAGGTAAAAAAGAAGATGCCGAAACCTACAAAATGAATGCGCTTTTTGCTAATAAAAAATTTAATGGCAACATGCAAATGCCTGATGGAAATTGGCAATCATTTAATGCAAACTTAATTGAAGCCTATTCAGAAATAGCTAAAAAAGACAGCAGCAAAACAGAAATAGAGACAGGAAAAATCATCTATCCTTTTTGCGCATATGGGCTTGTTGAGCAACCAATTCAAGAAGAAGTAATACTTAAAAACGCAACAGTTTGGACCAATGAAAAAGAAGGTATTCTTACCGAAACAGATGTTTGGATAAAAGCAGGCAAAATAGTTAAGGTAGCCAAAGGGTTGCAAAGCCCTACTGCCAGAGTTATAGACGCTAAAGGAAAACATATTACACCTGGCATTATTGACGAGCATTCGCATATTGCAGCCACCGGAAATGTAAACGAAGGCGCTCATTCAAGTAGTGCAGAAGTGCGTATTGGCGATATTATTGATTGCGATGACATCAATATTTACCGTCAGTTAGCAGGAGGAGTAACCACAGCCCACATATTACATGGCTCGGCAAATGCTATTGGCGGACAAACACAATTAATAAAATTAAGATGGGGAAAAACTCCAAACCAAATGAAATTTGAGGGTGCTGATGGCTTTATAAAATTTGCCTTAGGCGAAAATGTAAAGCAAACCAATTGGGGCGAAAAATACACCATTAGATATCCCCAAACAAGAATGGGTGTAGAGCAAATTTATATTGATGCATTTACCCGTGCAAAAGAATATGAAGCTGGATTAAAAGATCCTCTTAAACAACCGGTAAGAAAGGATTTGCAATTAGATGCTATGTTGGAAATAATCAACAAGAAGCGCTTTATTACTTGTCATTCATACCAACAATCAGAAATAAATATGTTAATACATGTGGCCGATAGTTTTAAATTTAAGGTTAACACATTTACGCATATCCTAGAAGGGTATAAAGTAGCCGACAAAATGAAAAAACATGGTGTTGGCGCTTCTACATTTAGCGATTGGTGGGCATACAAATACGAAGTAATAGAAGCTATACCTTATAATGGCGCAATTCTAAATCAAATGGAAGTGGTTACTGCCTTTAATTCAGATGATGCTGAAATGGCAAGAAGACTTAACCAAGAGGCAGCTAAGGCTATCAAATATGGCGGTGTTAGCGAAGAAGATGCTCTAAAATTTGTTACACTTAATCCCGCCAAATTATTACATATCGACAATAGAGTTGGAAGTTTAAAAGAAGGAAAAGATGCAGATATAGTGCTTTGGAACGATCATCCACTTTCTGTTTATACCAAAACTTTGCAAACTTATGTTGATGGCATTTGCTACTTTGATATTGATAAAGATACACAACTTCAAAAAGATATTGCAGAAGAAAGAAATAGATTAATTCAAAAAATGCAGAAAGAAAAAGATAATGGCGAGGTGCTAAAGAAGCCCGTAATTAAAAAGAAACAACTTCAACACTGCAATGAATACGAATTATTGCCACATGAAAGTGATTCTAATTAATCTATCCAAAATTTAAACATTAACTTACAATGAAAAAATTAAACAATCTATATATCACCATTTTATTTTGCTCATTTAACTTGGGCATTTCAATAAATACAATTGCCCAAAATCCAACTCCTGCCAAACCTCAAACTAAAAGCATTTTAATAAATGGCGGCACAGTTCACGATGGACTTGGCAAAGTGTATAACGATGCCTCTGTTGGTTTTAAAGATGGTAAGATTATCTATTTATCATACGTTAATCAAGCAGAATCTAAGCAAATTTGGGATACAATAATTGATGCTAAAGGAAAGCATGTTTACCCAGGTTTAATAGCACTTAATACTTATTTAGGATTAGCTGAAATTGAAGCCATTAGGGCGATGAATGACTATGCAGAAGTTGGTGATAATAATCCAAGTGCAAGATCAATAATTGCCTACAATACCGATAGCAAAGTAACGCCAACTGTGCGTTCCAATGGAATTCTGATGGCCCAAATTACACCTCAGGGTGGTCTTATCAGCGGTAGCTCATCTATTGTAAATTTAGATGCCTGGAATTGGGAAGATGCAGCCTATAAAACAGATGAAGGAATACATGTTAATTGGCCAAGCATGCGCGTATATTTTGGAAATGGTACTGAACAAGAGGAATTTGAAAAGAAACAAAAGGAAAGAATTAGTAAAGAATTAGAAAGCATTGAAAATCTCTTTGACAATGCCTATGCTTATCAGTTAACTGCAAAACCAGAAAGTAAAAATTTAAACTTTGAAGCCATGCGTGGCCTCTTTAATGGAACTAAAAAATTATACATTCATGCCGATTATGTAAAAGAAATTATAGCGGCCATTAATTTATGTAACAAATTTAAAATACAATTTGTACTTGTTGGCGCGGCTGATGCAGGTTTAGTATTAAATTTATTAAAAGACAATAATGTGCCTATAATCCTCGGAAAAACGCATGCCTTACCAAACCGTGATGATGAAGCTATTGATGCTGCTTTTACATTACCCAAAAAACTGAAAGATGCAGGTATATTATTTGCCTTAAGTTGTGACGGATTTTGGCAGGTGCGAAATTTACCGTTTATGGCTGGAACTGCAGCTGCATATGGTCTTTCGAAAGAAGATGCTTTAAGTACAATTACCTATAATGCAGCACAAATTGCAGGTATAGATCAACAAGTGGGCAGTATTGCAAATGGAAAAGATGCCACTATTTTAATATGCAATGGCGACCTATTGGACATGAAAAGTAGCACCATCAAAAACGCTTTTATTCAAGGCAGATTAATTGATATTGATAACATTCAACATCAACTGTATGAGAAATATAAGAAAAAATATGAATTAAAATAAGGCTGTTTAGATTTTATTGTAACTACCTTGCACCCAAAATTTATTCGTTGAATTATGGATCAAGTACCCGAAATGCCCATTGTAAGCTTTATGCAATCATTTTTAAATTTGCAAGCATTGGCTTATAGTGCTTACTTAAAGCAAGACATCAGAAAGTTAAATCCTTTGGTTGATGAATTGAATAGCTATGGCAATCAACATTTACAAGATCAGTTTGGTGTAGCCTACCAAAAAAAGACAGATACAGCAGTGGCAAGTTTATATGAAAATGAGGATATGGAATGTGCTCCTGCCCTATTATTCATGATAAAAAAATACAATTACCATCAATTTGGAAAGGTTTATCGCGCCTACGTATCAGCTATAAATCCGCACAAAAAAAGTTTTTCTAAATGTTATTTTATCATTCAAAACAAAGAAAAACTTCTCATTATTGCTCAATATTCATTTATCGAAAACCGAAAAAAACACCAACCAGAATGGGAAAATAATGGTGGTGAAGATATTACTATTGCACGATTAGGAAAGGCAATTGAAACAATTAAAATTACACCTCCTTTAGACAACCCTTTACATTTAAAAGAATACGAAATTTAAATTACTCAAAGTCTTCGTAAAGCAAATATTTCTTTCTTATTTGTTTAAAGTCTTTGAGCTCTTTTTGCCAAGTTGCTTTAATTTGTTTATCTGTAAAACCCTGTGTGATCTGTGCCTGTAGCAACTCATTACCTGCCAACCTTTTAAAAAACGAATTAAAAAACAATTCTTTATTTGGAAAATTAGCATACGCATTTAATAAAATATCAAGTTGAATTCCATCCTGCAAACTATCAGATAAATCATTATTGTTACTTAAATCAAACCCAAAACAAACTTCATTCATAAATGGCGGATTAACAGCACCGATGATACTTTTAGGAACAAACGAAGTTTCACTATTTAAAAGCAATGGATGTCCATATTGCTGAAAGGGCTTGTTGGTGCCTCTTCCTACGCTTATTGCAGTACCTTCAAAAAAACACAAGGTTGGATATAGAGAAACGGCTCTTTGGTTTGGTAAATTTGGAGATGGACTTACTGGTAGCACATACCTACTTTTATGCGTATAGCCTTTGCAATTAATTACAGTTAATTTACATTGCAAATTGTTACCCAACCATTTTTCGTTATTAACCATTTGTGCATATTCTCCAATAGTCATTCCATGAACTACTGGTACTTTATGCATACCAACAAATGAAGCAAAAGAATCTTGTAAAACAGGACCATCAATATAAAATCCGTTAGGGTTGGGCCTATCAAGCACCACTAATGGTATATTTTGTTCAGCGCATGCCTGCATTACGTAGTGCATTGTGCTGATATAAGTATAAAAACGCGCTCCTACATCTTGTAGGTCAAACAAAATAAGTTCAATATTTTCTAAATCTTTTACTGCAGGTTTTTTATTATTACCATAAAGAGATTTAACTGCAATTCCAGTTTTGGCATCTACGTCATCGGCAATTTTTTCTCCCGCGCTCCCAATACCTCTAAATCCGTGTTCGGGGCAAAAAACCTTCGTTACTTTTATTTCTAAGTTCACCAAGGTATCGAGTAAATGCTTTCCATTAACTAAAGAGGTTTGATTGCCCACTAAAGCAATTTCTTTATTTTTCAATAAAGGTAAATAGTCTTGCATACTTTCTGCACCTACTATTATTTTTGACTGTGAGTATAATTTAGTTGAATTGTATAAAAAAAAAATCATTCCTAACAACATCAATTTTGTAAGAGCTTTGCTTGAATTTATCGTACTTTTAAAAATCACCTTTAATATTTTTATCGACTCCAATGTTAAGAATTTATTACCAATGCGTGAAATAATTATGATTAACCTATATTTGCAAACTTAAATAAAAAACCTGATGGAAAAGAATCAAAAGAAAGACTTAGAACACTCGCTAATAAAGCAAACTGAAAAAATATTCTTCGAAATAGACCCTGCAACCACGGTTGTATTTTCTAAAAACCTGAGGAATCATTGCAAAGATTTGGCCAAAAAATTTATAAAAACGCAAAAAAAATTAAAAAAACAGTTAGAAGAAATAACCTCTAACGCTCCTGTAAAGATTGCAACCAATTTAAAAAAGGATGTTGAAGTATTAGAAAGTAAACCAAAATTGCCTATTAAAAAATCGGCTCCATTAAAAAAAATTACACCAAAAAAAGCTCCTGCAAAGACCAATGCAGTGGCTTCAACTAAACAAAAACGAGTACGCAGAGGAAACAATTTGAGTAATGCTGCAGTGGTGCAAAAAAAAGCAATGGCCACTTTAGCAAAAAACATCAATAAAACTGCAAAAAAATAGTCTTTTCGGCATATGAAAGTAACAATGATTAATAGGGATATTAGCTGGCTATCTTTTAATGCAAGGGTGTTACAAGAAGCTGCTGACAAAACCTTACCTATAATTGAGAGGATAAAATTTCTTGGAATTTTTTCGAATAACTTAGATGAGTTTTTTAGGGTGCGTGTTGGCACTTATAAAAGAATGATTAATTTAGGTAAAAACGCCAGATACTATATTGGTGAAAATCCCGCGAAGGTGCTCCAAAAAATTCAATCGATTGTTGTTACACATCAAAAGGAATTTGATAGAATTTTTGCTGAAATTCTATTAGAATTAAAGCAAAAAAATATATTTATTTTAGATGAAAAATCGCTAAGTAAAAGTCAAGGTTCATTTGTAAAAAACTACTTTAAGGAAATGGTGCGCCCAATGTTGGTGCCAATAATGATACAACACACCAACAAGCTTCCCTCCCTGCGCGATAAATCAATTTACTTAGCTGTTAAATTATCGCACAAGGTTAAAAATAAGGATTCTAGATATGCACTTATTCAGGTGCCTGATGATTTGCCCCGTTTTGTGCAACTTCCATCAAGTGATAAAAAAGAAGAAACATGTATTATATTATTAGATGATGTAATAAGATTTTGCTTAGAGGATATTTTCTTTGTATTTAACTATGATACCTATGGTGCATATACCATAAAATTAACAAGAGATGCTGAACTAGATATTGACAGCGACTTATCAAAAAGCATCACTGAAAAAATATCTAAAAGTTTAAAGCAACGCAAAATAGGCGAGCCTGTGCGCTTGGTTTACGACAGTCAAATTCCTAAAGATATGCTTGATTTTCTTACAAAAAGTATGAAAATTGATAAAAATCAAGCCTTGCTTCCGGGCGGACGGTACCACAACTTTAAAGACTTTATGCAGTTTCCAAAGGTTGGAGTTAGTGAACTTGTAAACACCCCGCTGCCTATACTCGAACATCCCAAATTAAAGGGAAATAAAAGCATGTTTGAAGTTTTAAAAAAAGGCGATATTCTACTTACATTTCCTTACCAAAGCTTCGATCATATTATTGATTTTTTAAGGGAAGCAGCTATTGATCCTGCGGTTACCTCCATAAAAATAACGTTATACAGAGCAGCACGAAATTCAAAAATAATTAATGCTTTGGTTAATGCGCTTCAAAACGGGAAGGCTGTAACCGCCGTGGTTGAGTTACAAGCAAGATTTGATGAACAAGCAAATTTAAACTTAGCTAATAAACTACAAGACGAAGGAGCTACTTTGATATATGGTGTACCAGGATTAAAAGTGCATTCTAAAGTAATTTATATTAGCAGAAAAGAAGGCACTAAAACTGTAAGCTACGCACATATTGGCACGGGCAATTTCAATGAGTCTACAGCAAAAGTATATAGCGATTTTAGTTTGTTTACCAGCGATATCAGAATTACATCAGAGGTAGAAAAAGTGTTTCATTTTTTTAAAAATAACTACAAGACGGGCACTTATAAAAGCCTTCTGGTGGCGCCATTTTTTATGCGAAATAGAATACTAAAGTTAATACAAAATGAAATAAAAAATGCCAAAGCAAAAAAGCCTGCCCTAATTCAATTAAAACTAAACAGCCTTACCGACGAAGAATTAATAAAAAAATTATATGCTGCAAGCAATGCAGGTGTTAAAATTCAATTAATAATTCGTGGTATTTGTTCCCTTGTAGCAGGTGTTAAAGGCATGAGCGAAAACATTGAAGCAATTAGTTTAGTTGACACCTATTTAGAGCACGCTAGAAGTATGTTATTTCACAATAATGGCAACGAATTAGTTTACATTTCATCGGCCGATTGGATGATAAGGAATTTGGATTTTAGAACAGAAGTGGCTTGCCCTATTTATGATCTTTCGCTAAAAAATGAAATCAAAAAAATATTTGATATCCAGTGGAACGGAAGTACCAAAGTAAGAATTTTAAACGAGAAACAGGACAATCCATATCGCCAAGCTCCAGACGGAATAAAGAAAAGAGCGCAACTAGAAATTTATAAATACCTTGCTGCAAAAAAGTAATTAATTCCTTTTTATGTGAATTTATTTCCCCGTGCCGAACATTTTATTACTGCTGATGGATCTAGTACACTTATACTTCCTGGACTCAATGAGCAATACCATTCTATCCACGGAGCCATTCAGGAAAGCAATATTGTTTACATTCAAAATGGCTTCAACTATTCAGAAGTAGCTGACATAAATATTTTAGAAATAGGCTTCGGAACAGGATTAAATTGTTTACTAACCTATACCTCTTTTATTAACTCAAAAAGTTGCAAAAGCGTTAACTACACTGCTATTGAACCTTTACCTATCCCCTTCGATTTATTAGAAAAACTGAATTATAAAAATGAGATTAATTCCTTCAAAATAAATGATGTTTTTAGGCAAATACATAGCTCAATTTCTAACGAAAAAATACAAATTACAGATCATTTTTCATTTACTTTAATTAGCTCAACGGTTCAAGAATTTCAGGATTCGGAAGCAAAATATGATGTTATTTACTTTGATGCATTTGGCCCCGATACACAGCCTGAAATGTGGTCTTTTGCTATTTTTGAAAAAATGTACTCTTTATTAAAACCCAATGGCATATTAGTTACTTACTGCGCAAAAGGAGCTGTAAAAAGGTTATTAAAATCGGTAGGATTTAAAGTTGAAAATTTACCGGGACCTCCGGGAAAAAGAGAAATTACAAGAGGCCTAAAGCAAATTTAATATGCAAAAACCAATCTCTCAAAACTAATTCATGCAAAGCATTTAGCTTTAACCCTAATTGCGAATTAGAAATCTACTCAATTCATTTTGATTCAACCTAGAGCGCTTAATCCCATTTAAAATTTCAAAACAGCTCGCTTTTATATAATCCAAAAAAGTCCGTGAGTACCTGATATTATTGCAAAATTTTGCCGACCAACAATACCTGGTAAACAATTTGAGCTTAAGCTTGAATTTGGGCTTTCTCAGATTAATTTTATTCCTATATTTGAGTCATAAACATTCCCTAAATTTGAGTTAAATGGTCTATTCGAGATATTTATTTGCCTGTATCCCTTCTTTTCTATGCCTTATTGGAAATTTCTTTGGAGGGTTTTATAGTGGTCTAAATATTTTTTATTCGATGCTGTTATTGCCTTTGGCAGAATGGTTTTTGCACAATGAAAATAAAAAAAACGAGCATAATGAAGACGAATTAATGCCAACCTTAATCCTTATTTTAATTAGCTTTTTGCATCTAACAGTAACGCTAAGCTTGCTTTATGGCGTTTTCTGCAATAAACTTACCGGAATATTTATAATTATTGCTGCAATTTCATCTGGTGTAAATGCTGGCACCAATGGCGTAGTGGTTGCCCACGAACTTATTCACAGAAAAAATTTTATTTTGCGCGCACTAGGTATTTTAAATTTAATTCAAGTGAATTACGGACACTTTTACATAGAGCATATTAAAGGCCATCACAAATATGTTGGAACGCAAGCCGATCCTGCCACCGCAATGTATGGCGAAAGTTTATACAAATTTGTGATGCGTACCATTCCAGGACAATTTTTAAGTGCCTTTTCATTAGAACAAAAACGTTTGTTCGACAAAAATCTGAGTCAGTTTAAAAACTTTGTGCTTGTTATCTCTTTTGTTGAATTAATGATAGTAGTTACAATTTTCTTAATTTTTGGGATTGAGCTGCTACTAGCCTACATGCTTTATAGCTTTGTTGCTATTTTTCTTTTAGAATATGTAAATTATATTGAGCACTATGGCTTAAAAAGAGATGACAATAAAAAATTTGAAGCGCATCATGCATGGCAAAGCAATAAAATTACCAGTAGGTTAGGATTGATAGAACTTTCCCGTCATGCCGACCATCATATGAAAGCATCAAAGCCTTATCATACACTTAATACACACGACGGATATTATTTACCCTCAGGATATTTTGGGATGTTTTATATTGCGCTTATGCCAAAAATTTGGTTTAAAATAATTCATCCAATTATTGATGATAACAGAAATAAATTTAATTAAATTTAAACATTAAAATTTACCCATGCCATCATTTGACATTGTTAATAAAATAGACATTCAAACACTAGACAACGCTATTAATGTAGCAAGAAAAGACATCACAAGTAGGTACGATTTTAAAGGCTCAAAAAGCACTATTGAGCTAGATAAAAAACTACTATGTATTGATATACTAACCGAAAGTGAAATGAGAATTGAAGCCATTGAAGATACCATAAGAAGTAGAATGATTAAGCAAGGACTTAATCCTTTAGCTTTAGATTTTGGCAAGGAACAATATGCCTCTGGAAACCTGTTAAAAAAAGACATTAAAATTAAACAAGGCATTGATAAAGAAACTGCTAAAAAGATTGTAAAGCACATTAAAGATTTAAAACTAAAGGTTGAAGCACAAATTATGGATGAGCAAGTGCGCGTTACCGGAAAAAAAATAGATGAACTACAAGCCGTAATTAGCAGTGTTAGAGCCGCTAACTTTGAAATACCTGTGCAATTTGTAAACATGAAATAATAAAAATGAAAAAATACATAGTAGTATACATAGTTGCATTTATAAGCCAATTTATTGATGCCAAAGCACAAACAAAAGAACCTTATAACGACAAGCAAAATATTGCTGTAGTAACAGAACAAGAGCCATTTTACCCGAAGGGTGATTGGGAACTATACAAATATGTTTTAAACGAAGTAAAATATAGCGATGAGGCCAAACAAAAATTGATTGAAGGTGAAGTGATGCTTAGTTTTGATGTTTTGCCCGACAGTACTATTAGCAATACCAATGTGATTAGTGGCGTTTGCTGCGGTATTAATGAAGAAGTTCAAAGAGTAGTTAAAGCACTAAAATTTGCCCCTGCCATGCAAAACGGAATTAAAATGCGTATGAATGTGATGATGAATTTTCCTGTTAAAGCACATTAAAATATATTACAGCAGCTTATGCAACAACCAAAAAAACTAACCAAAAAGGAAAAATTTCAACAATCTCATGAAGTAGCCAAATCTACTTCATCTATAAAAGTCGATAAAAAAGTAAGTTGGCTGTGGGTATATTTAACCATTGCTTTGGCCGTATTTGTGTTATATGGCAATACGCTTTCAAATGGCTATGTGCTTGATGATTTTTCGGTGATTAAGGAAAATAATATTGTAAATCAGGGTACCAAAAATTTAGGTCAAATATTTAAAACAAGTTATCGCGCAGGATATTTAAATGTTAATGATGGTTTATATCGACCACTTTCATTAGCCATGTTTGCTGTAGAATGGTCTCTTTCGCCAGATAATCCGAGTTTGGGGCATTTTATTAATCTAATAATATATATTTTTTGCGGCATTATTCTTTTTAAATTGTTGCAAAAATTACTTCCTCAACTGCATCATTTTGTTATTGTTGGCGCAGTATTGCTATTTATTGCCCATCCAATTCATACAGAGGTTGTTGGTAATGTAAAAAGCAGAGATGAATTACTTTGTTTTTTGTTTTCGTTTTTAAGCATTCATTTTATTTTGAAATATATTGATGAATCAAAAAGTTATTTACTTGTGTTCAGCTCTATTTCGCTATTTATAGCCTTTTTAGCCAAAGAGTCGGCCATCTTAACAATTCCAATCCTATTTATTATGATTTGGTACTTTAAAAAAGAAGCCATGTCAAAGTTTATTGGAATTGCTACTTCGGTTGTTGTTCCTTTTTTAATTTATATGCTTATCAGAAAAAGTGTTTTAGACTCTTTTGCAGGAATTCAAAGCGTTACGTTAATTGATAATCCTATTGGAGCTCAAACAAATTTTGGTTTAAAACTAATGGGAAGTATGCAAGTAATAGGCGAATACATGCAACTTTTTGTATTGCCCCACCCCCTTGTTTATGATTACTCCTATAATTCTTTTCCTCTTGAAAATGGAATTAACTTGCCCATCATTGTTGGAATAATTATCGTTTTAAGCATGATTGCCGCAATTTTTATTACCTATAAAAAGCACCCCATAATTTCCTTTTCTTTGCTTTTTATTTTTGCTGGTTTATCGCTCTATACAAATATATTTTTTACCATTGGAGCAGCAAAGGCAGAACGTTTTACGTTTTTAGCATCTGTTGGATTTTGCATCTTACTATCGTATTTAATTGCTAAATTTTTAAAATCTGATGTATATCAATCAAATAATAATCCGGTAAAAAGTAAAAACTACTTTTTTGTGCTTGGCGCGATAATGTTGCTCTACAGTGTAAAAACAATCAGCAGAAACTTTGATTGGAAAGACAATATTACACTGTACACACATGATGTTGATTTAAATCCTATAAGTGCTAAAACGCATTATTACCTTGGAAATGAGCTCATAAAAAAGATTGCAGATGAGGAAAAAGATTCAATTAAAAGGCTGGCTTATTTAAAAAAAGGCATCGAAGAAGTAAGAAAATCTGTAGCTATTTTTCCTGAATATTCTGATGGCCACACGCAAATTGGAGTTGGTTTTTTTAAAATGAATAACATGGATAGCGCTGCTGTTTATTTTAATAAAGGTTTGCAATACAATCCTAATAATAGTGTGGCATTAAGCAATCTTGGTGCCTATTATTTTAATAAAGGGCGCTATGCAGAAGCTATTGATATTTACGATAAAACATTGCGTCTTAACCCAAGATTTATAGATGCCATGGTTAATTTAGGAAGTTGCTACGGTGCATCTGGTAAATTTAATGATGCCGTAATTTGGTTCTCCAAAGCCTATGAATTAGATCCATCTAATAAAAAAGCAATCACATTTTTAGCCATTACTTATCAAAATATGAAGCAACCCGACAAGGCAGCCTTTTATCAAAACCTGCTTAAATAAGGCCCTATTTTAAATTAAATTTATTTTTGGAACACTGTTTGCAATGTGGTGATGAAACAAAAAATTGTTTTATGAAAACTATAATTGTGTTGCCCTTCAAATTAATTCTTTTTTCCGCAATTTGTTTAACTACTTCTGCATTTAATGCGCAAAATTTAAATTCACCCGAAGCATTTATTCCTAAAAAAAACACTGCTTTTAAAAAAGGCGAAATACTTACCTACAGATTGCATTATGGAGCAATTGATGCAGGTACGGCTACTTTAGAAGTTACCCAGGAAGAACGTGAATTTGGAGGAAGGCCAACATACCATGTTATTGGATTAGGCAAAAGCACTGGTGCATTTGATTGGTTTTTTAAAGTACGCGACCGCTATGAATCATACATTGATCAAGAGGCTTTAGTTCCTATGGCATTCATCAGAAGAGTAGATGAAGGCGGTTATAAAATAAATCAAAACTATGTTTACAATCACTATAAAAAACAGGTAATTAGCGAAGGTAAAGCTTATGAAGTGCCAAAAGATATTAACGATATACAAGATATGATTTCGGCCTTTTATTATGCAAGATGTATTGATTTTAGCAATGCCAAAGCAGGAAATATTTACACCATAAATAGTTTTGTAGATGGCGAAATTTTCCCACTTAAAATTAAGTTTATTGGAAAAGAAACCATCTCAACATCCTTAGGTAAATTTAAATGTATAAAGTTTAGACCAGTGCTTCAAAAAGGAAGGATTTTTAAAGATGAAGAGGATTTAAATGTTTGGATTTCTGATGATGCCAATAGAATTCCAATTAGAGCGCAAGCCAATATTTTGGTGGGTTCTGTAAAGATGGATTTGCAGGATTATAAAGGTTTAGCAAATCCAATTGCTAAGGTTGAAAAGTAGAAATTATTTTTCGGGCAAATAACGATTTAGTATTTTATCCATCACTTTAAATCTTGCCAAAAAGTAAGCTGCAGGAATTAACATAATTACATCTGCTTGCAAAAAATAACGCATTTCGATATTTCTGCATTGAGGACTTGTTCCAAAACACAAATAAACATACAATAAAACAAAGAAAGAAGTTGCAAAAACAGCAAATGGTCTGAATTCTTTTTGCTTAAAGATTATGTAGCACCCAATCATTCCAATTAATATTAATAAAGTTCTATAATATAAAAGATAGGCACCTAATTTTCTTGCGAAACTAGCATTGTCGCTCAGATCGGTTTTAAACAATGCTTTTTTTAAATTTTGCAGAGGTACCTTCACATAAAAATTGAACGGTTGCTGTTTTATCTGATTTTGTCTTAATTCATCAAAAAGCCCTGCCACTTCTTTTGAACAGTCGTTAACAGTATCAAAAATTGGGATGGTTGCCTTCCAATAGCCTGCCCATTCGCTAAATCCTCGGCCACAATTTTTGGCAAGGTAAACAGCCCTTTCGAGTTTTAAAGAATCTTCTTTTGTAAAATATGAGGCCGCAGGAAAAACTACTTCTTTATTTTGCAAGATAGCTGAAAACTGTGGTTGCCATTCAGATTTAACGCTATATATATATTGCATAAAAGCAATTACATCCTCATTCCAATTATCAAAACCCCTTAAATCTTGTGTAATAATTACTTTATTAAATCGTATATAATTTCTTAAAGGCCAAGCCCCATAGATCAAACTAAAAAACAGAAAAAACGCCAACATGTTGACCAACTTATTTTTAAAGTTTGAATGATATTTTTGATAAAAGAAGAAAATCATTAAAGGTGCAATTAATGCAAATTGTGGACGATTGAGCACAGCAAAACCGAGGCTAGCACCGGCAAGGGCAAGCATATACTTTTTATCACTTTTTAAGGTTAGCGCCAAGGCAAGCAAGGCAAAAAACAAGGATGGTATTTCAGAATAGCAAACAGGATTCCATACAATTACAAATGGGTAAGTGGCATAAATAAGCGCAGCAATAATGGCTATTTTGTGTTGTTTAAATATATTACGTGAGATGTAATAAATCAAATATATACTTACAGTGTCTAATACAATTTGTAAATAGGCCGTAATCTTTAAAATAATGTACCACTTATCGGAATAATTTTCAAGTTCAATACCCTGTAAATAATAAAAGAAAGAAACGATACCAAAAGCGGGCGCCATAAATAACGAATAGCCTGGCATTCGACAATAGGCGGCCAATTCATTGTTGAGCATTAATGTAAACTCACCATTGTATATTAAATTATACAATCCCGTCATCCAAGCGGTAGTATCATTGTCTAAATTAATATTTGGTCTGTTAAAGTAATATTGCGCAATTACTAGCGTAAAAAACAACCTCAGAAAAAGGCCTAACAATACAATCTTTGATATTGAACGATGATTTCGGTAAAACGCTTTTAAAGCATCTATCATAGCTTAATCTTCGAAAAAATCTTTAACAATAAAAACAGGACGGTTTTGAGTTTCAACAAAAATTCTGTGAACATATTCACCAATAATTCCCATAAAAAGCAGTTGCACGCTTCCTAGGAAATACATGCTTACTAAAATTGACGACCAACCAGTAATTGCTTCGCCTGTAAGTTTTTTGTACAATACAACAGCACCGCCAATAAGGGTAAAAATAATGCCTATCATACCCAAATAAATACAAATTTTAATTGGTAATTTTGAGAATGAAAACAAAGCATCAAGGGCTAATTTTAATAACCTGCTAAAATTCATTTTGGCTTCGCCAATTGTTCTGTCATCTCTACTGTAATCAACATAATCTTGTTTGAAACCGATAAAGAAACGTAGGCCAGGTAGATATCTGTTTTTTTCCTCTAAGGCAAGAAATGCTTCCAATGCTTTTCTGTTCATCACACTAAAATTACCCACATTGGCAGGTGCATTAATGTTGCTTAGTTTATTAAAAATAAAATGAAATAGTTTAATTGAAAGCTTTTTAAAAAATGTTTCGTGACGCTCAGTTCTTCGGCCATACACCACATCGGATTGATTATCAATTGCACATTTGTACATATCGGCAATTAACTCTGGAGGATCTTGCAAATCGCCATCCATCATGGCAACATAATCACCTTTAGCATAACTCAACCCTGCGGTGTAGGCAGATTGATGTCCGAAATTGCGCGACAGATTTAAAACCTTAAACCTTTTATCTCTTTGATGGCAAACCTGCAATTTTAATAAGGTATCATCTTTGCTGCCATCATTTACACAAATAACCTCAAAGTCATTGGTAAATTTGGTCATTGCAGACATCACGGCCTTATACAAATCTTCAATTAAGTCAGATTCATTATAAACTGGTATAACAACCGAAATTAGCATACTACATTAATTTTTAAAGCGTTCCAAACCTACGGTTATTTACTGAAAAACTCAAATTAAGATTAGAAATTTAGTTCCATGTACTTGTGCAAACAAATAATAAGCCACACTCTGTTGTAGTAATAATCTTGTCCATCTTTGTAAAAATGATCCATTACTTGTTTTGCATAATTCCATTTTACAATGCCATATCTTTCGCACATGGCTTGGGTTACGTACTTTTCGGCATAAACTTTTAAATCTTTTTTAAGCCATTGGTACATTGGCACCGAAAAGCCTTTTTTGGGTCTATCGAAATACGCTCGCGGCACATAATCATACAATACTTCTTTTAGTAAATATTTGGAAACATTGCCTTTCAATTTTAATTTTTCATTCAAATTAAAAGCAAATTCAACTATACGATAATCCAAGAGCGGCACTCTTGTTTCTAACGAATGTTTCATTGTGGCTCTGTCAACCTTAACTAATAAATCATCTTTAAGATAAACTGTAAAATCAAAAAATGCCTGCATTTCGGTGGGAGATAACTTCCTTTTTAAATCTTTAAGTTCGGGAAAGTATTTGATGGTTTCGGCGGCCAAATCACCAATCAACAGATGCAATTCTTTTTCATAAAATAAGTTTTGCTCTTGCGAAAAAATATTGCTTTCGAAATTAGTTGTTGAATAAGATTTAAATAAGTTAGCCACACGTTGTGTTCTGTTATTGCCCATACCTAGCGCCAAGTTAATGGGCCCTCTTAATGCAGAAATAAAGGGATTGGACAAACGTTGCGCCCAAATGTGTGCCCCATAGCCCATAAAAAGTTCATCACCACCATCGCCCGAAAGTGTCATTGTTACATGCTTTCGAGCTAATTTAGAAACCATTAAAGTTGGAATCGCTGAAGTGTCGGCATAAGGTTCATCATAAATATTATCTAAGTCGGCCACTAAATCAAGCGCATCTTGTTGACTCACATTAAACGTATGATGATCTGTTTTTAAATAAGTGGCTACCTGTTCGGCAAAATGACTTTCGTTATGATCTTTTTCATTTAAGCCAATAGAAAATGTTTTAATAGGCGCTGATGAAATACTTTGCGCTACCGCAGTAACCAAACTACTGTCAATACCACCACTTAAAAAAGTACCAAAAGGCACATCGCTAATCATTCTGTATTTTACAGATGATATCACTAAATCTTTAAGTTGCTGTTTTGCTTTAACCTCATCGTTTAGCACTTCTTTAGTAATTTTGCTTGCAGGTTCCCAGTATGAAATTAGTTCAAAACCGTGCTTATTTAATTTTAAATAGCTACCTGTAGGAAATTTGTAAACGTTTTTATAAATACTATGTGGTTCAGGAATAAATCCAAGATGAAAAAAATAGGGAATAGCCTCTGGGTTTAATTCCAGCTGAATAACATCTCTAATGGCTTTAATGGCCTTTAATTCTGATGCAAAAAAGAAATCCTTCTCATCCCAATAAAAATAAATGGGTTTAATGCCTAAGCGATCTCTTAAAATATACAGCGCTCCATTATCTTTATCATAAATGGCAATGGCAAACATACCATTTAGCATATTTACAATATTTTCGCGCCAAAGAGAAAAAGCTTCTAAAATTATTTCGGTATCAGAGCTTGTTTTAAACTTTGCATCTGGTCGGTATTTTAAAATCTCTTGTTTAATTTCATTGAAGTTATACACTTCGCCATTATACACCATCACAAATCTGTTATTGGCGCTCAACATGGGTTGATTGGCCGTTTCAGACAAATCGAGTATGCTTAATCTTCGGTGCCCTAAACCAACAAAACCTTCATAATAAACACCTCCAGCATCGGGACCACGATGGGTAAGACTGTTGTTTGCTTTAACAAGATGTTGATCATTAAACTTTCCTGACGGAGAAAAATAGCCTGTTATTCCGCACATAAATTATTTCTTTTGTAAGGTTTTTTGATGCTTTAATCTTTGGGCCACATTTTCGCAGGCTTCACTCAGTAAATCAAAAACCAACTGAAAACCTGCTTCATCACCAAAATAAGGATCGGGAACATTTTTGTATGATGTGCCTGGCAATTCAGTCAACATCAATTTAACTTTCGATTTGTCAGTATCATTTCGCGATAAATTCAATACGTCAATTTTATTTTGTTCATCCATCACATAAATAATATCGAAGTTATCGAAGTCTTGCACCTTAAATTGTCGGGCAACAATATTGCTGATATCAATACCATTTTTTAATGCATTTTTTGTGCTTCTTAGATCAGGATTTTCGCCAGGATGATAGTTTGAAGTGCCCGCAGAATCTACAGCAATGTTAAGATTATAATGATCTAATCTGTTTTTCATAATGCCTTCTGCTACTGGCGAACGACAAATGTTTCCCAAGCAAACCATTAATATATTATTTACTTCAACCATAATTTTAACTGTGATCAGTATGTTCATCAATTTCGGTTACCCCACCCGAAATAATAAATTTCATAAACTCTGCAGCTGGCACATTTACCAACTTAATATTTTCTACTGGAACTATAAACAAGTCGCCAGAAAGACTATAACTAAGGGGAAAGTAAACGGCCACTTTATTCTCGGCAATTCCTAAGTCTTTTAGATTACTTTGGGTAATAAATCCCATTTTCTCCATCAAAGGATTTTCGCTAACTTTTACAATAACAGGCTTGTTAAACTTTTTCTTTTGGCCCACAAAAGCAGATAGTAAATCTTTAACAGAAGTATACACAATTTTAAGAAAAGGTGTTTTTTCTATTAAGAGTTCAATACGTTTAAATAAGGGATAAAAAAAGATAGAAGAACCAATAGCGCCAATAATAATTAGTGTAGTTACACCACCAATTAAACCTAACAGTGGATCAATGAGCGGATGTATAGAAATCCCTAAAAGATCAACTGCACTGCCCACCCAATTGGTGATGGTAACAATTACATAAACTGTAATAGCCACAGGCACTGTAAACAATATTCCTTGCAGGAGATATCTTATAATTTTGTTCATTTTTTTATATTAAACACCATTCAATAAATTCAAAAAACAATTAAATTCTAATTTTAACAATTCAATTGATTTTAAACCTTTATTTCAATCGGTAAAATTAATAAAATATAAATACTATCGAGTGTAAAAATTGACCCAACAAGGCGTGCTAAATAGACCCGAACATTTAAAGATTTGTATGACTTTGTTATTTTAAGGAGTGAATCTTAAAAGTTTTTATCGCTTTGTAATAATAAAAGCAAAAGGAAACTCCATATAAAATTTAACCGGCTTGTTTTTATGCATTATAAATCCAAATTGCTTTTTTTCATTAATTGTTCTCATTAAGGTTTCTTCGAATCCCCATTCATGTTTGGTTAAAGGCAATACATTGGTAATTGAGCCATTTGCATCAACAATTAAACTAATTTTAATATTGGCCTGAATTCCTTTTTTGAGTGCGTTTTTAGGATAAACTACGTTTTGTTCTAAATATTTATAAAACAACTGCAGTCGGTTTTCAAAATTTTGATTGTAGGGAAGGTAGTTATATATTGTATCTGACTCTGTTACACAATAATCTTCCATAAAAATTCTTTTTTCGACTTTAATGAATCTTTTTTTTCCAAATTTATCATCATAAAAAGAATAAAAAATGGGGTTATTTGTTAAGATATTATCTCCATTTTTATTATACAATGATAAAACAGAATCACAATTATAAACTTCAGTAGTTACCATCAAAACTGCTCTGTTGCTGTAAAAAAGAGTATCGTTTACCTGTGCAAATCCTTTGCAAAAAGAAAATAATAAAAAAGAAAATAAAAGTAGCTTCACTTTTAAATATTAGTTCTTTAATGCCATTAAATTATTTTTTTCTTGAAGCCAAACAACAATCATAAAAAACAGAAAAATACCTGTGTTGATGATTAATTTTAAAGTAAATTGCATATCTGCAAAAAGAAGCGACACAAAATATAATGCCACCGATAAAAAGATGTATCCCAAAATTTTCTTTACATCGTAATTAATTGGAAAGTGTTTTTGCCCCTGATAAAAGCTAAGCACCATCATGCTTGTGTAACAAATAAGTGTTGTACAAGCCGCGCCATAATAGCCTAAGTAAGGAATCAACAACACATTAAAAACAATAGTTAAAACAGCACCAAAAATACTAATACCTGCACCATAACCAGTTTTATTTGTTAATTTATACCATACTGTTAAGTTAAAGTAGATTCCTAAAAACCAATTAGCCAATAACAGAATAGGCACAATGGGCAAGCCATCCCAATAGTTTTTACCTACAAAAAACTTTACTATATCAAGATACAAAAGCGTGATTAAAAATATAGCTGCACAGGCAATTACAAAGTACTTCATCACATCTGCGTAAAGCTGCTCTGCTCCTTTGTTTTTGGCATGACTAAAGAAAAAAGGTTCAGCAGCATATCTAAATGTTTGAATAAAAATTGTCATGATGATGCTAATTTTATAACAAGCGCCATAAATACCAGTTTCGGCCATTACATTGCTGCCTGCAGGCAATAAATATTTGAGCATAATTCTATCGGCTGTTTCGTTTACCATACCCGCCAAACCAACAACCAACAATGGAAATGCATAACGAATAAGTTCTTTCCACAGTGCTTTATCAAAATCGAATTTAATAATAAATTGAGGCAACAAAAGCACGATGGTAATGATGCTTGCAATAAGGTTTGAAATAAAAATATACCCCACTCCTATCTCGGGGCTGTAAAAGTGTTTTACAAAATCAGGATTTTTTTGATACCAAGCCGGGCAGAGTATAATAAAGAATAAATTCAGCGAAATATTAACAAAAATGTTTACCAACCTAATAGTAGCAAATTTTAAAGCTTTATTTTGCGACCGTAACTTGGCAAAAGGCAGCGCAGTAATGGCATCTATTGCTATAATAAACATAAAGCACAAAAGATACCATGCATTATTTTGATACATAAGCATTACAGCAATTTTATCAATAAAAATAAATCCCACACTAAGAAAAATAACTGCGGTTGAAAGTATTGAAATGAGGGCAGTTGAATATACTTTATTCGGATCTATATTATCTTTTTGAAAGTAACGAAAGAAAGCTGTTTCCATGCCATAAGTCATAAGCACAGCAAAAAACGCTACATAGGAATACAACTCGGTAACTACTCCGAATTCGGCTGGTAAAAAAACATTGGTATAAAGCGGAATTAGAAGATAATTTAATAAGCGACCAACAATACTGCTTAAACCATAAACGGCCGTTTGGGAAGCTAATTTTTTTATTGTGCTCAATTTAATTCAGATTTAAAAGCATGCAAAATAAGGCGCTTTTGCCATTAATAGTAACAACTTACAAATTATTATGTTAACCATAAAAGGCTCATAACTATCCTTTAGTTATTTTATTTTTTTTGGCTTCATTCCAATAAACGTCCATTTCTTGTAAAGTCATATCACTTAGTTGTTTTCCTACATTTTTAGCAGCTTGTTCGAGGTACTGAAAACGATGAATGAATTTTCTATTTGTTTTTTCTAAAGCATCTTCAGGATTGATACCTACAAAACGCGCATAGTTAATTAAGCTGAATAATATATCTCCGAATTCATCTTCTTTTTTATCGAAATCGGAATTGTTATCCATTTCGGTTTTAAACTCTGCCAATTCTTCGTTTACCTTGTCCCACACTTGTGAGGGTTCATCCCAATCGAATCCTACGGCTCTTACTTTTTCTTGAATGCGCTGTGCCTTAATCATTGCCGGCAAAGAAACAGGCACGCCTCCTAGCACCGACTTATTGCCTTCTTTTATTTTTAACTTTTCCCAATTTTCTTTTACCTGTTCTTGATTATTAACCTCCACTAGCTTACCATCATTATTGGGATCACCATATATGTGAGGATGACGAAAAATGAGTTTTTCGCAAAGGCTATTAATTACATCGGTGATATTGAAATCATTAGTTTCGGAACCAATTTTAGCGTAAAAAACGATATGCAATAATACATCACCAATTTCTTTCTTTATTTCACTTTTGTTTTCTTTCATGATGGCATCGCTGAGCTCATAAACCTCTTCGATGGTGAGATGACGCAGCGTTTCAAAAGTTTGTACTTTATCCCAAGGACATTTTTCGCGCAAATCATCCATAATTTTCAACAATCTTTCAAAGGCTATTAACTCAGGTTTCATCTGTGATATTATTATTTTGGACAAATTTAATAGTATTTAGGTCTAATTATAGAAAACATTTTAATCAAACTTAGGCAATCAAATTTGTTTTATGTGATAAGATTATTAGATTTGTGTTCTTTAAAAACAACAAAACATTAACATAAACTAATATTAACAAACAAATGAAGAAAAATTTACTTTTAGCCTTAGGTGTTGGCTTCTGTTTTTCAGGCTTTGCACAAACGCAGCTTGTTCCCAAAAAGCAAGACAAAACCAATTCCAAATTCAATAAACAAGATGGACTTAACTTTTCGGCTATTGGCCAACAAAGACCATATTTAAATTTTAGTGATGGTGGATCAAACAGAGCTGTAACTAAAACCGCTTTTTCGGGTTCAAGAAATGCTTATGGTCTAATTGTAACTGAATCAAATTGCTTAACAGCTAATCAGCAATTAAATGCTGTTATGTTTACGCATCGTATTAGTAGTTTTTTTACTTTACCTAACGATAATAGTGGTTATATCCAAAATACATTTAGTACTAATTTTGGAACTACTTGGGATTCAATTATTCAAACTGCAGATGCTGTAAATTTATGCCGTTACCCAAGTGGTGCAATTTTTAACCCTGCAGGAAATACCGATATCAACAATGCATTTGCAACAGTTGCAGGACCAATTACCTCTGGAGCAGGTTGGATAGGTAATTACTTTTCTTCTTCAAGATTAGACAGTACAAACAACTTTCCAATATTTTCTATCGATGGATCTGCTGGTGTTACAAACCAAGGCTTTGCTAGAATTGGTTACACCGCTACAGACTCAAAAACTATTGTAACTGGTGGTTTATATGCTGATCCAAATGGAACTACAGCTGCAAGTCAACTTTACAGAGGTACAACCTTAAATTACGCTACGCCTGATACAGGAAATACATTTGCATGGACTATTGACTCAATCAAACCAAATTTTTTATTAGGTGCTGATGGTTCATTCGAAACTTACACAATTACTCAAACTGCTTGGAACAAAGCTGGAAACATTGGTTATGTTATTTTTAACGGTGTTGAAGCCACAATTACAGATTCAAGCGCTTTAGGATATGTTCCTATTGTTTACAAAACAACAGATGCAGGAACAACATGGAATATGTTACCTTCATTTAATTTTTCTACTTTGCCTGCAATCGATTCTACTTTAGATCAAAGTTGGGTTAGTCAAGATGGAGATTACACAGGTCCTAAAAAGGCATGGTTTAGTCAAGATAAAGGTTACGATTGTGCTGTTGATGAAAATGGTAATTTACACATTTTCTGCACTGTAGTGAGTGGATTTACCAACAACCCCGATTCACTAGGTTACACCCTTACACCAGGTTTAGCTGCTCCTACAAAAACATTTTATATGTTTGATACCTATACTACAGGAACAACTTGGGATGCTACCTTAGTAGATTCATTAAATACTGAAAATGCTGACGAGTTTTCGCCATTTACTGATGAAACAGGCACACCGTTTGCAATTGACGCAAGAATGCAAATGAGTCGTTCTGATGATGGTTCTAAACTATTTTTCTTATGGTTAGATTCTGAACCAGATATTAATGAGCAAATTGAAAACAGCAAGCCAAACATTTTTGGTAAAGGTTATGATGTTACTAATCAAAAATGGACTTTTACTAAAAAGTTTACCGAAGATGCGCAAAATTATTTCATGTTTACATCTAATATTGCATTACAAAACGGAACACTTTACAAAATACCAACTACAATATCTTTACCTTTAGATTGGCCAAATGATGTAAACTTAATTAACCCAATGAGACATTTTTATGTTGATGGTATAGAGTTTGACCAAACAGAGTTTGTTAATGTAAAAAACATTGATAAAGCTGCAGGTTTTGATGTAACAGGCAACACGCCAAACCCATTCAACCAACAAACTACATTCAATATCAGTTTAACTGAAACAGCCCATGTAACTGTAGACATTATCAATACTTTAGGTACTACTGTAGCTACTATGGATAAAGGAAACTTAGTTGCGGGTTCACATAAACTTACCATTGATGGTTCTGACTTAGCTTCTGGTTTATACTTTTATACAGTAAAAGCTGGCAACAAAAGCGTAACACGCAAAATGATGGTTAAGAAATAATAACCAACTTTAACTAATAAAAAAACCCGCTGAGTATACTACTCAGCGGGTTTTTTATTTTATTACTATTGTTGATTTACGATTGATGTATTGCGATATTGGGCCTTACAATTGCGTTAAGGATGGGCGTGGAAATCTTTTTTGGCCTTTGGAAGGCCAAAAAAATTGGAACATACAGCCTGGCGGCTGCTTCAGCAGACGAACGCCCAAATACAATTATGTTATAGATTCGAAAATTAAAATTTCATTGAGGAAAATTTGCTTTCGAAAATAGCGCTAATCTCCTTATATTATCCATCAGGAACTAGTCCTCACATGAATCTAAATAATTTACTTTTAAAACTTAAAGACTAGCTAGATTTATTCTGATTCCACAGTATTGTGCTTTGCTTTTTTGGAGCCTGCGTAGATATCGTACTTTAAAAATCTGCATTCTAACTGTCCATTGAATACAATGTATTTTTTTGTTGCATGTAATCCAATGTGCTTAGCTGCTTCTCGGTTTGCAGTAATTATCCATGCACTATGGCCGCCATAATTTTTCTTTAATGTATCGCCAATTCTTTTGTACAACACTTCAATATCATCTTTATCGAGCCTGCCGCCATAAGGTGGGTTAATAATAATAGTGCCCGGATTTTCTGGAGCATCGGCTGTTTCAAAATCGGCTAATTCGGTTTTAATGATTCCCGAAAAATCGGTGTGCTTAATGTTATCTCTGGCAATGGTTAAGCTTTTTCGTGCACTATCACTACCTTCAATAGGGGCATTTGTTTTTAATTTTCTATTGGCATTCGATTCCAACACCATGGCTTTAAAGGCTTCTTCATCAAAAATTTTCCAGCGTTCAAAACCAAATTCTTTACGGTAATATCCTGCTGGTGTAGCTGTTGACATCATAGCAGCTTCAATTAAAAAAGTACCTGAACCACACATAGGATCGTAAAATGGTTGATCGGTTGTCCAACCAGATTTTATAATTAAACCTGCAGCTAATACTTCGTTAATTGGTGCTTTATTAACGCCAATTCTATAACCACGCATATGTAATGAGTTTCCAGAAGAGTCGAGTAGCACAGTGGCTTGTTCTCTAAAAATATGCACCTGTATTCTTAAATCGGGATGTTCATTATCAACCGAAGGTCTAATGCCAGTGCGATGTCTAAAAAAATCGGCAATTGCATCTTTAGCGCGCATAGAAACAAACATGGTATTATCAAATGCCGACTGATTGCAAATGCTATTGATGGTGATGGTGTTGTTGGGTTGAATAAGTTCATCCCAAGGTAAATCATACACTTCTTCATATAAGGTATTACCATCGGGCACTTCAAAAGTGGCTATTTTAATTAGTACACGCAGGGCTAGCCTACTATTGTAATTTATTTTATAAACTAAAGGTAAATCTGCGGTACAAACTACTGCCCTATTATGTAGTTCAATGTTATCTACGCCGAGAGATTTAAGCTCGTCAGCTAATAGTTCTTCAAAGCCATAATGGCACGATACAACTAGATTAAGTTGTCCTGATAAAATATTTTTCAAATGTTTAATTTTTATTGATTTGCAGCTTTATGGTCATTAATTTGCTGCTGTACTTGCTGACTAGCTTTTTTCATTTCTTCGGTAACGGGCTCGGCGCTTTTTTCTATTTCTCTTTTGATACCATCGGTAGCTTCTCTGAACTCACGCATGCCTTTACCAAGGCCTCTTGCCAAGTTAGGAATATTTTTAGAGCCAAAAAAAAGAAGCACCACCACTAAAATAAGCATAACCTCTGAGCCGCCTAAATTCAAAAATAATAGATTTAATAAAATCATTGTATCATAAATATTGCCCCAAAAGTAAGCTTTTTAAAGGAGTTTCAATAATAAAGACATAAAGTTTTGAAAAATTATGAATTACTGTATATTGATAACTGTTAACCTTATTTTTTTTTATACTTTAGACCCCTCAAAATTTTAAAGCCTTAGATTATGCATATAGCCATTGCCGGAAATATTGGTTCCGGAAAAACCACACTCACTACTCTATTAGCCAAACATTACAATTGGCAAGCACACTTCGAAGATGCTGATGATAATCCTTACCTGAACGATTTTTACGAAGACATGCAACGTTGGAGTTTTAACCTTCAAATATACTTCTTAAACAGCAGATTTAATCAAGTATTAGAAATAAGAAAGAGCGGTAAAAATGTAATTCAAGACAGAACTATTTATGAGGATGCTTACATATTTGCGCCTAACCTACATAGTATGGGATTGATGACCACCCGTGACTTTGAAAACTATTTTTCATTGTTTAACCTTATGGACAGCTTTGTGCAGCCACCCGATTTATTGATTTATTTAAGAGCATCTGTGCCTACTTTGGTTAATCAAATTCAAAAAAGAGGAAGAGATTATGAAAATTCTATCCGTTTAGATTATTTGAAACGATTGAATGAGCGCTACGAAGCTTGGATATCTACCTACAACCATGGAAAGCTATTAATTATAGAGGTTGACAATTTAAATTTTGCAGAATCCAACGAAGATCTTGGTGTAATTGTAAATAAAATTGATGCCGAAATACATGGTTTATTTTAATAATTCAACACAACATTTATACATTCTATGAAAAAACTAATTTTTCTTTTTACATCATTATTAGTAATTACCTCATTGCAATTAAGTGCCACACCTGATGAAGGAATGTGGTTACCCATGCTTATTAAACGATTGAATGCCGCTGATATGGCCAAGCAGGGCTGTAAATTAACACCAGAGGAGATCTATCAGGTAAACCAAACTGCGCTTAAAGATGCCATCGTAAGTCTTGAGTTTTGCACAGCAGAAATTGTATCGGCCAACGGCTTAATGTTTACAAATCATCATTGTGCTTACGATGCCATACAAGAAAACAGTAGCGTTGAGCACAACTATTTAGACAATGGTTTTTGGGCCAAATCGTACAGCGAGGAATTAAAAATTCCTGGTCAAACAGCCTCAATTCTTGTTCGTATGGAAGATGTAACAGCCGAAGTTTTAAAAGGCATTGATGACAATACCAGCGCAAGCGACAGAAGTAAAATGATTAGTGACGTTTCGAAAGAAATTTCAAAAAAAGCAGGTGAAGAAGGCAAATATAAAGCGGTTGTAAAAGACATGTTTAATGGCAATGAATTTTATCTTTTTGTGTACGAATCTTTTAAAGATGTAAGATTAGTTGGAGCTCCGCCACAATCGATTGGAAAATTTGGTGGCGATACCGATAACTGGATGTGGCCTCGCCACACAGGAGATTTTTCTTTGATGCGCATTTACGCAGATAAAGACAACAAGCCAGCCGAATACTCCGCAGACAATGTTCCATATAAAGCAAAGCATGTAATTCCTGTATCGATGAAAGGTTACAAAGAGGGCGATTTTGCGATGATTATGGGCTTTCCAGGAAGAACTAACAGATACATTACTTCGCCAGCTATGGAGTTACAAATGCAATACATAAATCCCACACAAATTAAGTTATTTGGAAAAAAGCTAGACACTTGGAAAAAAGACATGGAAGTTGATACCAAAGTACGTATTCAATATTCATCTAAGCATGCCAGTTTAGCCAACTCATGGAAATATTATATTGGGCAAAATGAGGGTTTAGAAAGATTAAATGTAATTGCTCAAAGAAAAAAAGAGGAAGATGCTTTTACCGCGTGGGCCAAAGCTAATGATAACAATAAAAAGTATGCTGATGTAATGAGCGAATATTCGAAAGTTGTAGAAGGTTATAAAGATGTTGTATCGCAGTTGTTTTATTTAAATATAGCCGGAAAAAGTTGTGAAGCATCAACCTTAATTAAGCATTTGAAAAATGTAAAAACTGTTTTAGAAAAAACACCTGTTGACACCAAAGCACTTGAAGCCAGCATAGCAGAAGCCAAAAAAGCTTCAGAAGAATTTTACAAAGATTATAATACCCAAACAGACTTTCATGTAGTTAGTGAAATGCTATTACTTTATGTAAACGATATTCCTTTAGCACAATTGCCTCCAAACATCGCTAAGATATTAGCAGAAAAGGGCAAAAGCAACCAAGAAAAAGTAAACAAATGGGCTACAAAACTTTTTGAAAAGAGCCTATTTGTGTCGCAAGAAAAGTTCAATAGCTGGTTAGCTAAACCCAATATAAAAAGTTTAGATAAAGATCCTCTTGTTATTTTTAATAATGAGTTAAATGCTTATAGTAGTGCTAGTTTAAGTCCGGTACAACAAAAGTATGCAAGCCAAACCGAAAAGCTAAAAAACAGCTACTTAGAAGGGTTAATGAAATTTAAAAAAGACAATAAATTTTATCCTGATGCCAATAGTACAGAGCGTTTAACTTATGGAAATGTTAAAGCTTATCATCCTAAAGATGCCGTAAACTTTTCGTATTTTACAACCACTGATGGAATTTTAGAAAAATACAATAAAGATAAAACCTCGGACTTTTATGTACCAGAGCGCTTGATAGAGCTTATTAAACAAAAAGACTTTGGCAGGTATGCCGAAAATGGTGTTCTAAAAGTAGCTTTTTTAACCAACAATGATATTACCGGTGGAAATTCTGGAAGCCCCGTGATGAACGACCAAGGTGAATTAATAGGCATAGCCTTTGATGGAAATTGGGAAGCCATGACAGGCGATTTAGTTTTCGATCCTGAATTAAAGCGTACCATTTGTGTTGATATTCGTTATGTTCTTTTTGTAATGGATAAATATGCAGGTGCTACCAATTTGGTAAATGAAATGAAACTTACCAACTAATAGCTTTAAAGTGCTAATTGCGGTTTGTTCCTGATCATAAGCTTGTTTTTTAAAAGTCAGGAATTTTGATGTTTTTATAAGATGTCGTTTTTTAGAAAAGTAATTTTCTTTGTTAATCTTTTAGCCATAGGTGCGCTGCTCCTATGCTATTTGAACCCATATGTAAGTCCTGCAAAATTTTGGCCGCTCTCTTTTTTAGGATTGGCCTACCCTGCCATTTATTTAGTTAATATTATCTTTTTGCTTTATTGGCTCTTGCGCAAAAGTTGGTTGCTTGTATTTTCGGGAATTAGTTTGGCTATTGGTTTTTTTCATTTCAATACCATTTTTCAAATGCGTTGGAACGATAAAAAACTAGATGAAGATACAGCAGCCATAAAAATAATGAGCTTTAATGTGCGCCTTTTTGACCTATACAACTGGAGTAAAAATAAAGAAACACAAAAAGCAATTTTCGAATTTATAAAAAAAGAAAACCCAGATATTATTGCCTTTCAAGAGTTTTATGCCGATGATGACAATGAGTTTATAAATGTTGAAAAACTTAAAGAAATTCTAAATTTTCCATACAACGACTATGAGTTTACATTAACCTTAAGAAAAAAGCACCATTGGGGAATAGCTACTTATAGCAAGCATAAAATTATTGGTTCGGGCCATGTTAACTTTAGAGTAAAAAGCAATAATGTATGCATTTATTCTGATATGCTAATTAATAAAGATACAGTTAGAGTTTACAACATGCATTTACAAAGCATACATCTTTTAAAAGAAGATTATAAATTTATAGATGCGCTTGGAAAAGACAGTGTTGAAGTAGATGAATACACAGGAACCCGAAAAATTGCAGGTAGGTTAAAACGTGCGTTTATTAAGCGTGCCGAACAAGTAGATAGTGTTGCAAAAAGTATTGAAAGCTCGCCATATCCTGTAATTGTGTGTGGCGATTTTAATGATACGCCCGCTTCTTATACCTATCAAACTATGACGACTAACTTAACCGACGCCTTTGTGGAAGCTGGTAAAGGATGGGGCAAAACTTATATTGGAATTTTCCCTAGTTACAGAATAGATTATATTTTGCACAGCAATAAATTTGATGCGTATGAGTATGTAACACATCAAAAAAAACTGTCGGATCATTATGCCATTAGTTGTAAGTTAAAGGCCGTTAAGGATTAGCGATAGAAGCGTGTGCTTTTCTATTTTTTACTTTTAAAAGTAGTATCTTTTGTAATACTTATTTTGACTAATAAATACAACGTAAAACGCTTTCTAAAATCAAATTATACCAATTGTATTTATTAAATAGCCCAAAGCTGTTTAATAAATTTACAATGGTTAATGCCGATACAACCTAAAACTAGTACAATAAGGCTTGGCCGCAATTGGACTAAATTGAAAGTCACAAGTGTCCAACTGTCAATCGAACAAATTCAACTGTTTCATTGTGTTGTCTTAAATGCAAAAACTTGGACACATTTTTCTAAATATTTTTTTGACTAAGCCGCTTCATTTTTCATACTAAAA